>JAJDDP010000204.1 GCA_029260235.1 Phycisphaerae bacterium | reverse complement strand
CCATGGCGTTTCTCCCAAACTTCTTCTGCTTCTGGGCGGCGGATGTAGATGGGGGTTAGGTCAGCTAGCGGATCGAATAGCCCTTCTTGGGCAGCGGCATAGCCCAGGCGATGGACGGCCTCTGCCCGGGCGCGGTTCAGGTCTTCGGGGAGCACTTGGAGATTGGTTCTGGCCACAGCTTCGGCGTGGTAGGGGATGCCCTCGCCCATGAGCACAGCCCCGGCGGGGAGGCTAGCTGCGAATGCTTCGATGTCAACCTCTTTGGGCTCGGTGATCGGCTTGTACTTGCCCTGATCAAGGCGGTAGGCGGTGGCGAATGCGTGCTTGCGCTTGGCATCTAGCAGCACAGCCAGGTGCTGGGGCGGCTTCTCCAAATCCAGCGCGTTCTGGGCAACCGCATCCAGGGTGGGTACGCGCACCACCTTGGCTTCGATGGACCAGGCCAAGGTTCTAGCCACGGTCATGCCTACTCGCAGACCGGTGAAGCTTCCCGGGCCAGCCGATACGTAGACCTCGTTGATTTCTCGGGGGTGGATTTCGTGCCGCTTGCAGAGGGATTGGATGGCTGGCAGGAGTTCGACGGCGTGGCGTTGCTCGGCGCTAAGAACGGCTGCCTCAAGAACCAGTGGTCCCCGCGAGATCGCGACGCTCCCCAGCCTCCCCGAGGTCTCGATTGCTAAGGCCAGCACTTGCTGCCGGTTCGTTTGCACCATGACTCGCGGTCTCTGGCTGGCTGCTGTCTTCCAAGGCTACTAGCTCATTCACCGATGCCTGCACAGTGGCTAAGAACACCGGGGCCAACACCGACAGCGTTGCCCCTAAGACAACCCAGCCGGTGATCGGCAAAATGGTAGCGACGGTTCCGCAGGTAAGCAACGTGGCTACGACGACGGCCAAGGTCTGGGGCACGTCCTCAGGCAGACCCGCAAAGCGCCGCTGCTCGTTGAGACGAACGCAGAGGCGTCGGAGCGAGAAGAAAAGCCATACCAAGTTCACGAATGGCACCATCGAGAGGGCGACTGACACGAACCCGGAGGGGTCGCTCTTGCGAATTTTGGGGAGGCGGTCGTGCATCAAACCCAAGTGGATGACTGAATAAACACCCATCGTCAAAAAGTGTAACAGCAGCAGGCCGACGATTGAGAATTGGGATAGGGTGTGGCGCTGACCGGTCACTGTCAGCTCGCTCGGAGCGACGAATGATCGCCCGCAGGCCCGGCAGCGGATCAATTGGCCGGCGCAGTTGGCATCAAGGTCGATTGTGCTCTTACAGGTGGGGCATCCAATGCGCACGGTGAAGCTCCTGGTTACGACGGCTACTGTCCCTCCGCTCCGCCTCCAGAGGAATGCGAAGCGGTTCCCTATCGATAGACGTCGGCTGATCCCGAGTCGACTTACAGTTATGATTTACGATACAGTGCCCAAGAACGCGCCCCGCATACGCTTAGCGCGAACGCCTAGCCTAGATTACCGGACCAACTTGACACCCCTCCCACCGCCAACTATGGATCGCAGGTTATGACCGCCACCACGTTGATCGTTTGCTGCCTGAGCACCCTGTTCTCTGCAGATGCGGGAAAGTCCGATATTCGAGAGCTGGCTCGCTCCATACCAGCTGATGCCTGGGCAACCTTGTTTGTCGTCCCGCCAGCCCCCGACCCATCGAATGAAGCGCTGCCTGGCGTAATCACCCTGGACACAGCCGCGATGATTCTTGGGCGAGCAAGGGCGATGGGGTTTGGAGCCGACGATCCCGAGTGTGCCCTCTGGTTCGATGCGTTCGCTTCTTGGCCCATGATGTCCAAGAGAGCTTTCGCCTTGTCACTGCTGGAGGCATCCTCGACAAAAGTACGCGGAGGCGGAAACCGGCTGGCGAAACTGGAGGCTGTGCTGGTGATGCACACCTCGAAGGAAAACGCCGACATCCAGGCTCGGATCCAGCACCTTCTAAACACCCATGTAAATGCCGAATCAGGCTCTATCGAGAAGATCCACCACGCCGGCGGCAGCATTTCGCATCGGCTCACCGACGCTCGGCTCGATCCGTGGGTGGTTATCGAGTGGGGCTCGGTCGGCGAGGACTATGTGATTGCGATCGGGCCTACGGCGTTTGACCGAATCTTCAAGACCAGGAGTGGCGACATCCTGCCACTTCTTCACGATCCCTGGTTCCAGCCTGCTCATGAACAGTGCCAAGGCTTCCGTGCGCGGGTAGAGCTGACCATTCACATCGATCAAGTCCTGAAGCGACTCAGGCCCATGATGGATGCAACGCCCGAAGAGGTCGCCGCTGCCCTTGGTTTGGCGAATGTTGACCGGGCGCTGTGGACGATCGGTTCTGCCGGCAGGGCAGTAGCAGCCTTTGCTCTCTTTCAGAAGGCTAACCAGCAGGAATTGATCCCGATCTGTTCGCCGAAGCCGGGCCAACCGTCGGATCCGCGCGTCCCGGAAAGAGCATCGACCTTCGCAATTGTCCAGGAGAGTCCGCACGACCTGGTGCATCGCATCGCAGCAACCTACTTAGCCTGCAAGAGTGAATCGACGCAATCGAACCTGCGCGATCTATGGGCGCAGATCCAAGCCGAGATCGACCTGGACATCGATCGCGACCTACTCCGCCAGTTGGGTCCAGAAATTGTGATCCACGATTACCCACAGCATCCGCTGATGTTCCCCTTAGCCCGGACCATCGTTTTGGAGATCACCGGCTCGCCGACTGCAGTACGCACCTCGGTTGATCGTCTGATGAGGCGTTGGCAGGCAATTTTTCGATCGCAGCACGAGAAGTTCTTTTCGCTGCAACTCAAGCAGGCCGATGACGGCCTTTGGTTCTTTCAAATGGGGCTGTACGGGCCGGCGCTGGGCGTTACGGATCGTTGGGTCGTGATCGGATACTCGCCCGTAGCCGTTCGCAGCAACATCGCCCTGCTTGAACATGTGTCGCCCTCGGGCGTACCTAAGCCATGAGCCTAGAACCCCAGGCTGCGCACGACCGCCTCTACACGCGTCAATTCTTTCAGGTATTCGTTGCCGTCATTTTGTTCATGACCGGCGTCGCCTTGCAATTTCACTTCGGGCAGTATTTTGAGTATTTGGGGCACGACATCGACACCTTGGGCATGGTGGTCGGTATCAGCCTGGCCGGAAACCTGGCCATCCGTCTGCACATCGGCCGATGGATCGACACGCTTGGTTGCAGGACCACCTGGATAGCGGGGACAGCTGTGGTGGTAGTGGCTGCTGGCAGCATGCAGTTCATCCAGAGTTTGACGCTCATTATTATCTTCCGCACTGCATGGAACATGGCCGTCGCGATGGTGATGACTACAGTGGCGGTCTTTGCTGCCGGGGTAGCCCCACCGCACAGACGTGCAGAAGGCCTAGGCACCATGGGGTTGGCTGGGTTCTTGGGCATGATCATTGGACCGACGCTGGGGGACTACATCTTCTCGGGCAACAACGAGATCATCATGCCGTACCGCATTTTCTTCTCAGCCACAGCGCTCTGCAGCCTGGGGGCTGGGTTGATCGTCCTCTCGATGCCCTCCTTGAAGAACTGCGGCGGCAGCGCCGCCCAAGCCGACTCAGACGCTCCGCCAAGGACGCGAGAGTCAACGCTGGACATCCTGGTGCGGTATTGGCCTGGAACGATCCTGCTGGTGGGGGTGGTCTTTTCGATGATCTTCAGCCTGCAACAGATGTTCCTCGAGCGCATGGCAGATGCCAACGGTTTTGCCAACATCAAGGTCTTCTTCTTGACCTACGGACCCACAGCCATTGTGCTGCGGATCATCTTCCGCCGTGTGCCCGAACGGCTGGGGCGAACCCGCACCTTGGTCGGCGGGTTGACTATCATGGCCGGCGGCGTTCTCTGCCTGGTGGGCATCGAGTCTGAAATGCAACTCATCCTTCCTGGGTTCCTGATGGGTGCAGGCCATTGTTTCATATTCCCATCCATGGTGGATCTGGGAGCTGAACGCCTGCCTCCGCAGCACCGCGGCATGGGCACCTCGATCATCCTGGGTGCCGGAGACCTGGGCCTACTCCTGAGCTACATGCTGCTAAGCCAAGTGATCGAAAGATTCGGATTCGAGCGCGGGCTGACGCTCTTATCGGGAATAGTGCTAGCCACAGCCGCGGTGTTCGCCATCAGTCGAAGGAATGCAATTCTAAACAGATCGCCACGCGGCGAAGCTAAGCCGCAGATTTGACGGCTTGCTCGTGCTGTTACCTGGAGCAATGGATCGCTGTGGCTATCCTAGTCATGCTCGGCTGCTATTAGCACTTGGCGATGGGCATCCTTGTTCAGAAACTCGACGTGTCCGTCAGTGTAGGCCACGTTGCCGCCGCCGTGATTGCTTGCTGGTTCATAGGCGAAGACTTGTTCGTGGTCCCGGTCATTCCGGTCGGGTATTGACGCGATGACGTATTTCTTCCCTGAGAATGGGCACTTTGTGGTGCGATTATCCAGGCAGCCGCGATCTACCAAGAGAGACGTGGCTGCATGCCGCTGTCCGTCAGATTGGGCAGCCAAGTCAGCCCCATAGACCCTAATTGCCTGGGCGAACGCTTTGAGGTTGGCGCCACAGGTTAGCCGTTGCTCGACTGTGCAGGCGTTGGCTAATAACCACGCTGATCCAGCCGATATGAGAGCCAGCGATAGCAGCACAGAGGCCATCCGCTTGGTGCCCTTAGAGGTTCGGCGGATGTTCGTGTCTTGGTGCATGGGATCACCTCATATCAACGGTTCAGCATAACCTACGCCGGTGCATGCGGCAGGTTCTGCACTACTTTGGAGCCTCGGGTTCGCATCAGGAAGCGATCTGCGGCAAAATGCACACTCTTGACGCCAGCAGGCCAAGGCCTTGGGTTTCCCTGGGCTACTGCATTGCGATGACGGAGAAACTCACCATGACAAGACAGCCACAACATCGAATCTCGCTGGCCTTGATCACTGCATCATTCCTGCTCAGTACCGGTAGTTGTTGGGGCTGGGGTATGGATGGCCATTTGATCATTGGTGAAATCGCCTGGCACCAGCTGACTGACGAAGCCAAAGCGGCTGTCATGCAGGTCTTATCTACTGACACCAATGAGAAGGACCACCGCCTCGCCCAGGCGACGTTATGGGCTGACGACATCAAGTACCAAGAAGACCATGCCGACTTCGGGAGATACACTTGGGCGAGGCACTTGCATTATGTGAATCTGCCGCCCCTCCGCCCAGTCTATGACCAGGCCCGGGACTGCAGGGCACTGATCCATGGGCAGTGTAAGGAGAACCCGCTCTGTCCGCCGGGCGATTGTGTCACCTCAGCCATTCTTCACCACACCGCTCTGCTCAAATCGGCAGAACCTTCGGCGGCAGAAAGGTTGATCGCCCTGAAATTCTTGGTTCATTTCGTCGGTGACATTCATCAGCCTCTGCATGCGGGGCTAAAGAACGACCTGGGCGGAAACCGCATCAACGTCAAGTTTTTTGGCGAGGGCAAGAATCTGCATTCGGTGTGGGACGATGCGATCATCAAGCGCATCTTGAAGACCAGCGGTGAGGGCATCAAGTGGGAGGCCTATGCTGCGAACCTCCGAAAATCCATCAGCCCAGAGGATCACGCACGCTGGCTGGCCGAACTCTCGCCGGAGGAATGGACGGGCGAATCAGCCAAGCTGGCCCAACAGATCGCGTACCAAAATCTCATCAAGAATAGGCCTGTCAAGACCAACGATAGACTAGAGAAGGACTATTACCAAAAGAGCGTGCCGGTCGTCGAAGAAGGCTTGAAGAAGGCAGGCGTGAGGCTAGCAGCCATTCTAAACGACATCTACGGCTAGACCCTCGCTCATGGATTGAACGCACGAACTGATCCAGATCCGTGTATGAACAACCGCAACATACAGTAATAGCTCATGCCATATCCTGGTGCGATCACTTCACCGGAATGCGCAAGAGTGAAGCCCGCAGGTTGTTGCCTGCGGACTTCGTTCTTGGTTCCGTGTTTCGGTGAAAGATGGGCGGGCTTGGACAGCCCTGCTGTCTCGATAGACAGCTGATGGTGGCGCGATGGATTGAGTTAGGCTGTCCAGGCCCAACGATGATGAAGCAAGCGTCGCATTGGTTCTAGTCTCGGTCTTGTACTGGTGATCCATGACGGCAGTGGGGCTCTCTCTGGTTACTGCTCGGCTATGGAGTGCCACATTTAGGCACAAAGACTGTGGGCTTCCTTGCTACTTTGGCGATCAGCCAGATCGACCGGCGACCTCGATCGTCCGCAGCGCGGGCCGATGATCCGAACCGCTCTGTGAACGTCGAGGCGCTGGTGATCCCCCCAGTCCTGTGACGCGATGTCCTGCATACACCCCCATGGTCTACTCCCCGTCGCGTCTCAGTCGTGTGGTTCCGGTCCACCCATGAATCGGTTAGAGCACGCGGTGTGCCAGTTTCAGAATCGGCCCGTATGGGCCTAGAGCATCGATTTCGCCGACGGCGACTGGGCAACTTGGACATATCGACTTACCCAGGTGGGCACCCACGCCCCTTATCCACGTGGTGGAAGAGGTACGCAAAATGCCCAGGGATTCGCTCCCTGGGCATTGATTACACTCTACTGCTGTTTCGCTAAGTCGGTTCAGCCGAAGATCACTCGGCATCCATGTTGAGTTCACGAACTAGGAATGCCCACTTGTCAGCTGCTTCTTCGATGCGCTTGCCGGTCGGCTTACCCGCACCATGGCCCGCCCTTGTTTCGACCCGGATCAGCACGGGGTTGTCACCTCGATGGGCAGCCTGGAGGGCGGCTGCGAACTTGAAGCTGTGGCTTGGCACCACGCGGTCATCGTGATCTGCCGTGGTAATCATGGTCGATGGGTACCGCGTGCCCGCCTTGAGGTTGTGGTAGGGGCTGTACTTGGCCTGCACCTTGAACATCTCCTCATCGTCTGAGCTTCCATAGTCGGAAGTCCACGCCCAACCGATGGTGAACTTCTGGAAGCGGAACATGTCCAAGACTCCCACGGCTGGCAAAGCCGCGGCGAACAGGTCAGGCCTTTGGGTCATGCACGCTCCCACCAACAAACCGCCGTTACTCCCACCGCCGATGGCCAGTTTTTGGGAACCGGTGAACTTCTTGTCGATCAACCACTCTGCGGCTGCGATGAAGTCATCGAAACAGTTTTGCTTGTTGGTCAACTTGCCCGCGTTGTGCCATTCCTTGCCGTACTCGCCTCCGCCTCGAATGTTGGCTTGGGCATAGACTCCGCCCATCTCCATCCACACCAGGTTTGTGACCGAGAACCTCGGCGTGAGTGAAATGTTGAACCCACCATAGCCATAAAGATAGGTAGGATTCTTGCCGTTGAGTTTCAGGCCCTTCTTGTGGGTGATGAACATGGGGATGCGGGTGCCGTCCTTGCTGTGGTAGAACACCTGCTTGGTCATGAATTTCTTCGGGTCGAACTCCACCTCCGCATTCTTGAAGAGGGTGCTCTTGCCTGAGGCCATGTCGTAGTGGTAGATCTGCGGAGGCGTGTTGAAACTGGAGTAGGAGTAGAAGGTGTCCGTGTCGCTTCTCTTGCCTGAGAAGCCTCCGGCGCTCCCGATGCCCGGCAGTTCGACGTCGCGCACGTG
Source organism: Phycisphaerae bacterium (assembly GCA_029260235.1). Classification (GTDB taxonomy): domain Bacteria; phylum Planctomycetota; class Phycisphaerae; order UBA1845; family UBA1845; genus OFTM209. The sequence continues at coordinate 52,437 of JAJDDP010000204.1, read as the reverse complement.
CTTGCCGTCTGTGTCGAAGATCTTAATGTTGCTGTATGCGTCTTGGAGGTAGCTGGCTGCGAACTGATTGTTGACCATGCCCACGCCCCTGAGTGTGTGTTTGGACTCGGGGATCAGCTCTTTCCAGTTCTCTTTGGCAGGATTTGTGACGTCGATACCAATGACTCGGCCTTTGGGTGCATCCAAGTCGGTGTAGAACCAGAACAGAGGCCCGTCGTTATCGATGAAACTGTACTGGGCATCGAAATCATCCAGCAGCTTGACGACTGCACCGTCATTGGCCTGAATGTCCCGATAGTAGATCCGGTTCTTACGCTCGGTACCCTGCCAAATGGAGATCACCAGGTATTGGCCGTCGTCGGTGGCGGTCCCGCCGAATCCCCAGTCCTTGTGGTCGGGTCGATCATAGATCAGCGTGTCTTTCGACTGCGGGTCGCCGAGATTGTGGTAGAAGAGCTTCTGGAAATAGTTCGCATCCTGCAATGCGGTCTTGTCGGCCGGCTCGTCGTAACGGCTGTAAAAGAATCCCTCGCCATCCTTGGTCCAGGATGCGCCGGAGAACTTGATCCACTTGAGATGGTCGGAAAAATCCTTGCCGCTGCTCACGTCGCGCACGCGATACTCCACCCAATCGGACCCCGCGTCGGAAACGCCATAGGCCATCCGCTTGCCGTCATCGGTGAAGCTGTAGCCCGAAAGCGCCACCGTACCGTCCTCGGAGAGCTTGTTCGGATCGAGCAAGACCTTGGCTTCGTCGTCGAGTGACTTGGTCACATAGAGCACGGACTGATTCTGCAGACCGTCGTTCTTGGTGAAGAAGTAGTAGCCGCCCTTCTTGTAAGGGATGCCGAATTTCTCGTAGTCCCAAAGCTGGGTGATCCGCTCGCGGATGGTCGAGCGTCTTGGGATGGTGTTGAGATAGCCAAAGGTGATCTTGTTCTCAGCCTCAATCCATTCCTTGAGCTCCGCCCCGTCAAGATCCTCCATCCAGCGGTAGGGGTCGGACACTTTGACGCCGTGAAGGTCGTCAACGACGTCGCCCATCTTGGCCTTGGGATAAGAGAACGGTGCCTCAGCCCGGACGGCTACACAAGTTGACGCAGCCAGCACAGCCAACACGCCAAGCACGATATTCAAACGACGGCTAAACATGAGGTTCTCCCGCTTAGAAAAGATCTTGGCAACAGCCTTAAGAAACAGCACTCATCGACGCACGCAACGTCATCGGCCCACGGGCAACATTCTAAGCGGCTCGCAGAAAAGAATAAACGCCACCAGGGAAACCGCAGAGCAGTTGATTGGGATATTTTGCCCTTCAGCGGAGTTTCGATCCGCCGATGCCCCAAGAACCCCGGGCAACAATAATCAGGACCCCGTGATCCAGGCCACGTGGTTCAGCGTGCTTCTGGTGCCGGATTTCATGAACTTCTTTTCTCAGTGCCTTCGTGGTTCAAGTTTTTGGTTGTGGGAGTTCAAGGGGCGCTTCAAGGTCAATCTGGTTCTGCCAGCTTGCGTTTCAGTATTTTGCCCGTAGGGCCGCGGGGGAGATCTTCGGCGATGTGAACTCGCTTAGGGACTTTGTAGCCGGCTAGGTGTTGGCGGGCAAAGTTGCGGAGATCCTGCTCGTTCACTTTTTTGGCCTCGGTTTCATCGGTGAGTACCACAAACGCGATCGGCACTTCGCCTCGACTAGTATCGGGCCTGCCTATCACGGCTGCTTCACTGACGGCTGGGTGTTCGACAAGTATGCTTTCAATCTCAGCCGGGGCGACATTCTCGCCCCCGACGATCAGCATCTCTTTCTTCCGCCCGGTGATGAATAGGAACCCATCGTCATCGAGTTGGCCAAGGTCTCCGGTGCGGAACCAGCCGTCGGCGTCTAAGACCGCTGCGGTCTCCTCCGGCTTTCGATAATAGCCCTTCATGACGCATGGACCTTGAACTATGACCTCGCCGTCGGTGTTGGCTGGGAGGCAAGCCCCATCTTCATCGACAATCTTGCAGCCAACGCCGGGAATCAATCGCCCCACCGATCTGTCTCGGTGTGAGTTGGGAGCACAGACCGAAATCACCGGAGATGTTTCGGTCAGCCCGTACCCTTGGTGCAGCTTGACCCCGAAGCGTTGCTCAAACCCGGCTGCCACAGCCTCGGGCAACGGTTCTCCACCGCTAAGGGCTAAGTAGACCGAAGAGAGGGCGTCCTTTGGGGCAGACTTATTGCGCAGTATGGCTGCATACATGCTGGGAATAGCCAACATGATCGAAAGCCGCCGATCTTGGATCGCTTTGATTGCAGCAGCTGGTTGAAACCGGGGAATGGCATAAACCCCTGCCCCCAATACCGCAGGGATGAGCACGTTTCCGGTAAGACCAAACACGTGGAAGGGCGGCAGGATGTTCAAGAACGTGTGGGCTGGGTCCATGCGGGCAGCCTCGATGCAGCCCCTGCAATTGCTGTAGAGGTTTTGATAGCTCAGCTCTACGCCCTTGGGCTTGGCGGAAGTGCCCGAGGTGTACAGCAATACGGCAGTGTCTGAAGGTGACACTTTGGGACTGGATGGCTTGGGCAGGATCGAGGCAGCCAGCGTCTTCCGCTTCAAGGGCAAGTCTTCCAGAAATATCGCTCGAACAGGTAGCTCAGCCAGCAGCTTTTCGAAGTGGCGGACCGACAGTACGGTGGTTAGGCCCGCATCGTCGACTATGTGCTTCAGTTCGTCGGCGGAGAGCAAGAAGTTCAAAGGAAGGGCTGTCTTGTTCGCCCAAAGAGAGCCAAAAAGTACGGCTGGGAATACGGCGGAGGAAGGCAGCATGATGCCCATTTTTTCACCTGGGTCGGCATCGAGGATGATCCGCCGAAAAGCGGCTGCCATCGCGGTCAGCCGTTTGAAAGACAGCTGCAGAGTTTGGTCGGCCACCGCCTCTTTCGGGCCGAGTTTGGCGGTCGTCTCGAGCAGCGCGTCTACCAGCATTGACCAAGATCCTCCAAGCAGGCCAAGAAATCGATACCGCAGAATAGGTCGCCGGCAGGCTGGTGTCCAAGGATTGTCCAAAAGTGTCAGAGTCCTGGAGGGGCCTTTGCAGCCGAAAAAGTCAGACCCTATGATGGTCCCTGGGCCAATCGACTGCCCCGTCCCATCTTCAAAGGGAGTATCAAATATGCAGCATTGTATTTCGTTGAGTCGGTCCAGGCTTCGTATGTCATCAGTGCTGCTGGCCTGCCTGGTTGGGTCGCACTCGTTCACCATCGCCAGGGCGAAGGAAAAAATCGGCACAAATCGCGCCGAGGCCAAGGCCGCAGGTCGCACCTTTGTGCCTTACTTTTCGGCGGAGGTCTTTCTCTCCCACGTCTATTACCTAGCCAGTGACGAAATCGGCGGCCGGGGCATTGGTTCGCCCGGAATCGAGCGGGCTGGGACGTACATCGCTGATCAATTCGCCGCCGCCGGAATCTTGCCGGGCGGAGAGAACGGGACCTACTTCCAAGAGCTATCTATTTTCTTAGGCTCGACCGTCACAGACGATGCCCAACTGACCTTCACCGGCTCGGAGGTTACCGGCTTGAAGAAGGGTGAGGATTTCTCGCCCTTCCCGTTCTCAACGGGTGCAAAATTCTACGGCGAATTGGCCTTTGTCGGCTATGGGCTGGCGAAGCCGGAGCAGGGTTATGACGACTACCAAGACATCGACGTCGAGGGCAAGGTCGTGCTGATGTTCCGCCGCGAGCCGCCCGCCTTCAATGTGGATGACGAGTACTCCAGCCTAGCTACCTTCAAGAACAAGATCACCGAAGCCAAGAACCATGGGGCAGCTGGCGTCTTGATCGTCAACCAGAACGGCGGCACGGATCGATTGATGCCTTTCTTTGGCAGGGGCCGATCAGATCACGGGCTTCCCGCATTTCATGTGCTGCGAGAAGTGGCTGATCAACTACTGGCAGCTTCGGGGCACGATTCGTTGGATGTGTTGCAGGCCAAGTTGGATGCCAAGGAAGTAACCCACTGCTCCTCGCTCCTTTCGGGAATCAGCGTCAAAGGCAAGGCGGGCATCAAATCCAACAAGGCAGTATCTCGCAACGTGGTCGGCCTGATCCGCGGAACAGGGCCAGCCGCAGAGCAATACATCGTTGTCGGTGCACACTATGACCACTTGGGCAAGCAGGGCCAATCGAGGGGATTCTTTAGATCAAGCAGCAAGGAGAAGCAGATTCACAACGGGGCTGACGACAATGCCTCGGGAATAGCTGGGCTGATCGAAATCGGCAAAGCCCTGGCGCTCACCCCGGGACTGAATCGCAGCGTCTTGTTGATTGCGTTTACCGGTGAGGAGTCAGGCCTCCTGGGCAGCGAGCATTTTGCCGCAAATCCGACCGTTCTGATCGACAACATCGTAGGCATGGTCAACATGGATATGATAGGCCGCTTGAAAGAGGGCGACGAGGCAGCGATATCAGTCTATGGCTCGGGAACAGCCGTCGAGTTTGAGGAACTGCTGGCTGATTGTAGCCAACGCTCCGGACTGCGCATCAGCGCCGTTGAGGCTGGCTCAGGTCGAAGCGACGACGCCTCTTTCTATAACCGCAAGATCCCCTCACTTCACTTCTTCAGCGGAATGCACAAGGACTACCATCGCCCCACCGATGACACCGCCAAGCTAAATGAAGCAGCCGCGGCTAAGATCACTCATCTGGTGTATGATCTGACCTGCCATCTGGTGGACAGCCAGGATAAGCCGACCTACGCCCATGTGGAGGGTTTCGCCGACCTGAGTGAGATGAGGCAACCCCGGGTGGTCATCGGAATCTGGCCCGATTTTGACGACGCAAGCGACAGGCCTGGTGTATTGATCGGAAAAACCGTACCGAACGGTCCGGCTGAATCGGCGGGCATCAAGACGGGGGATCGCATCATCAGGGTGGAGGGGCAAGAGGTGGCGAGTTTCGGAGACTACATGCAAACGGTTGAAGGCAAGAAGGCTGGCGACGTGATCGAGATCACCGTGGACCGCGACGGCGAGCAAACCTCCTTCTCGGTCAAGCTAGCTGCAGGATAGCGGAGATTCTGGATGGGCGGGCAAACAGACGACTTGAACGCTGTGCATGAATGGCAAATTCGCGTCCGCTATGCCGAGTGCGATGCAATGGGCCTCTTGCACCACGCCAAGTACTGGGAGTATTTTGAAGAAGCCCGCACCCATCTGCTCAGAGAAAACGGCGTCCGCTATCGCGACCTCGAACTGCATGGCGTCTTCTTTGTGGTGTACAAGTGCTCATGTACCTACAGAGTACCCATCCACTACGATGATCTGGTAACGGTCAAGACCAAGGTGAACCGCATCACCCGCACCAGGGTGGATCACACCTACGAAATTGTATGCAACGAAGCGGTCTGCTGCGAAGCAGCCACCACCCTAGCCTGCGTAGGCAAGGACGGAAAACCCATCGTCATGCCGGATGCACTGTGGGAGAAGGCGTCGGCCAGCTCTCCGCAATCTTAGTGAACAACTTCGAGTCACAGGGATCACAGGTTGCCTCTTGCATGGCAATCAGTCCAATCACCCCACATGGCTCGACCAGATTCAGGTAGAACTACTACTGTAGTGGCGGCAAGTGGGTAGCCTTGATTAGGAGATTGGCGACACGAGATGTTCTGGTCCCTCGCGAATCGCGTTTACAGGCTTCTCTTTCCGCGGAGGCGTTTTTGCAGCGGGTCGGTGGATCATCCGACTCCTGCAGACCTCTACATCGCGATGCTGCAGAAGTTGGTTCAGAGCGGTCGGTGGATGTGGGTGAATTTTGACACGCCGAGTTCAAAAGATTGGATTCAGGTCGCATTGTCCGGGCGTAAATTTGAATTGAACTTTTCGTACCCGTACGACGATGATCCGAGCCGGCAATTCGCCAGAAGCGGGATTGAGATTCCTCATCATTGGACGCTGGCATACCTAAAGCCAAAGCGGGCAGCAACGCTTGAAGCACCCGTAGACGACCTGTGCGAGGTCGCCGGGGTGGTCAACCAGATCTATCAAAACGTGTTCGGGTGCCCCTCGAACTACGACGCGACAGCGCACTTCGAATAGAGCGGCGAGGAATCCTGCACCACCTGAGGAGTCGGAGCGCTGCAAGAGACCCTTGGTTGATTCTCACGGAATGTCGTTGGGGAGTGTGATCTCTGCGACAACGGCGAGATGATCAGCGACGACGTCGGGCAGGACGCGATAGCGCTCGATCTCAAGCCTTGGTGACACGAAGATCCAATCGAGCCGTCTGCCGGACGAGTTGAAGGTGGCTAGGTTGCCGGCTTTGGGTCGGAAGGTCTCTAGCTCAAGTTCCTCGACCAGCAGGTGCAGCGTTTGCTCGGGGCTGTCCCACCCGCAGTTGAAATCGCCCATGATGATGAGGGGCCGAGGGTGATCTCGTTGGCGATCAGTTAGCACGGCGATCAGTTCGCGGATTTGTTTGCCACGAATCGAAGCCCGTGAGAAATCAAGGTGCACCGATACTATATCGATTGGTTGTCCAAGCCCCGGTAGCTGGATGCTCGCGACTACAAAGCCCTTGCGCGGTGTGGGCAGTGATGGCTCGAACTTGTGCGAAAGTGGATCGCCCAGCTTCAACCGTGAGAGCAGGGCTGTGCCGTAGGATAGCTGCGGGCCTGACAGGTGCTCGCCGCGGAACGAATGCGGCAAGCGACCCTCGGTAGATAGAAGTTCGACATGGTCAAACCGTCCGCTCCAAAACGACGGCCCATCGATCTCTTGCAGCGCAACGATGTCGGGCTGTTCGCGTCGCAGCAGTAAAGCGACCTCGTCGAGGTTGGCCCGAATCGAGCGTGAATGCTGCAGGAGCTGGTTGGCACCATCTTTGCGGCCATGGGCTACGTTGAGGGTCATCACGCGAAGGTGGGTCGTTTGTGGCGGCGTGCAACCAACCGAGGATCCTGCCACCAAAACCAGCAGCATCCAGAGATGGAAGATCGGTGCTCTGCCTAATCTGTGCTTGGCCACGCTATCATTATCTAGTCGGCAGTGTTCTTGGCAATCGGAGCCACTCATGCTCGGGGCGAAAGCCGGGTCTTACTGGGCAGCATCGATTGCCAACCCCCGACGGAGTCCTCTCGCGGCATGCCCAGAAGCTATATTGCGAGCATTCGTGTCTGGAATATCCCAGAGCCTTGGCGTTCAGACAAATCGCCGCTTGAGTTGTTAGCCAGAATTGTCTGGATCCAGCATGGCTCTCGATCCGCATTCCGGGCACACTCCGGACTGATTGCCAGTCAGATCGTAGTCGCACGTCGGGCATCTTCCAGGCGTGATTGGCAGTCGCCACGAGTTCGCTTGCATGGCGAGCAGACCCGCAATCACCGCCCAGAGACCCAGCGGTAAGGCAGCGCCGGCAATAGGTATCCCAACGTCAATCCAGAAAGATGTGGACGGGTGCGACTGGGCTGATCGCTCCGTGTAGTCTCGGTATACATCGAACCCGTCTGACGCAACCAGCCAAAATGCTGCCACAAGCGGAATGACAACAAGGGGCCATGCCTTCGACTCTCGTGCAGGGCGGCGATTGAAGATGTAGAGCGTCCACCCAACCACGGAGCACACTACCAACCAGAGGATCATACATTCCCGTAGTCGGTGGTTCAGCGCGCTGGCACCGGGGAGCCTGATGCCGATCAAATGAAAATCGAGCAGTTCAGCGAGAAAGCTGTATGCAGTTAGCCCGCCCACAATAGCGAGAAGGACTGAAGGCTTGAATATCCAGGGCCGTTGCTTCATCTCCATCCGAATGATATCCGAATACCGCCCCGCAGGTCCAGCTAATCCTCATACGAATACCACGACGGTGCTACCCTGCGGGCATTGTAGCCCAGTGGGTGGTGCGGCAGCGGGTCGTATGCAAACCCAACGGGGTCAGCGAAGCTCGATCCCGTTACAAACCCAATCGATGGTGGCCTACCATTCAAGTAGGTAAGCTCGTGAACTCGCCATACGTAGTACAGACCAACCCTTCGGCTTCCCGAGAACTTCCCTGTCTGGTAATCTTGCAACGCGGTATCGAATTCCCCCTGGCTCAGGCGAAACCGGAGCATCATGGGCCACGGATGCAAGAACGTGGATGATAGTAGGAGGACGCATGAAAACACGACGATCCATCGCCGCCCGGACCCGTACCTTTGATACTCAGGCCGAGCCCGCGCCTCAGCACTACAGCAAGCGGCGAGCCTTACAAAGGACATACACACCAAGCCGAGCCACAGCGGGACGCCGATCAAACCGACCATGCAGATACCAGCCGCCTCCCATTGAGCAGGGCCACTAGCACCGATGATGCCATAGCTAGAAAGCCCGACAAGGATTAAGCACTCTGTCCGTGAAGGCGGATTGGCCCATCTTCTCCATCCGATCGGGGATGAACTGCTGCGGAATGTTGTTGGGTCACTGGGGTCAAACGAACGGCCACATTCGGGGCAAGTTCGTTCTGGCAAGTTGACGAGCCGGTAGCCACAGCCTAGGCAGGTCGTGTTTTCATTGAGCTGTACATTCATGTGTGTTACCGCCCGCCTTGAGCCGTATTGCCCGCCCGCACTCAGGGCAGACGCCGCTTGTGTTGCCGGTGAGATTGTATCCGCACGGACAACGTAAGGCGGCTGCAACTTGTTGTGCCTGCTCGGCCGCGATCCGTATGCGTATCTGACCCTTCAGAAACAGAAAGGCGTTGGCTGCACTAAGCAGCGGCGGTAGAAGTCTGGTGCCTATCTGCCCGAGGGTGGAAGAAACAGGCAACCCAAGCAGCCGAATTCCAGCCGTGGTTAGCATGCATAAGACGAACCACAAGATCGCGAACTTCGCAATGGCTAAGGCCCGGTCCCCTCCTGTGAGGAGCTGGTAGCTCGACCTGTCATTAGCGAGTTTATGCCATCTAAGCCGAGCGTAGATCAATCGGGTGAGCAGGCAGGCTGAAATGGCTGCAAGTGCTCCAGTGACGGCGAATCCCGTCCTAAAGTGTTCCGAACCACTGACGCCAAAGAAAATAACGGCGGAGAATAGGATCCACAGCAGTGGAGCCAGGATCACAAAGCCCAGAGCAGCTACTGCGCCTGCTTCGAGTCGAGATAGTTTTGGTTGGCGGAGGCCTTCCATGAACTCGAAGCTTCCTTGCATGTCTTGGGCAGGGGCCCGCTGAGGCTGGCACCCCATCCTATCCAGGCGACTTCGCTCCGTCGTCGGCAGTCTCAACTCGGCGCAATTCAAACTGCTCCTTCTTCTTCGTGCCGCCGTGCGGGTCGGTCAAAGTGATTACCAATGTGTCATCCGAAACACGTTGATAGACGATGCGGGTGGGATAGTCCTTGTCGGGATTCTCGAAAGTGGCTATGCGATTCTTGGGATCGTGTGACGCCAAGGTAAGCGGCGTGACTTGTTTGCCTCTGGGGAACGGCTGCAAGACCACATGCTGGCCGCGGATTTCAAACAGCTCGAACTCGTAGAATGCCTGCTTGCCTTCACGATGCAAGGCGCTGTGGCTTAGAAGTTTTCCGCCCTCGGGCGTGGTGTAGTAGGCGGTGAACGTGCCGCCCCACATGGCGCCGCTCCAAGTCCCAGCCATCCAATCCATGCCCTGGATCGCCGCCCGCGGATTTGAAGCCGCCGGATCCTCTCCATCCAACAGCGCGGCCGAAGTTGAGGTCAGCAGGCTCATCAAGCAAATGGTATATATCGTCATCTTGTCGTTCCTTCGGGCGGCAGGTTGCAGAGGATCAGGAGATTAGCTTACGCGCAACACCTCTCTCGTGCGACATTTGCTGAGGAAGCCAGCAAAAAGGGCGTGACAAACAGGGTGACATGGTGCAGGTCATTGGCGGGGCCTACACGCCAGTGGTTTGAGAATTCACATCGATGTCTTCCGGCCGGCAGAACGGCTCTTCGAATAGAACCCCCCGACAAACCTGGTCGATGGTCGGATCGCAACCGGGCGCGAGGTCTTTGAGGCTTTGCAGCGGCAGCTCGGTGATGTTGGGGTACATGGCTTTGTAGTATTTGATGGGCATTAGGCTTCTGAAGAAGACGGCGTAGGCGTAGCGTCGGCCTAGCTCTTGCGGGGCAGTTGGCGGTTCCCCTTGGGAGCAGATGTCGTCTAGTGCTTCCTCGTATTGTTCCTTGGTGAGGGCGTCGGTGCTGAAACCTCGGCCTACATGCCAGCCGCCGCCTACATTGATCACCGGCTTGCCGAAGTAGGCAGCCTCCACGCCTACGGTCGACGTGTAGACCATGACTACATCGCTCAGGCGCATCACGTCGATGGCCATGATGTCTGTTGTGGGCGAGATAACATGCACGTTGGGCGGTAGGGGATTGAAGCGGGCAGTCAAATACGGCACCGTCGGATCCTTCACGTTTTGAATAGCCTCTGACGGGTGGACTTTGACGATCAAGTGATGCTGAGGGTATCGCTCGAAGAACTTCACCGTCTGGGCAACCCACTCAGCCGCCGTGTCGAAGGTGGGCGTCTTGGTGGTCAATTTGGCGTCGAAACTCAGGTTGGGGAACATGGAAAACAACAGGCCGTCAACGCGATCGGGCAGGCCGATCTTGAAGCGAAGCTCTGCCTCATCCTCAACTGAAGCAGTGGCAGTCCATTTCTGATCCTCATAGGGCGTATCAGTCCTCGATTGGAAGTAGGTGTCGAGTTCCTCGTTCTGCTCGCCGGTAAGGGGGATATCTCTCCACTTGGACCAGAGCGGCATTTGCTCGTTGGGTTCGGGGAAACGGTCGTGCTCGATCAACAGCGAGTGGCCGCGCGGGGCGCCGAGCACCACATCGACGGGAATCCCGCGATGCCGAGCCACCGCCCGGAGGATGCCCCAATCCGTTTTCTCGCCGTCCTCCATGAACACTTTTTCGATTTGCAACTCGTCAAGTGCTCTCTCGCCGATGATGGTCAGCCACATGGCGGCCGTTAGGAACTCCCGCCCTTTGGCAACGATGGCGGGGTCGTCAAGATCGTAGGCCCCAACTTTGAAGAAACTCTCCACCGAGCGATCTACATGAAAACCGAGGGGGATGCCGCGATACTCGAACGAGCGAAGCTCATCCACTTTGACATTCTGTGCCAATCTAAGGCACTCTTGTTTTTCTCGCTCGGTGATGAATTCGCTGTACCAGCGGTGCGGCAATTGGGCCGCCCGGGCGAATGGACCTATGTTCGTATGGCACCAGCGGGTGCAGGCACTTTCGTGATGATCAACCTTCTTGAGCGTGCAGGCCGGCAAAAATCCATCGCACAACAAAGCGGTCACCTCAGCCCCCCGCATGCGCAGTGCGTGGGCTAGGAAGCTCAATTGGGCGAATTGAATCTCACCGCCGACGATGCCGGGAATGAGAATTCGTTTGTACTTGATCCCCTCAAGCGGCGTAACCGGCGGCAAGTCGCCGCAGACCTGGGCTAACCGGGTAGCGAACTGCTCACCTTTGAGGATGTTGTCATTTGGGGTTGTCAGCGTCAACATGGTTAAGTTCATTTCCTTTATCCGCTGTTGTCACCGGAAAGATGCCGGTGCCACAGGGCAAGCATTCAAGGTCGTAGCCGTCGTGGCAGACAACTCGTCCCACCAATCGTCAAATGGTAGCCCAGCGTATCCTCGACAGAAGCACAGCCGTTTCAGGGGGACATGGGCTAGGTAGGCTGCCTGCATTTCGTCGGCGCTGGGTTCATACGAGGAGGGCTCAGCCCAACGCTCGAACAGTTCGAGAACCTCTCTCGCCTGTTTGGCAAGAACCTGTTCGAGCATGTTGGCCAACCCGGCTGGATCTTCGACCCACGACCAGATGGCATCATGGAAAGCTTGATTGATGGATCGGCTCGCAGCTGCGGTAGATCCACAGAGGTGCTCGCGCTGAAAATATTCTCGCGGCGAAATCGGATGGTCGTGCCAAGATTGAATGTTTAGCATAGGCTTAACTTCGAGGCCGAACTTCTGCGCCAAGCGGTAGCCTAGTTCAATGTCTTCGTGCAGGGCGGAGGGGAATGATTCATTGAATCCGCCGACTTCCAGCACCCAGTCACGCCGCACGCAGAGATTGCTGGTCCAGAAATGGCGGAACCCGTAAGTCTGCTCAGCCCCCATCTGATCCCAGAAGAACAGCATTGAAGACCTGGCAAGCAAGACACTCCACGGCGAGGTCAGCCGATTCTCTGGCCAATCGACGCGCCCGAGGTAGGCCAATGGGCGCTCGTCGCTGTGTTCAATGCAATCGAGGTGGCCGCTGATGGTACGCTGATCAACCAAGGCGTCGTCGTCAAAGAACAGCAACCACCGCCCGCGTGCTTCGCGAATGGCATGGTTGCGTGCCCGGGCTGGGCCTTGCTGTTGTTGGGTGAACCCTCGAGAGTTGATGCCGTCCAACATACTTCGGGCGGTTTCCAGCGGGCCGTCGTCCATGTCGTCCACAACGATGACCACTTCAAAGCGGTCACGGGTTGCATCGCTTGAGGCGATTCCCGCTAGCAAGGCGCGGAGCTTTTCTCTCCGATGAGGGCAAGTGGGGATGATCAGGCTAATGTCGAAGCTGGTGTTCATCCCGCCCCTTCCGTCAGCACTGCGGTGTGCGCGACGCCCTGCTGGCCCGCTTCATTCCATAGGGGCAGGATCGGAACGCTGGGCTGCATTTCTCGCCAGCGATTGATGAGTTTCTCTTGATGGACGAAAGTCATCGCCACAACGGCTTCGACGCCCAATTCGGCGGCGCGTTGTGGAGAGCAAACCGGGTAGCCGGAAATCTTCATCCCGTGCAGAGTCGGGTCCTCATCGAAGATGCAAACCGGTTGGCTAGGCTGATCGACCAGTCGTCCGCAGGCTCGGCGGGTCAAGTACCCTGCACCGAACAGCCCGATCCGCTGGTAGTCCAAGTCGGCGGCCTGCTCGATGGCGTTGACGGCAAGCTCGGCTACATCCAACGATGCAGGCCTGCCCCGCAGTCTGCACTCAGGCCAATTGTCGAGAAGTTGAACCGACTCGTTTGGCACTCCAGCATTCCATTGGCTTGGGTCGTATCCCAACCGGGCTAACACTTCGGTCGTCTCTTGCAAGATCCAGGTTCGCTCCTGCTCGTTCAATACGAAGGCGTCATCGTACAGCTCAGGACCGCCGTAAGGAGGCAGCTCGATCTGATCCAAGGCCAAGAAGTCGAGAACCTGGCTGACCGTGCCAACCGGATCAGCGATCAGGCGTTCAAATTGAACCTGCATCAATCGGGGATGACCATACGCGGGCGACTCCAGGTACTCGCGGATTTCGGTGTACCACTGCAGCAACGAATCAGCCACACCGGCGCTGTAGCCATAATCGGCAGGTCCGTCTGAGCGGTCATGGGCAGCCCCGTTGATGAACGCTTCGACAACGCCGAAAGGGTGACGCACCAGATAGACAATCTTGGCTTCGGGCCAATACTCGAGCAGGGTGCTGAGGTGATGGGCGTTGCGGGTGCTCTTTTGCAGCAAGATGCCGTCGTCCCCAGCCATTGCTCGCCCATAGGCAGCGAAATACGCACGGCAGGCATCGGCAATCGCCTGGTCGCCGATGCGATGGTCGCTGGCTTGCAGTCGCTCGACGCTCCAGTCGATCAACTCTTCGGGCAGAACCTGATTCACCGGAATGTGGGCCAACCCTGGATGCTGCCCCAAATGGGACACCAGGTTCTTGGAGCCGCATCGGCCCGTCCCGCGGATAAATACAACGCGTTGATCGCTCAACGAATACTCCTCGTTATGACGTCGCCCGTCTCAGCGAATGTCAGCTACACTCAACCCTGCGCGGCGCATGTCCACATGGCCAACGCGCTTGGCAACGGAGAAAAGGCGGGCGTCGGGCGTCTTGTGCTGGATGGGCTTGCAGGGTTGATCTACACGGAACCCGACGTCGCCCAGCAAATCCTCAAGTTTCTGCGGCGTAAACAGCATGGCGTTCCAGCCGCTCGATTGCGGGCTGTTGGGATCCAGTTCTTTGGGCGACTTGGTCACTAGATCGACCAACTGGCCTGAATCGACGGCGACCGTTTCCAAAAGGCAGGTGCCGCCATCCTTCAAGCAGTTGAATAGAATCCGCAGGGCCAACTTCGGGTCGCTGAGGTGGTGCAATACTCCGGCACAGAGCACAATATCGAATGAATCTTGAAACTCGGCGCTTGTGCAGTCGTAAAGCGACTTGCTCTCGACGCTGACGCGCTCGGCGTTGAATGCATGCTTGAGGTAGGTGACACACTCGGCATATTTCTTGACTTCTTCGACGGCGACCACGGTCGCCCCCATGGCAGCCAGCAACAAACTGGTCCCTCCGGTCCAACAGCCTATGTCCAGCACCCGCATGCCCTGCAACGAGAGGGGCAACGCCTTCAATTCATCAATGAAGACGGCAAGCATCGACATGTGGTGTTTGCCCATGCGGCCTTGAACCACGAAGTCACCAAAATCATGGTGGTGGCCCCAGTGGAAGTCGACGGCTGAGCGTTCTTGCACATTCGGATCCACAAATCCCTCGCCAGCTGAATCGCGCTGTCTTTGCATGCCCTCGATCCGCGCTGCAAATTTCGCCGCCGATTCGTTGACCAGGTCCTCGACCTGGTATCGCCGCATCAGTTCATGTAGGTGGGCATAGCAGGGCAGCGCCGGCTGATTTAAGACGACTGCCGCCGGCTGGCACTGATCCAGTAATGTAGGTGCGCTGGCCATCACTTGCTTTCTGCGGTGTTGTGGACTGGAAAATCGGTCAGACCGAACAGGCCTCTCTCTTTGCCTCAGCCGAGCGCTGAATCTGCTTCTGGAATGATTCCAGAACGCGCTTCATCACTGAGTCGTAGGTGTAGTCGCGCATGACTACCTCGCGCAGCTCGCCCAGCACTTCGTCCCGCAATGTTTGATCTTTCAAGTATTGTTCTGCCAAGGCTTCAAACTCATCTGCCGTTCGGAAGATGACCCGCTCAAGTCTTGGGAAGATGGTGGCAATCCCGTCAGGATGTTTGCCTTCGGCGCGTTGGGCGACGAATTCTTCGATGGGCAGCCGTTTGAAATCAACTTCGCAGTATCTTGCCAGCGGCAATGAACCAGCCGCCAAAATTTCGGAGGATCGCTGATGGCGGAATCCTTCTGGAATCAACTGAAAGGCCAACCTTGCTGCCCGGTAGGCACAGCGCAGAGGCTCGCCGTGCTCAAGAACGCCGGCGGCGAACTTGGCCAATCGCGGATGATCTTCCCAGCCCCGGCCGTACAGACGGAACGATCGGCCCGTACGTAGCGCCCAATCGGCCGCCCATTCCAAGGTCTGCTGACGTCGGCCCCAATCGAAGAGGCGATAGGCGAAGTGCGACTTCACATGCTCGATCTGTTCGGGCGGCAATTGCAGTCCGCTGGCAGCCGCCGATTCCTGGACGAGTTGAACCGCCGTCGTTTGAAAATCAAGATGCTCATTCTCATCGAGCATCCCTTGAATGTGTTCATAGATGGATTCAAGCAATGGATGATAACCTGCGGGGTATCCGGCCAATGATTCTTGGTAGAAGCGTTCGATTGGCTTGGACGCATTGCTTACAAAGCAGAGATCGCATGCGTACTTGGATTTGGAGGAGTCGTCCATCGGGCCGTCGTGGAATACCGTGTTGGATACCGGAACATTGGTGAATTCAAATCGCTCGGCTGGATATCCAAATTCGTCGACGCAGCGACCCGGGAAGTATCCGCAAACAAAATCCAGCTCGCCAATTGACTCGCCAGCTTGGTTGCAGAACAGATTCGGCATCGGATCCTGAATCCAACATAAGAATGGGATGTTCTTATGGATGTGCGGATGCTCGTATCGGTGGTGGTCCAAGATCAGGATCAGTACCGGATCATGGTCCAGGATGGCTTGGCATACCTCAGCAGGTGGGATCATCTCGTAGTCGTTGTTTTCCAGCAACGTCGCAGTCTCAAATCCCTGATTGGCCAAGCCCTTCAGCGCATCGCGCGTCGAGTATTGCAGCATGGTGGTGAATCGCGAGGTGATGCCCAGCACGGTGCCAGGGGCCTTCAAGTGTTCGGACCAGTAGGCGGCGTCTCGATCACCGTATCGATCTTCGAGTTGCTGTTTGAGTTGATCCAAGCGGTCCTGCCGCCGAGATTGGACCGATTCCATGATGTCTTGCAGACGCTGATCCACATTGGGGTCGCCCGAGAAGTTGACCACCATGGCTGGAATAGCCAGCCGAGGTTTCTCATGCAAGAGCTGGCTAAGCTCATCGAATGCATCGGGTCCTACCACCATGTGAACGCGTTCATCCTCTATCCATCGGCGCTGGTCGCCACAGTGCAGCCAAGCTGCAAATCGAATCGGATCGGGCTCAATCAGATAGAGCGGGTGCGAGTAGGTTAAGTAAAGGTGGTGCGTATGTTCATATACCGCCTCGAGAACAGGGCCGGTGCGTGCCCCGACAACAGCTACCGGGCCCAGTTTCCCCTTGGGTGGCAGGCCGAGATCCGCCTTGTCTTCGAGTGTGGTCAGGTCAGCCAGCCAACTGCGCAATTTCCCCGGCCCGCGCCGGGAGATAAGCAGCTGTCCCTGGATAGATCGGTGCAATTGAACCTCACGAAGCATCTCGGGGGCAGATTCTGCAAGGCTAAGCAGGCTGGGACGACACGATCGGATGGCTTCGAGATTCCTGTCGAAGGTCCACCTGCAATCGTTCCAGCTGACGTCTCCGTCGGCCAGTGCCTCGATGGCTGTTCGGAGATGTTCGCGCGTGGCAGCGTCGCCCAAATCCGTCCTGGCATCGAGCAGTTCCCGGGCGGGACCGCCAAGCCCCAGCTCCACCAGCACGCGGAATGCCTGCATTGAGAGTTGAGGCGCGGCATCGACCTGAGTCAGCACACGGTGGGCCTGATCAATGAAACGAAACCGGTGTCCCGATTCGCATAGGCGCAGCAGCGCCGCAGTAACTTCATCTACGGTCAAGAGTCTGGTCCTCCGTGGGTGATATCGGACCCTAGGCTAAGCTGAGTTGAGCAAATACCGGGGCTGGTTTGCTCCATTTCCAGTCCATGCGGGGGTGCAAGGCCCTTGTTCGACCTGCCCTGGGGCGGTAGATTCTCGGCTGGATAAGCTATGCACATTCTTGCCCTAGAAGCCTATTGCGGCGGCAGCCACCGGGCGTTTTTGGACGGCTGGTCGTCGCGTAGCCGCCACCAATGGACGGTATTGACCCTCCCGCCCTACAAATGGAAGTGGCGGATGAGGCACTCAGCCATCACCTTCGCCGAGCAAGTCTCCAAGCTCGTCGCCCAGGGGCAGCGCTGGGAGGCTGTCTTCTGTTCGGACATGCTCAACTTGGCTGAATTTCTCGGGCTGGTCGGCGACCCGGTGAGGTCGCTGCCACGCGTCGCCTACTTCCACGAGAACCAACTGACCTACCCCGTCCGCCACGAGAGCGAACGGGATTGGCACTTCGCATTCACAAACCTGACCACGGCCTTGTCCGCCACCCGTGTCTGGTTTAACTCTGGTTTTCATCGCGATGAATTTCTGGGCGCAGCCAGGACATTTCTAAGACGGATGCCGGACCATCAACCCAGCGGCGCAATAGATCAGATCCGCGGCAAGAGTGACATTCAGTATCCGGGGATCGACGTGATCGAGCGGCCCGTTCGGAGAACCGAAGGCCCGCTACGAATCCTCTGGGCAGCCCGCTGGGAGCATGACAAGAACCCAGAAGCGTTCTTCTCCGCTATTAAAGAACTGAAGAACCGTGGGGTCGATTTTCGGATCAGTGTGATTGGCGAGCAGTTTCGCGATTCCCCAGCAGTGTTCGACCAAGCCCAAGCTACGTTCGCCGACCAGATCGACCACTGGGGTTACCTACCCAGCCGCTTCGACTACGAGCGAGCACTGGTGCAAGCAGATGTAGTCGTCTCGACCGCAGATCATGAGTTCTTCGGCATCGGAGTGGTAGAAGCCGCCGGCGCCGGGGCGGTGCCGTTGTTGCCCTTGAGGCTGGCTTATCCAGAAGTGTTTGCGACCGACCTGCCGCCGAATGAGTCCTTGTTCTTCTGCGACGGCACGCCGGAGGGGCTAGCTGATCGACTAGAAGCACTAGCCCGCCAGCTCGGCCGGGAAGGTACCCTGGCTGATCTTGCCAAGCAAGCTGTGGATGTAGCGTTGCGGTATTCCTGGGACGCGCGGGTCGAGGCTATGGATAACGCGATGAGCACCTTGGTTGGGAACCAGGCCAGCTAAAGGGTGCTGCTATAGCCCATGCCTGAATCGTTCCGCAAATACCCGGGTGCTGCACGCAGTCAACCGCTTTGCAGCTCCGGTGATTGAGGGCAGGGCAGGCAGCGGGGCTTGCTCTACTGCGTACCAGGCTTCGATGGTTCCGAGGCGATCCCTTGTAGCCAGCTTGCTTATTCCAGCTATCGCAATCACCGGGACGGAGACAGCCGCGGCGCGTTTGGCCACCTGGCCTACCAGCTTGCCCATCAGGGATTGTTCGTCGAGGCAGCCCTCCCCGGTCACCAACAGGTCCGCTCCGCGGAGATGCTCATCGAATCCGATCAGATCCAGCACCGTCTCAGCCCCGCTCACCAAGGTAGCCCCGGTGAACGCTGCCAAACCTGCTGCCAGGCCGCCGGCTGCCCCTCCCCGCGGCAGGCTGCTCAGGTTCTTGCCCGATTCTGCGGCCAGTACGGCGGCTAGGTGGGATAGGTTTCGTTCTAGAAGCTCGACTTGTCGAGCATTCGCCCCTTTTTGAGGCCCAAAGATGCGGGCGGCTCCATTTGGCCCGCAGAGTGGATTGGTCACGTCACACAGGACGCGGGCGTGGGATTTTAACAACCGAGGTTCGAGGTTGGACCGATCCGAAGCTGCGATCTTATCGAGTTGGCCGCCGCCGATAGGTGACTCGATGACTTGCCCGTCAGCTGCAGTGAAATCGATGCCAAGCGCTTGTACTGCTCCGCAGCCGCCGTCAATCGTGGCGCTTCCGCCGACTGCAATCAGGAGATCGCCCATATTTTCATCGAGGGCAGCCCGGATCAACTGGCCGGTTCCATAGGTCGATGCCCGCAAGGGGTCGTACTGCCCGGGATTGATCAACATCATGCCCGACGCCGAGGCCATCTCGATCATGATGCAGTTTTGATCGGGCAATATCAGATATCTTGCTTCGACTGTGTCGCCCAGAGGCCCCAGTACTTCGTGGCGACACCATCGCCCTCTGCAAGCATGGTGAACGGCCAAAGCAGTGCCTTCGCCGCCGTCCGCCACCGGTACCACCACTGAGTTTATGGATGGATCGACGCGATCAATGCCCGCAGCAATCGCTCGGCCTGCATCGAGCGAAGTAAGCGTACCTTTGAAACTGTCCACGGCGATTACGATTTTCATGGGCTGGCTCGATAGGCACAGTGGGCTGACCATCGCTCAGCCAGACTGGCCCGTCTGCGCAGCATAGCACCTGTCATAGTTGGGAGGTAGGAGTTGAAGCGGCTGTGAAGAGGTATTGGACTTGGGGCGTAGCGGGAAGCGCACGCCATGGCGGAGGCGGCTTAGATCCGATTGGCTGCGATGCCCCTGCAGGACCGCGCGGGATTTCGGCTTATCGATCAAACCAACTGTGGGTCCGCATCCCCGCCTGGCAGGCTTCGGTGTCGTCAATCGCAAACTGACAGCCCACCAGAACGACATCTCGATAGTGAGAGGCGTGGCGAACCACGGCTGGAACACGGATGGCTGCGTCTTCATGCCAGAATAGCTTGATCAGAACGATGTCACCGCCGCTGTATTTGTGATCACACAGGAATCCGATGCCGTCGCTAGACGCGTTGTGCAGGGCGGCGCTCACTTCATCGACGCCCAGCACGCCGGTGATCAGCAGCGGCCAAGACCGGTGATAACGTCGCATCGCCCGCCGACGCGTGTCGGTGTCGAACTCGCTGCGCACTCGGGCAGCCTCGACAAACCGGTCGATTTCACGGCGCATCAGCGTTGTGACGACGCTGGCGGATGGGGATGAAGACTGAGCTGGCATATCGTGCTCCCTAGGGTTCAGTGCAGATGTACGATATGGTGGGCTCGAATAGCAAGTGAACGCTGGGTTGAGGTGATGCGGTTCCCGAATATCGGACTGGCCGCGAAGGGAAGCTCTCTGCCCGGACATCGAGGGATACTTGAGAAACCACGCTTGCATTCAAGGCAAGGTCGAGATATAGGCAATGGAATGAACCGCCCCATAATCATGGCAGTGACAGCTTCTTGCGTCCTGACCGGTATTGGTTGCACTCCGCCGCCCGATGAGGGGCTAAAGACGCTGCATCAGCGATCAGATGCGCTGCAGGTCGAGAATGATCGTCTCGAGCGTGAATTGCTCAAGCGGGACGGGAAGATCG
Organism: Phycisphaerae bacterium; assembly: GCA_029260235.1. Classification (GTDB taxonomy): domain Bacteria; phylum Planctomycetota; class Phycisphaerae; order UBA1845; family UBA1845; genus OFTM209. The sequence goes on along the minus strand of JAJDDP010000204.1, from coordinate 32,033 downwards.
GTGATCTAATCGCCCAAGTCGAGCAGTTGCAGGCACTCGGTCCGGATCGCTTGGCCAAGCTGTTCGTAGTGGATCATATTCAACTGGTCAGCCGGACCGGCGGCGGTGACTTCGACGGCGTGCCCGGTGATGATGGCGTAACTGTTTATCTTAGGCCTGTCGATGCGGATGGCCATGTTCTAAAAGCGGCCGGCGAAATCATCGTCGAATTGCTGGACACATCCGTCCCCGGCGACCCGGTGAGCTTGGGCCGTTACATTTACAACGACCCTGAACAACTCCGCAAACTATGGTACGGCGGGTTCTTGACCGACCATTATACCATTAAGTGCGCTTGGAGCCCTGACGTTGGCCTGCCGCGAACCCGCGAAGTGCTCATCAAAGCTACCTTCTATGACTTCATCACCGGCCAACGTTTCGCAGCCAGCAAGCTCATCGAGGTAGCCCTGCCGGGCGCTATACCTGATTGAGGAGTGTTGAGACTGCCTGATGAGTAAGAAATGCCCTCCCGGCTTGGCGCCGCGGTTCTTGAGGGCTATTGTTGATATGGAATGGAGGCGCAAAGGCAGCGGCTTCACCAGTTCAAACAGGAGTCTCGTTCGTGGCCCAAGAAGAACAACAAGTTCAGGTTGACCCTACCGAGGGTGATTCGGGCGGCGGGACGGCGGTCGAGGTGGCCAAGAAGCCTGCCCCTACCAAGCCTAAGCGCAAGAACCTGCCTCCATACAAAGTCTTGCTGCACAATGACGATGTCAACGATTTCTTCTTTGTCATCGGGTCCATCGTTAAATTGACCACCCTGCCACTCGAGGAAGCCCTCCAAAAAACTCTCGAAGCCCACGAGGCGGGCGTCTCCCTCTTGCTGGTCACCCACAAGGAGCGGGCGGAGTTGTACTGCGAGCAGTTCGCCACCTTCAAACTGACCGTCACCATGGAACAAGACGAATAGGCAACCGCAGCATTCATGCCCGACGGCGCGTTCGAGGGCTCCAATTCATTGGCTAACCAACCTGCGAACATCACCGCCAGCCTCGAATCACCCTGCAACTATCATGTGGACACCCTAGGCCGAAAGGTTTCACGGAGACTCTCTTGGCTAGTCTGTTCGGTCGCGATGCTGTGGATCGTTTGGATCGCAGCTACACGCTGGAACGGCCAACCCGCTCGGGCCGATACCCTTGGCAGCATAGAAGTTGACCAGCCCACATCGGAGCGGATGCAAGCATTCTGCGATGCGCTCAAGTCTATACCTGCCATGCCACAAATCACACTACCGTCGCCGCCCGAGGGGATGAAGTGGAAGCGGGGTTGGAAGGTAAGTGCCTATGCACCCGATTGCAGGAACGGGGAATGGGATATGTCATCTCGACCCAACCTGCAAAGCGTCGTCGCCTACCTGAATCGGGACGACGTCCGTTTGGCCATGCGGAGCATCGCCGACACTGCGCCGGATGACGCCCAACCCAGCAGGTCGGCAAGTCAGTTGATGCCAGTCATCTCCCAGTTCCGTAACGCGACGCAATTGTTCGTCACCCGTGCCCGGTGGCACCACGCCGAGCTTGGGGACCATGCGTCAGCCTTGAAAGACCTGCTGACCGTTCTTCACCTTTCCCGAGTGATACGGTCGGATGTTGATGCTCGTGTGAGGCGGCTCGTCCAGGGTATTGCTCGTACGGCAAATACAGAGTTACGACTGATGGCCTGGGAGCATCAGCTTGATACACCGTTTGCCCGGGCGGCGATCCTAGCCATCCAACAAGAATCCAAATCGCTCGATGCGGAATGGGCTGAGGTTGTAGATGCTGAAATACGCTCGACGCGGACAAGGCTCAATGGTCTTTATGCCGAATCAAGGCCTGGCTGGCTGGTATTGAACCGGTTGGACAATGTAGTTCTGGGCACACGATCCCCTAAGCAACGTAGCGGCATCTGGAATCTGGGGTCGGTCCTCTTCAATGGGCGCGATGCCCAGGAGGCCAAGGTCGGTCATTTGGGTCAACAATTGCGGTCGGTCAAGGGTCTGCCGTTTGCACAAGCAGTCGCGATTCTCGGATTTGCCTCCGGTGATTTTTCATTCAACTTGGTGGACGGACCGGCAGTAGGGCAGTTCACTTTCAGGCGATTCGACCGAGATTACTGGCAGATGGTCCGTAGTGTTTCGCACCGCCGGGCAACTTTGGCCTCCCTGGCCATCTCAGCCTACCGAACCGAACACCGAGCCTCGCCCGATGCCTTGGAAGACCTGGTACCAAAATACTTGTCGGAGATTCCGCTGGACGCTTTTTCTCAGCAGCCGCTTCGCTATCGCCGTCTACCCGATGGAGAGATCCTCCTTTACTCGGTAGGGCCTGATTTAATCGACGATGGTGGAACGAAAATCCAATACCAGCGCCCAAGAAACCAGCGCAGTTTAGGCCCGCTCCATTCAGAATTCCTTGGCGACCACCTGTTCTCTTCGACGCGCCGAAATGCCAATTTCGAGCCACCGCTTGTCGAGGCCGCCCCTTGAGATCACCGCCCACGACACCGACTCCAAGCAACGGAAATACTGTCCCAGAGCAGCTTCCAGCTCTGCGGCAAGATCAGCCCGAACAACCCTGGGCGTTGGAGGGGTTCTTCATTCTGCCAGGGATGGTGCTTTTTTGGCTACTCCCCAAGCGTGTCGGCCCGCACTTGGCGTCTGCAGGCTGGACCAGCGCATTACTAGCTCACCTCATCGCTGTGGTCTATGGCTTTGGCTTGATCGCTTGGGCTACGCTGTACCCGGACTTGACCACCACTACAGGGGCTCTTGGGCGAGTCATTCGCCTGCCTTCGTCGAACGGGGCGATGACCGCCGATGAGTGGGCTAGAGCGCCAGTGGCAGCCCTAGTTTCCTGCCTGCATGCGGCTCCGCCGAGCACCGTCAGCCAGACTACACTTTGGAACCTCGTTTTCATTGAACTTGGCGTGTTGGGGAGTGCATTCCTGGTCATGCCCTTTGCTGCTGGGGGTGAATCCGTCCGCCAGCTGTTTGGCAGATGCCTTCGCATGGCACTGTGGAGCAGCACGATTCTCTTGCCGGTGGGTGTGCTCTGGTTGGCACGCGCAAGGTCGCAAGACTTGCCGAGCATAACCGATGACTGGATATGGCTGGTCACAACTGTTCCTGTGCTACCGGGTATGTGGTGGCTGTTCGTCTTGTCGCGGTCTTGCTCGCACTACACAGGCCCAGCCCATGGACCCGCTTGGCAGCCGAGGGCACCCCGCTGCGAACGGTGCGGCTACAACATCGCTCACCTAAGTGTGACTAGCCAATGTCCCGAGTGCGCCTTCCCGATCTGCGATTCACTCCTCGACAAGCGGTACGAGACCAGCTGGGCACGGGCAAGAGGCCTCACCGGGCGAATCGCTGCTTTCTGGCCGACTATCCGAGCGGCTGCCTTGAACAGCGAATTTTTCGACCACGTGGTTGTTCATCGCGGACATCACCGGGCCTGCTCTTTTTGTATTGCAGTCAGTGTTCTCAATGCCCTCATGGTCTTCCTAGCCTATCCAGCCGCTGAGACGCCGCTTTTTTTCGACGCGCCACTCGGCGGCGCTTGGCCACGGGCTTGTCTGGCAGCCGCAGGTTACTTCGTGTTTCAGATTGTTCTGGTTGCTGTGCTGGTCAATCTCGTCGCCGTTGTACGGCGCACTCCATTGCGTCCCACAGCCTCCGCCTGCATGCTGGCCTCAGCCGGTTCGGTTCCATGGACTTTGGGGCTGGTGGTGATGTGCTCGTTGCTTTCGGTGGTCGTAGCGATGTCGGAAGTCGCATGGCAAAGAGGCTATCTCTTTAGTGCGTTTGTAGCTGCGCTCGCCTCAATCGGAATCGTATCCGTGATGGCTGGCTTCTTCGTTTCCGTTCGATGCGTCGCCCGGGCATGGGTAAAGACGCGATTCGCAAATGCCTAAGGACGGGCTGTTACTTCCCGAACTTCGCCAGAAGCTTGGTCAAGCCCTTCATGCCTTTGTTTCCGCCTTTGATGATCATGTTGAACACTACGTTCATGGCGTTTAGAAACTCAAGCATCTCGTTTAGCCGGCGCTCATACTCGGCGATGTCCTCCTCTTGCGGATTGCGTCCGCGCTTGGGTTCATCGCGCACCATTTCTTGGCATTTCTCGATGGTCTCTACGATGGGTTCGACCTCACGGCGGCGACGCTCGCGGGTGATGATCTCGAACATCTGCCAGACGTCGGTCTCGCAGTCGAAGTATTCCTTGCGATCACCGGCCTGGTGCACGCGGTAGATCAAACCCCAGTTGACCAATTGACGTAGGTTCATACTGGCATTGCCCCGAGATACCTGTAACTGGGACATCACGTCATCGGTGCAGAGCGGCTTGCTGCTGACGAAAAGGAGGGCATGAATCTCAGCCATGGTTCTGCTGATCCCCCAATTGGCCCCCATCTCGCCCCAGCGTCGAATGAACAAAGCCCGCGAACGTTCAAAAGCATCCGACATAACTATTCCTTTCAGTATGATCTGAAAGAATTATAGCAAAGGCCGATTTGCAGATCCAGGATCAGTTTGGCGTGGGAGGGCACAAAAAAGTCCAGGCTAGGGCGCCCTTGCGGGCAACCCAAGCCTGGGAGGGAGAGAGAGTGATTATGGACGCCCGTGCTCAAGGGCACGGGGTTGGCCTCAAAGACCCAGGCTAGGCATCCCGAAGAACGGCAAAGCCTGGGAGGGAGAGAGAGAGATCGGTTAGCCCCGCTCTCGACGGGGCTTTGAATTTTAGTTTGGATGGCAGCCGCGTGGCATGCCATCCGTCGGATCACCGGCTCATCAGAGAATGCTGGTCAACGATTCACCCGCTCTCTGACGTCTTCGATGACCCCCACTCAACCTCCAGCAGCCAAGCAACTGCTGGTCAGTTCGGATCATTCGTGGCTCTGCCGTTTCGCCCGGACGGTTCTGGCTCGGGGCAATTGGCCTGTCGCACGGTCGGTTGAATCTTGGCAATCTGGTACTTTTGCAACTTGGCGATCGGAACAATCAAGGGCGTATCGATGCCCGAAACCGCTACGATGGCGAAGTAGCTCGTCTCTTGGCCTCGGTCGCTCAAATAAGCGACCTCGCCGCAGACTTCCACGTCCGGGCCCAACTGGCAGATGATTTGACCAAAATCGGGACAAAGTGCATCTTTCAAGCGGAACGCAACGGACGCACCAGATTTGACAGGTGCGTTTCTCACGCTGATTCAACCTCCGCCCTTCTCTAGAGCATGACGGATGCCAAAGGCCGATAGCCGCCGGACTTCATCAGAAATGAATCATAAGTAGCTGTATTGTAGTGAGTTACGGTTGTTGATCCTGAAGGGCAGGTGTCCAGATATTTCGCTCCACAGACCTTATCTGTGCAGCCTTTTGCACGCCGATGGGAACCATCGGCTCTGCGCCGCCTCGACGCGAACCGCGGGATCGGCCTTGATCCGACCATGCCGCTTGGCAGAGAGGTGATTATCGGTAACGGGCAAGAATCTTCACGCCGGTGCAACTTCTTGCCAAGAGGCAAATCGACGGGATCGGGCAGGCCCTGAGGACGCAGTTCTGATTGCATGCGGGTGTGTGGGCTTCAGGTGTCGTGTTGGCAATTCCCAAGGCCAGAAGTAGCATGCCGCAAGTTGGTCGAGGCAACGGATAGGGCGATGTTTCGCCTGATCGTCATTGCATGGGGAGTACATCTGTGAATCACGCTTGGGCGATGTGGCTGGATGGGCCGATGAATTCTTGGGCTTCAAGGCGCAGTGGCTGTTTGATCGCCGCAGCCTCAGGGTTCCTCTTCTTGGGCAGCGCCGTCGCCCAAGAGGCTGACCTTGTGCGCATCGAGGGCGGGCCTGACGCCAGCAATCATAATTACAGCTGGACGGTGACAAACCTGCATACCGCTGCCATTGTTGATCTAGAATTCCCCAACTATCACACCGACACGTGGACAGTTCCGGAGGGCTGGTCGACCGAGGGTACGACCAATCTTGTTGGTTATGGCAACTCGGAAGAGCCGGGAATTTGTAAAGCGAGCATAAAGGCTCCGGGGCGGGGCATCCCGCCCAACGGATCAGCCCAATTCGGCTTGCGGGTGATGCCCAAGGGGGCTTCGTCGGGCACGGGTACAGTCAGAATCCGCTTCGACGACGGCCGAACCGCTGAGGTCGTCGGCATTGCCGTACCCGTTTCCGCGCCTGTTCTGCCCCGGTACGCTCGACTTGCAGGCATGGTCGCCCTGTTTGGTTTGTTCCTGCTCTGGCGTTGGAGCCAGACGCGCAGGGAGCGATCCGCCGCAGAATCAGCGACCGACCAACCCGGATGATTGTCTGAGTCTATGCCGCTTAACCCCGATACGATGAACGCCGCGGAGATGCTTTCGCCGGACGGCTCAATAGGCCTTGGGCTTCGGTCCTACGAATGTCGCCCCCAGCAGATCGAGATGGCTAAGGCGGTTGCTGAGGCGTTCGCGGGCAAGAAGCACTTGCTCGTCGAAGCGGGCACTGGGGTGGGAAAGAGCTTCGCCTACCTCTTGCCAGCCATCGAATTTGCCACCCAACACCAAAAATGCGTGGTGATCAGCACGCACACCATCGCCCTCCAGGAGCAGCTGATCAACAAGGACATTCCGTTCCTTAGGTCCATTTCGTCGGTTGATTTCTCGGCTGTCCTGGTGAAGGGCAGAAGCAATTATCTCGGACTGCGACGAATGAAGCGTGCCCACGACAAGGCGAAGCTGCTATTCGACGCGCCACCACAGTTGGCAGAACTGGAAGAGATCCTCGGCTGGTCTGAGCACACACGCGACGGCAGCAAGGCTGACTTGTCCTGGGAGCCTTCGCAAGGCGTCTGGGAAAATGTGCTCAGCGACAGCAACAACTGCATGGGCAAACACTGCCCGGAGCATGGCCAATGCTTCTATCAACGGGCACGACGCAAGGCGCGAACCGCCCAGATCTTGATCGTCAATCACGCTTTGCTCTTTGCTGATTTGGCCTTGAGGGTTCAGGGGGCATCGATTCTTCCTGACTACCACGCCCTGGTCCTGGATGAAGCCCACACCATCGAACAGGTCGCCGGCGATCACCTGGGCATCAGTGTTACCGATGCCCAAATCCGATACCTGCTTCGGCGCCTCTACAACCCCAAGACCAAGAAGGGTTTCTTGGTCTCCCAATCGTCACGAGAAACCATGTCAGCCGTACATCGCGCCGGCTCAGCTTTGGACGAGTACTTCCATGAATTATCTCTGTGGCAGATGGTCCACGGCAAGTCCAACGGTCGACTCACCGAAGTGCCGGCTTGCGAGAACATCCTATCGCCTGCCCTGTCAGACATCGCTGCCAACCTCAAAGCGGTCAAAGCCGGCATCGAAGACGCCAGCGAGCAGACCGAGATCCAGTCTTACATCAACCAGGCGGATAGTCTTGCCCAAGCCGTCGCCCATCTGGCAGAGTTGAAAGCGGATGACTGGGTCTATTGGTTCGAGTCGGCGCCGGGCAGGCGTCGTCGTATGTCATTGAACGGCAGACCCATCGACGTTGCCCCCATGCTGGGCGAGTGGTTATTCGACCGCGTGGATAGTGTGGTACTAACCAGCGCCACCATGACGCTGGATGCCAAGGACGATTTTCGATACCTGCGAAGCCGGCTGGGCTTGTCCGATGCAGAGGGGCTTTGCCTTGGCTCACCGTTTGATTATCCAGAACAGGTCGAGGTTCACCTGGAAACGAATCTGCCCGATCAGAGAGACGGGGCAGGGTACATCTCAGCCCTGAGCGCCAGCATTGCCAAGTATGTGAAGAAGTCCGATGGACGGGCCTTCGTATTGTTTACCTCTTACAAGATCATGGGCAGCTGCGCCGAAGAGCTAGATGACTTCTTTGAGGCTGAGGGCATTAGCCTGCTTGTCCAGGGTGGATCACTGCCGCGGTCAGCCATGCTTGAGAGATTCAAAGAGGATGAGCGGAGCGTGATCTTTGGGGCTGATACCTTCTGGGCCGGAGTAGATGTGCCAGGCCAAGCGCTGAGCAATGTGATCATCACCAAACTTCCCTTCGCCGTGCCCGACAGGCCCTTGGTGCAGGCAAGGTCCGAAAAAATCGCCGAGCAGGGTGGCAGTCCATTTCGTGAATACCAACTCCCAGAGGCAGTGTTGCGATTCAAGCAGGGATTCGGACGTCTTATCCGCAGTCGGGCAGATCGCGGAATCGTTGTAGTTCTGGATGGGCGAATACGCTCCAAATCCTATGGCCGGCAGTTCTTGAAGGCACTGCCCACTTGCCCAGTTTTCGATGGTGAGGGCGCAGAACTGCCTTGACGTAGCAACAAACCCGTTCCTGCTTGCGGGGCCAGCGTTGATCGAGATTGCTTGCCCAAAGCGAGGCCTGGACAGGCCACAAGTTCCTACAGCTCTGGCGGGTGGCTCTTTTTGCGTTACAACCGGGCGATGGCTATAACTATATAGAGGAAGGCTAGTTAGGCTGGCCAATGTCGAAAACACGCTAACGCTTTGCCGGTTCGTCCGTCGAATGAGTGTCCAGAGGAAGACGTGCAAGCATGACTACTACTCTATCCAGCCCTGACCCCGCCCGCACTGCTAGCGGCGCCGCCGGTAGTGGCGGATCGCCGTCAACTTCCAGCGGCTTTAGCCCGGCGGCTGCCAAGAAGCAACGCCGCCTGTCGGCGCGTTTTGTTGTGGTTGCCGTCTTTGTCGCACTCGCTGCGGTGTTCGGGTTGACCAGAATGTTAGGCCAAGGGTCGTCTGCACTTTCTGCAGATTCTTATGAGGTTCAGTCCCGGAGTTTCCCGGTGCTGCTTCGTGAGAAGGGCGAGCTCAAAGCGGCTAAGAGCATCGACATCAAATCTCAAGTCGAGGGTCGGTCCACCATCATTTGGTTGATCGAAGAAGGGGCTCAGGCCAAAGAGGGCGATATCCTGGTCAAACTTGCTAGCGATCAAATCGAAGAAAAGGTGCGCAGTGAGCGAATCAAAGAGACCAACGCCAGCGCTAGTGCCGCCGCTGCCGAAAAAGAATACGAAATCCTGATCGATCAAAATGCGAGCGATCTGCGGAAGGCAGAACTCGACCAACAGATGATGGAGATCGAGCTGCAGAAATACCGTAAAGGCGATTGGGAAGAAACCCAACTCGATATCGCACTTGGGTTAAGCAAGGCACAAAAAGTGTTGGTTCGCGCTAAGCAAGAACTGGAAGATTCTCAGCACCTGCACGAACAGCAATATGTGACCAAGGGCGACTTGTATCGGGATGAGATCGCATGGCTCGAAGCGGATATCGCCGTTAAGAAGGCGGAGTTGAAAAAGAAAACGACGCTGGATTACATTCACCCACAGGAACTTCAAAAGCGCCAATCCGATGTTGATGAATCTCGCAAGGATGTCGAGCGTGTTCGAAAAAGCAACGCCGCCAAGGAGTCTAAAGCCCTGGCAGAGCTTGAGGCTAAGAAGGCTGAGCATTCATTGATCCAAGATCGGCTGAACAAGTTCAACGAGCAGCAGGCCAACTGCGAGATCAAGGCCCCGCAGGGTGGGTTGGTCGTTTATGACACCGGCACCTCGAGATGGGATCGCCGCCAGATCGCCGAGGGGGCTGAGGTCTTCGAGCGTCAAACGATCATTAAGCTACCCGACCCCACGGTGATGATGATGACTGTCCGCATCCACGAAGCCAACACCGACAAGATTGCGATCGGGCAAGTGGCTACGGTCGAGGTCGAAGGAATCCCCGGCAAGATCTTCACCGGCAAAGTGACTAAGATCGCCCCGCTGGCAGACTCACAGAACCAATGGCTGAATCCTGATCTTAAGGAATACGAAACCGAGATTACCCTCGAAGGAACCGATCCCAACCTCAAGCCTGGCGTAACCGCTCGGGCGGATATTGTGGTGACCCGAATGTCAGATGTGTTGGCTGTCCCGGTCCAGGCGGTGTTCAGTAAGGCGGGACACAACTATGTCTTCCGCCACAACCGTGGGGATAGTGAACCCATCGAAGTGGAAGTGGGGATGTCTAGTGACGAGTTCGCGGAGATCAAGTCGGGCCTTACTGCCGGAGACGAGGTCTTGCTGGCTATTTCCGATGCGCTGCGGCGAAAGCTCCCCGACGCAGAAGATGATTCCAAGGGCGAGGCCGAGCCTCCCAGCGTCCTAGCAGGCGGCTCGTCGTCCAAGAACAAGGGCAAGGGATCAAGGCGTCCCGCCAAACCTTCCGATGCCAAGAGCAGCTAATCGTCTTCACTTCGAGTGCCCTCGTGTCCATTGCTTCACTTCAAGATTTGACCAAGACCTACTCCAAGCCGGGCACTTCCGTGTCGGTTCGGGCCTTGCGTGGCATCAACCTTGAATTCAAAGAGGGCGAATCCGTGGCCATCTGTGGGCCTAGCGGGTCGGGTAAGAGTACCTTGATGAACATCATCGGCTGCTTGGATCGCCCGTCCAGCGGTCGATATGTTCTGGGCGAGCATGATGTGTCGTTGCTCGACGACGACGCACTCTCTGACATCCGAGGCCAATTCGTTGGATTCGTGTTTCAGAACTTCAACCTGATTCCGCAGCTGACCGTGTTGGAGAACCTTGAAGTGCCGCTCTTTTACCAAGGCGTGCCCCAAGAGATGCGCCGGGAGAAGGCAAAAGTGGTGATCGAGATGGTCGATCTGAGTGACCGAGGCCACCACCGCCCCATGGAGTTGTCCGGCGGGCAGCAGCAGCGTGCTGCCATCGCTCGCTCCCTGATTAACGAGCCCTTGATTCTTTTGGCCGATGAACCCACGGGCAACTTGGACAGTGTTACCGGCGAGATGATCCTGAAGATCTTTGACGGCCTGCACGAGAAGGGCAAGACCATCATCATGGTTACCCACGAGCCGGACGTAGCCCATAGGTGTGATCGGATTCTTACCGTCCGAGACGGCTTGATTGTGTCGGATGAACGCGGCGCATCTTCGACTTGGTGAATGGACCCCAATCCATGTTTCGGGCAAACTAGCCTCTGGCGCGCATACTCATCAGACGACACAGGGGATCATCATGCAAGAAAGAAGCGTTTGGGAGTCGCTGGTCCGTACCGTGGGTACGGTCGTAATCACGTTCGTGTCCGTTTGCTCATGCGCCAACGTCGCCGCAGCTACCGAAGCGGCGGGCGCCCAACCAGAACCCAGCCAGGCAATTCGGCCAATCGGCACGCAGCGGATGGTTCAGCTACTCGAGTATATAGCTCAACAGTCAGACCCGAGAGGCAATGCCTACTTGAATGGCCAGCGGGCTGACTTGTATGCCGCCAAATTTGCAGCGGTGACCGACATGAGCTTGAAGCTGTCTGATCAAATCAATACCAGCGTGGAGTTGATTCGGGCAGGCAGGGCGCGCCAAGGCATCGAGCTGATTCAAACTGTACTCCAGACTATTTCGCAGGGTGGGTTTGGACTATCCGACCAAAGTCGGAACGAGATCAACGAGCTGCTCGCGTTGGCTTATCTGCGCCAGGCTGAGCAGGAGAATTGCATCGGCCACCATGACACTGACTCCTGCTTGGTGCCGATCAAAGGCAGCGGCGTTCACATCGAGCGCGACGGTTCAAGAGGCGCGATCCAGACTTACGAGCAATTGCTGCAGGCTGATCCGGACAATATGGAACTGATCTGGCTGCTTAACTTGGCCTACATGACGCTGGGCGAGTATCCAGACAAAGTGCCGTCCCCCTACCGGATCCCGGTCGGGGTGTTCGATTCCGACTATGACATCAAGCGGTTCCCCGACGTAGCTGCTCGGCTTGGGCTGGCTGTTTTCAGCTTGGCTGGCGGCAGCATTACAGAAGATTTCGACTTGGACGGTGATCTGGACCTTATGGTCTCGGGCTGGGGTCTTCGAGAACAGATCCGTTACTTCCGCAACAACGGCGACGGCTCCTTCACCGAACAAACTAAAGAAGCGGGGCTCATCGGGATTGTCGGTGGCTTGAACATGGTCCTGGCAGACTACGACAACAATGGACATGCAGATGTCCTGGTGCTTCGCGGGGCTTGGCTCGATGAGTACGGCAAGCACCCCAATTCCTTGCTGCGCAACACCGGCAACGCGGTGTTTGAGGACGTAACCGAGGCGGCAGGTCTCATTTCATATCATCCAACACAAACCGCATCCTGGGCTGATTACAACAACGACGGCTGGCTCGATCTCTTCGTTGGGAACGAAACGGTCTCGACCAACAAACATCCCTGCCAGCTGTATCACAACAATGGCGACGGCACCTTCACCGACATCGCCGCCAAAGTTGGCGTCGCCCATCTGGGACACATCAAAGGCGTTGCATTCGGCGACTACGACAACGACGGTAGGCCTGACCTCTATATTTCCTCAAGAGGTCACCCCAATGCCCTATACCACAACGATGGCCCAGCCGATCCTGCGGTCGATCCCCAAGCCAAGCCCGGAACATTCCTGCCTTGGCGATTTCGCGATGTTAGTTCCCAAGCCCATGTCCAAGAGCCAATCCCCAGCTTCCCGACTTGGTTCTTCGACTACAACAATGACGGCTGGTTGGACATTCTTGTGTTTGGCTATCATTGGACCAGCGTCGGCGACGTAGCAGCCAACTACATGGGCAAGCCGCACAAGGCTGAGTTGCCGCGACTATATCGCAACGATCAAGACGGCACGTTCACCAATGTTACGGCAGAAGCCCATCTCGACAAGGTGATGATGCCCATGGGCTGCAACTTTGGCGACTTGGACAATGATGGGTTCCTCGATTTCTATGTTGGGACGGGAACGCCAAATTTGCGCTCGGTCGCCCCGAACCGTATGTTCCGCAATGCCGGAGGAAAGTTCTTCCAGGACGTAACCACTGCCGGAGGATTCGGGCATATTCAAAAGGGTCACGGCGTGGCATTTGCCGACTTGGATCATGACGGTGACCAGGATGTCTATGCGGTCATGGGTGGAGCCTACTCGGGCGACGGCTTCTTCAACGCTCTTTATCTCAACCCCGGGCACGGTAACCACTGGATCACACTTCGGATTCGCGGCGTACAGTCAAATCGGTCAGCCATTGGAGCCCGCATTCACGTTCGTGTCACCACCGCGGATGGCAGTGTCGATATTCACCGGCGGGTGACCACCGGTGGCAGCTTCGGTTGCTCAAGCCTGCGCCAGGAAATTGGCCTGGGTTCTGCGTCAGCTATTGATTTCATAGACATCCACTGGCCCACAACGGGCAAGACGCAGCACATCACCGGCTTAGAGATGGACCGGTTCTACGACGTTCGCGAAGATCAGGAACAGCCGACTCCCTACCAGCCTCCCCGGTTCAATCTGGCAGATTGAAGCCCCCAAGGAACCCAATTCGCTAGGCCGGTGCCTAGACCTTCATTCTTGCATTAGTTACCATGCGCTAGGCGGCGAGGTTCTTTGGCCGAATCGATTCGGCTGACGCTTCCACGGCCCGTCGATGGCGAGTTATATTATTCGTCCAGAGAGGATCATTTCCATGCCCAGGCAATTCAGAATTTTCTCAGTGTCGGTATGTGTCGCAGTCTGTTGCCTCTTGGTTGCTTGCGCCGTTCAAGTTAGCCCAGGCGGTGGAGGTGCAGGCCCATCCATTGCTTTTACCATCGGCGGACGGACGTTTACTTTCACGCTCGGACAGTCGGGCGTGGTAGAAGCGAGGAGCGACTCGATCGTGACCCAGGCGTTCGCACCTGAAGGCGGGCTATTCCAGGAGCCGCCGGCAACGGCCCCTTCCAGCGGTAGGATGACGCTCTTGGGGTCATCGGTGGCCGCCCGACCAAGCGGCGCCTTGAAGGAGCTTGGCCGCAGCCAAGCGTTGCCGCTCAATGGTACGGCGACCGTGCGGTTTTCAATCGCCTCTGGCGAATCGCTCGACCTTTGCCAGAGCGCTACCTTGTTGGCTGAATACGATCTAATCTTAACGACCGGCGTTGCAGCCATCACCAACGAAGTATTTGACTTGAGCAGCCAAGCCTTGAGCATCATCGCCACCAATAACGTGACCATCTGCCTTGAAGTGACCGCGAACTTCGACGGCACGCTCATCCTCGACGACTTCAGCTTCAGCTTCGACGGGGGGGCTGGCGGTTCGGGTGACGCTGGAACCGGTTCCTTTGCCTTCACCAACAACGATATCGAAAACATCCATGTTCTTCTGCCCGGCGAAGATTTCGAGGCGTTCAATCGCATCACCCCGGGCAACAGCAGAAACACCACGCATGATATCCAGATTGGCGACCCCATTCAGCTCCGCGCCGGTCGAAATGGCACGGTCTTGGGCATGGTTGATTGCCCGGTTGTAACTGGATTGGACTATTCAGCCACCGCGGTTTGGACCGGTTCAGCCATCACCTGCACCGCCGAGCAAAGCGACACCGGCGACGGGGGAAGCGGCGTCTTGCCGGGCGAAACGATCCAGGTGCCCATAGACAACATCGGCGGGACGGCTGTGGCAGTGCCACCTTCTGACCCTGAGGATGTAGATTTTGAGCTCGGTGTGATCGACGACTACGCTATTGTCGGCGTGCTGGAGGGTAACACACCCGACGTGCCTCCGGCTGCTTCTCCATCGACCATTTCCATCGATCTTCCCTCGCTGGGGCTAGAAACGGTGGACAAACTTCTCATGGCTGTGCATAGCTCCTTCGTGCCCGACCTACCCAACGGCGTGACCTTGGCTACCTTGACCTGCGAGTACGAAGAAGGAGGCCCGCCCACGACCCAGGTGTATACGCTGGGCAGCACGACCGCGGAGTGGTCGTACACCCGCGCGGAACATGATGCCTTCATCCCCGGGGGTGTTCCACACGATTTCATCACCATCCTGTATACCTTCTTGACCACCATCGACTCTGCCTCTGAGTACGAAGGATGGGTGTACTCGGCTGAACTGGATTTGGACAGCAGTCGTACCCTCTCCTCGATGACCTTGACCGCAGCTTCTCCAGCCAGTTTCCCCGAACGGCCTCTCGTGCCCAATCCAACTTGGGCGGCCACCGCACTATCGGCCATCACGTTGGAAGGGCCTGCTTCAGCCAGCGGAGCAACCGGCGGCTCGGGAACCGTCACCGGCCAGGTGGTCAATGCCCAATCCGGCGACCCGCTCGTGGGCGCTGCAGTTCGCGTCTTGGAAACTGGGCAGTCAACAACCACCGACGCGTCCGGCAACTTCGCACTCAGCGACGTCTCAGCCGGCGCACGAACGTTGTCTGCTTCCCTGGCAGGGTTCGTCGATGCGTCGTCATCGATCATCATCCTGGCTGGGGCGACGACGGAGCGCACCATCGGGATGCTCGAAATCGGCGCTGGCGGCGACAACGTCGCTGTAGTGCTGAACTGGGGGCAAAGCCCGAGCGATCTGGATCTGCACATGTCAGGCCCAGATGGCAGCGGCGGCCGATTCCATGTTTACTTTAGCGACCGCACCCCGGTAGGCCACGCTTGTTTGGATTTGGACGACACCTCATCATTCGGCCCCGAAACGATCACCCTAGGCGCCGGCGGCAACTTTGTAGCTGGCGATTACCATGTGTGGATCGACAACTTCAGCGGGACGCCCGAGTTTGATGTATCGCAGGCAACAGTGGCCATCACCGCCGCCGGTGCCCAGATTTCCGACTACAGCATCGGCAGCGCCAGCGGAAGCACAGCCGACGATATCTGGCAGGTGGTCAACTTCACCGTAGAAGCCGATGGCTCGGTGTCAGCATTGAACGTCGTACAAACCCTGACCACCGGCGGTTCTTCGGATGTCTTCTAACGTGGACTGATCGATTGGTCTTCATCTTTGAAGGCGTCGAACTAGTGGCCTCCTCAATGACTCAGGCGGAAGCGATTCAGAGTTAGGCTGTAGGTCAGGAGCCGCTGGGCGTGGCAGCTGATGCCGCTTCATAGCACGATGGCCTTTTTGTGGGCCTGTCGGAGCGGGAGTCCTGCCACCGAGATCCAAAACGTGACCCCACCTGAAAGTTGCATGGTGAGTATCGATCCCAATCTCGTGGACTAGACCCAGGAGGGAACATCTCAAGATGGCCTCAACGCAACACAATACACATTCGTCATACCGGGAGAATCTACTGGAGCACATTTTCGTTGCTGAGGTCTTGCGGTACTTGTGGACCAGCAAGCTGGGATATTTGGAGGTGCTAAAACCGCAGGTTGATGATGCGGGATACGACTTGGTGTTTGAATACAAATCAATCATAAGGCACGTTCAACTGAAAACATCAAAAGCCAAGGCAGCAACCGCCAGCGTTAATGTCAACGTGATGCTGGAAGATAAGCCAAGTGCATGCGTGATCTGGAGTCGCTTCAACCCTGATACGCTTGAGTTGGGGCCGTTTTATTGGCTTGGTGGGCTGCCGCATTCAAAGATATGCTCGCTCCAACACCTGAAAGTTGCCAAACACACCAAGGGGGATGCCACGGGCAAGAAGGCAGAACGCCCCATGATTCGAGTGATTCCAAAATCAAAATTCGAAAAGCTGAATTCGATCCCCGATGTGGTGCATCGGTTGTTTGGGATACAGGCATCGCCCTAACTTATTCCTTCGACCACGATGTCGCTTGCCCGGTCTCGTCGCGATACCGGTTCCACATCTCCCACCAGTACACCAGGTAGGGAAAGGGTTGGTGTCGCTCATAGTGCTTGCGGACCAAGGTTGGCGTGACTTTGCGGCGTGGGAACTGGAGCTTGTAGTGTTTCACGGTTTCGCTATCGACGGCCAACCGGTCGTATCGGCCCAGGAGCATGCAGAGGGTCGATGCTGCATAGTCGCCTACGCCGTGGATACTCCGCAAGTGCCGGTGAAGTTCATCGCTATCTAGGGAGGATTGATCGCACGCCTCCAGGTCGAATCGACCCTCGACGACCTCTTTGGCTAAGCGGGCTACCCACTCCGCCCGATAGCCGAGGCTGCATGTGGTGCGTAATCGAGCTTCACCCACTGATGCCAACTGCTGCGGCGATGGGAATGCTCTGCTCGAAGGGTCGTTCAACGCGGGTGTTCCGTACTGATCGACGAGCCGTTGAACGATGCCCAGTGTCTGACGCCAAGTGATGTTGCAGGTACACATGGTTTTGACGATGTCCTCGAACAAACTCGGGCTGCGGAGAAGTCGGCCAAAGCGCGAGGTCGCCACGGATTCTAGTCGAGGGTCGGCTGCACACATGCAGTGGAAGGGGGATAGGTCTTCGTCCAGACGCAGCATGCGGCTGATCCCTCGGCGGATGTGGCTGCGATGCGCCTGGCCCAGTCGGATTTGGCCAGGGGCGAGGATGCGAACAGCGGGTTTTCCGCTCGGCGGGCTAGGCTTGACAGTGACCCGAATCGACTCATTGCCCATCGTGAGCACGGTGGTCAGGGACATGCCCCTGGCATCCCACTGGTTAGGAGCCAGGGCAAAGAATCCGTGCGACGCCACCGCCGTCTCGAACTCGAAATCGGCAGGGACAGCCAAGGTTATCCGCATCGTCCTTCCTCTCAACTGGCCAAAAACTGCTCGGACTCAGATGGACATACCTACCTGACCGAGCCTATTTGGCAAGCAAGGGGCGGGAACCGATCATGATTATCGGTCGTCCGCCTAATGGCAGCGGGTGGATTCCTCGGCTAAGTTGGGGTAGCTTCCCGGTCCTGGAGCCTGCAACCGGGCTGTGATTGGCTCGGTACAAGCTGCTGAGTCTGGGTGAATGCTGGCTGACACCGCGCGAACAGTGGGTGCAGCCGCGCTGCAGGCATGCAGGATTGAAGAGTTTGATGCTAAACCGTTGGCATACAATGATTTTGGTTAGCTTGGCACTGGGCCTACCGGGGACAACCTTGGCAGAGCCGCCCAGTGGTGTGGCTGCCTCGCTGAGTAGCGCCAGTCGCTACATCCAGCCGGGCCAACCCATTTGGGTCGATTTCTCCCTTACCAATCTGACCAATGAGCCCATCGAACTTTCGGTCGAGGGTCTAAAGCCGCTACCGTCATCGGGCCTTATGGGATTGCCACAGGGTCATGTCTTCAGTGGCCATGCCTTTGCAGGGCTGAGCGTCAAGGGAACCAGCCTGGGGCGGGTTTGGGATGTACCGACAGGTTACAATCCGCCAACGTCGGCAGAGGTGATCGTTCTTGGCCCGCATTCTACGGTGGGTGTTGGCTTGGATGTGTCGCAATTCTATCCGGTGCTTCGTTCGCCGGGCGAGTTTAGCCTGAGTTGGTCTCCCTACGGGGGCGCTGTCACCTCGAACGAGCTGGTGATCGAGGTCGCCCATCCCAAGCAGGCCCTCATTCAGACCGACGTCGGCAATTTGACCGTCCAGTTCTTCTATGGCGACGCCCCCGCTCATGTAGCCAACTTCCTCGAGTTATCCCGAAGCGGGTTCTATGACAACCTGAAGTTCCACCGCATCGTACCGGGCTACTTCATCCAGGGCGGCTGTCCCCAGGGGACCGGGCAGGGGTTGAGGCCTGACGGCAAGAAGCTCGACGCCGAGTTGTCCGCTCAACCGATCCGGCGCGGCTCCTTCTGCATGGCTAGGCTTGAGGAAGATCTAAATTCAGCCAGCTCCCAGTTCTTCATCAGTTCCGCCCGGATCGCTCAATGGGATGGACGGTATACGGTGTTTGGTGAGTTGGTCGGCGAGGAATCCATGACCACGCTGGACCGCTTGCTGGCTGAACCAGCCTCAGCCGAGGGCGTACCGATCGAGCCAGTCTACATGAGAGCGATCCGCATCACCGACGCCCCCAGACCAGCTGTTTCATTCCCCGATTGATGGTTTTCGCCGCTCGCTACTCAGCTTGGTCAGTTAGCCTGTTGATTCCCGACTGCGCATCGGCATCGTTGGGGTTTTGTTCTAGGGCTTTGCGGTAGTGGAGCATCGCCTCGGTTGGTTTTCCGGCGCATTCCAAGGCAGTCGCCAGTTGGTATTCCAGTTCGATCAGGGCAGAATCGATTCGCAGCGCTTCTTTGAATTCTTGGGCTGCTTCGCTGCAACGCTGCTGCACCAGGTAGGCTAGTCCGAGGTTGTAGTGCATTTCTGCTGAATCCGGCGCACCTGCTGTCGCTCGCTCAAAGAACGGAGTAGCTGCCTCGATCCTTCCCTGCTTAGCCAGCGTACTGCCCATGTTTCCCCAGGCCATCGCGTTGATCTGATGTTCAGGGTGGATCGGCCAATTCGCAAGCAGGGCTGCGACACCAACCGGCACCAGGCAAAGCCCTAGCGCCTTGAAGTTGCGGCCATGCAGCAATGTTCTGATCTCAAGTAGACCGATGGCTGCGAAGAGCATGAATACGGGAATCAATGGATACCGATAGCGGGCAAATACATAGAAACCGGCCACAGCCAAGGTCATCACTAGAATGATCGCATGCAAGACCCACAGTTCCCGGCGTCGAGGCCAACTCAGCACCACACCGGCAACAGCCAACGGAAACAGCACGCCAAAGTGGAACAGCCCGCTCAGCGTGCCCAGCAGCCAGGACCATTCGCGGTAGATGTAGAAGTTTTCTGAATCGGGAACCTCATAGGCGTTCCAAGTCATCAACCACTTGATGCCCAATAGTCTGAGCCAATCGCCCGGTTGCGCTTGGATATACGACCAAGATTGATCCATCCAGTAGTTGGATACCTCGTGCGGTGTCAGGTTGTGACCCACAGCCTCCTCAGCTAGCGTGGTCGCGTCGGCTCGTTCAAACTCCGGCGTTTCATGGCCCTTGACCAACGGTCGGTATCGCCCGGTCGCTTCGGCGTTGTTGCCGATGTAGAAGTTGGGGCCCATTTGAAACGTGGTGAGCGAGAACTGACCACCGACGGCATGATTTCGCCAGCCCACCGGCATGAGCACAATGGCTAGCCCCGCTCCGAGACCAAGCACGCGCATGCTCTTGTCTCTTGGTGATCCCTCGCCCAAGCCGAGCGCCAACCAGCCCCCGACCACCGGGGCTAATACCAGGGCATTTTCTCGGGTCAGGGCAAACAGCCCTAGCACCAGGCCAGCCATTGCACATTTCTTCCAGCTCGGTCGCAGCTTGATCCAGGCTAGCAGGGCCAAGAGAGCCGCGCCCCAGAATTGACCCAGCGATGTCTTTTGAATCAAACCGTCGAAGAAGATCGACGGCGGGTAGACGGCTAGCAGGCTTGCGGCGACTAGGCCGCACCGTCGCGAGAAGAATCCCCAGCCTGCCAGTCCGATCAGTAGACTAGACGACGCCCCCAATACACACTGCCCGATTCGAGCAACGAACAAACTGTCGCCTAAGCCCATCTTGATCACGGCTAGGAAATAGGGGTAAGCCGGTGCCTGATAGAACGGCTCTTTGCCCAACCATTCGCCCGCCGCGATCCGCACCGCCCAATCGTTGTAGCCGCGGGCGTCAGAGATCAGGCTGTAGAAGAACGGAATGGTCTCGATTTGGTACAGGTAGAAAAGTCGCAGCAGGAATGCGGCTGCAGCGATGGCGGCCAAGATCCAGAAACTGCGGAAGTCTTGCCGGGCATCTCTCAACGCATGCGGCGTTGGGCTAGTTTGCTTGGCCTTGCGTGACACGAAGTCATCATAACCGGCATCGCAGAGCGTAGTTACTATTGAAGATCAAATCGCCCGGTCAGTTCCAGCCTGGACCGGCGCAATGTCGCAGTCACAGCCATTGGGATGGGCATCAATAAACCGGGCGACATCCAAGTTGCGAGGCCAGTGACGCCCGCTCTTGAGTGCCGCCCGGTTCCAGGAGGGAGGGGGGAACGAAGCTTTTGGTCGGTGTTTCTGGAGGATTATACGCAGGCCGTTGCGGCTCGGATGAGCATTCTTGTCGGAAGATGTACCCGACGTACTCATTGAACTTCTGTCAAGGAGTAATGGGGCGAAATGAGTGTCAGGGGCGAGAATTCAAAGCGGGCCAAGGTTGTCACTCTGATGTAACAATCAGGGGCAAGCAGCTTCCAAACTCTCTGAGGGAGCCAGCCTCGATGTGCCTCTGCTCGATCAAGCATCTCGGTCTGTGCAAGTGCAAGAAGGCCAGAGCAATACGATCGCCAAGCCCCAGTCTCCTGCCTCTATTGTGTTAGCGGTAGCGGCTGGCGTAGCGAGGGGATTCGGTGGCACAATCACATAATTTTACGTCGCTTGAAGTACGAGACGTCCGCCGCTTTGAGTTCAAACCATTCACCGTTCTTCCGCATTGCCTCGAATTTATTGTGCCAGTATGCCTCAATACCGGGCGGATCTTCCGTCCGAATCTCGTGAACAATTCGGGCCTTCTCAGGCAGCTGAATAGCAAGTTCGTACTCCCTGCGGCCCGGGGCGTTCGACCGGCCAATCTTGTAAAACCTCCCCGACTTTAGGAGGTAGACGTACCCGACGTCACCTTGTGAACCCACTGCCTCGTTCGGTCGCTTGGTATCGCGCGGTGCATAGTCTTCGCAGTACTGAATTATGACGGCGAATTCACCACGATCTCGGCAGTACTCAAGGAGCTTCTCAACGAGCCGAGTCTTATTGCCATACTGTTTCTTAAACGATCCCCAGTGGGGAACGTGGGACCCACGGTGTGCAATGAGCCGCATGTCCTGGATTGTCGGGAGGTGTCCTAGTTCAAGCGATAGCTGCGCGTACTTCTCCAGCAGTTCTTCTCCGGAA
The DNA here is from genome assembly GCA_029260235.1 of Phycisphaerae bacterium. Lineage (GTDB taxonomy): Bacteria > Planctomycetota > Phycisphaerae > UBA1845 > UBA1845 > OFTM209. Next base: position 10,367 of record JAJDDP010000204.1, on the reverse strand, counting down.
TACGCCTTGGCCATTTCGTTTGGGGCAAATCCGGCTTCGCGAAGGGCTTCGCTCCATCGTGCCCAAATTTTTCCCTTCCAGTCAGACTGCTTAATCCCAGTTTCGGTAGCGAATTTCATTGAGCCGAGCGCGACTCCCTCGTTGGCTTGGGCCGTTCGTCTTATCTCGTCAAGTATTTGGCCCTTTGTGATCGACATCTGATATCCTACCCAGTGGTCGCGCTAATCATCGAAAAGGAGCTAGGGCAGCTAGACTGCTCCATAGTCGGTTGCCTGCTAATGAGCTATTATGCAAGTTTGTGCAGCGCTTCGTCAATGGGTCTGCACGTTTCCTAACGATCAAGAGTTAGCGCTCCTGCTGATGTAATTCAATTCAGCAATACTTGCTCTCCCCCTCATTTTCGCAGAAACTCGCCCCTCGGTTTCCCAGTACCCACGGAGGCACTACCCGTGCGTCAACCTGTCATCCTTATCACCGGCGCCAACGGCGAGATTGGCCATGGCTTGGTTGAGCATTTTGGTCGCAATGGGGACCATGGCGTGGTGGCTCTCGACCTCAAGCCTATGGACGAGCGCCTTGACGCCCTATGCACAGCTTCGATCACCGGCGACATTCTGGACGACAACCTGCTCAAGCGGCTGATCAGCGAATATGAGATTCATGCCATCTACCACTTGGCAGCCCTGTTGAGCACCCGGTCGGAATACACGCCGGACACCGCTCACAAGGTCAACGTCAACGGCACGCTGAACCTGTTGGAATTGGCGGCTGAACAATCCCGCTGGCACGGTCAGCCGGTCAAGTTTCTATTCCCCAGCTCCATCGCAGCCTATGGATTGCCCGACCTGGCCACCAAGACTGAAGCGGGCGCGGTCCGGGAGGATCAGTGGGCTGCCCCCAAGACCATGTATGGCTGCAACAAACTCTACTGCGAGCAGCTGGGCCGATACTACACGCGGCACTACCGGCAGTTGGCGGCTGATAGGGCGCCGAGCGGCGTCGATTTTCGGGCGATTCGATTCCCCGGGTTGATTAGCGCCGTCACCATGCCAAGCGGTGGCACTAGTGACTACGCCCCCGAGATGATCCACGCCGCCGCTCGCGGCGAATCCTATGCCTGCTTCGTGCCTGAACACGCCCAAATTCCGTTCATGGCTATGCCCGACGCGATCAAATCACTGGTCCAGCTGTCGGCTGCCCCGGCTGAAGCGTTGCAGCGCGGCGTCTATAACGTCAACGCCTTCAGCATCACGGCTGGCCAAGTGCGTGATTGGGTGGTCGAAGCCTTCCCAAACGGCAAGATCACCTTTGAACCCGATGCCCCGCGCGTCGCCATCGTCGATAGTTGGCCCGCTGAGGTGAACGATGATCCTGCCCGGCGCGACTGGGGATGGAAGCCGGACTACGATCTAGCCCGGGCTTTTGATGAGTATCTGCTCCCGACCATTCGGAGCTTCTACCACCGCTAACCGGGGCTGCCGAAATGAAGCCAATGCCCCCAAAGGTGGGATTAGGGGCCATGACGAGGGCATTAGTGCCGATTCCTGATACCCTAACATTTTTCTAACTTTTGCCTTGCACTGGGCTTCGCTTCGGGCTAATCTACGCCTTTAGCAAAGCTATAATTTCACGGAGATGCCATGTCGTTGCTCGTCACAGGAAGCATCGGAATTGACTCGGTCAGTACGCCGCACGGGGAGGCCAGCGAAGTACTCGGCGGCTCAGCCGTTTACTTCGGGGTAGCTGCAGGGTTGTTTACTGACGTCCGGCTGGTCGCGGTTGTGGGCGAGGATTTCCCGCCTGCTTTTCGCGATCAACTTACCCGCGACCGGATAGACTTGGCTGGGCTTGAGACTCGGGCGGGCAGCAAGACCTTCCGCTGGTCGGGCAAGTATTCGCCGGACATGAATGATCGCGAAACGCTCGGCGTCGAGCTGAACGTCCTGGCTGAGCCCGGAGCAAAGGTGCCAGCCGCTTTCCAAGGCAGCGACGTCGTCTTTCTGGCCAATACGCATCCGGTCCAGCAACGCGAAACCTTGGGCCAAGTTGCTAAGCCCAAACTCAGCGTGCTAGACACCATGGATCTCTGGATAGACAACGAGCGAGACGAACTAGGCAAGACAATCGCGGCAGTCGATGGCGTGATCATCAACGATGCAGAATCGCTGCATCTGACCGGGAAATCTAACGTTATCGACGCCGGTCGGGCAATCCTGGGCATGGGGCCTCGGTTTGTTGTGGTCAAGAAGGGGGAGCACGGGGCTGTCCTGGTGACTGGCGATTCGGTCACAGCCATACCGGCGTTTCCAACCACGGAGGTGAAGGATCCGACCGGGGCTGGGGATAGTTTTGCCGGCGGGATGCTCGGGTATTTGGATCAGGTTGGTTCTTTTGAGACTGATGACTTGCGGCGGGCACTGGTTCGGGGAACGGTGGCAGCCTCAATCACCATCGAGTCCTTTTCGCTGCAGCGAATTGCCCAAGTGACGGCCGACGAGGTGAACGCGAGGGTGAAACAGTTCACTGCGATGCTGCACATTGACTAACAAAAAAGGATAGCCGCACGGTGCGCCTGTTCATCGCCGTCGAGTTGAGCGAGTCGATCAAACAATCGTTGGTGACCATCCAGCAACAATTGGCTGGCTGGCCCAGGGCGATTCGTTGGACCCAATGGGAGCAGATGCATTTGACCTTAAAATTTCTTGGTGAAGAGCCGGACGATGAAGTCCAAGCCGTGTGCCAAGTTACGGCGACTGTCGCCCAACAAGCTCAGCCCTTTCAGTTGGAGCTGACCCGCTGTGGCTGTTTCCCAGCGCGGGGCGACGTGCGGGTTATACATATGGGTGTTCGCGATGGGGCCAACAAGTTGGGGCACTGCCGTGATTTGTGCGAAAACGCCTTCGAACGGCTGGGTTTTTCCCGGGAGCATCGGCCCTTCACGCCTCATCTAACCCTCGGTCGCGTGCGGAACGGCAAGACGGTGGGGCGATTGCGGGAAGCCGTTGAGGAGGTGGCTCCGCCGACTGGATCGCAGCGGGTTGATGCGATTTTTGTGGTGCGGTCTGAGCTGACTAGAGCCGGGGCTTGCTATTCAAATATCTCTCGACATGAATTGGGTGAACAAACGTGACAGCAACTGCAACTGCAACTGCAACTGCAACAGCCACACCAGCGGCAGAGCGGAAGAAAACCACCATGGAAGAAAGCCAAGCCAAGAAGCGCGACCAAGCCTTAGACCGGGCCCTGCAGCAGATTGAATCGGCCTTTGGCAAGGGGGCCATCATGACCCTTGGGGCCGTGCCGATCATCGAGGACGGAATTTCCACAGGAACTCTGTCGCTCGATTTAGCCTTGGGTGGGCATGGTTTGCCGCGTGGCCGCATCATTGAGCTGTTCGGGCCTGAGTCGTCAGGCAAGACTACCCTTGCCTTACATGTCGTTGCCAATGCCCAAAAGCAAAACGGCGTAGCCGCCTTTGTTGATGCCGAGCATGCACTCGATCCAACATGGGCGCGAAAGTGCGGCGTCAACCTAGAGCAATTGCTGGTCAGCCAGCCCAACTCCGGCGAAGAAGCTCTGGAAATCACCGAGATGCTGATTCGATCTGCCTCGGTGGATGCGATCGTAATCGATTCAGTGGCGGCGCTGATCCCCCGGGCTGAGATCGAAGGGCAGATGGGTGATGCCCACGTCGCCTTGCAGGCCCGTTTGCTCAGCCAAGCCATGCGAAAACTCACCGCCGCCATCGCCAAGACGCGCTGCACGGTCATCTTCATCAATCAGATCCGCATGAAAATCGGGGTCATGTTTGGCAATCCGGAGACTACACCCGGTGGCAGGGCTTTGAAGTTCTATAGCTCTGTGCGTTTGGACATTCGCCGCATATCAGCCATCAAAGAAGGTGACGTGATCACCGGCAACCACGTCCGAACCAAGGTGGTCAAGAACAAGGTCGCGGCGCCATTTCGACAAGCTGAATTCGACATCATGTTCGACAGCGGCATCAGTAAGGAAGGCGATTTGATTGACTTGGCTTTGGGTGATGGGATTGTCGTCAAGAGCGGTGCGTGGTTCAGCTATGGCGATGTTCGCTTGGGCCAAGGGCGGGAAAACTCCAAACTCTTCATCAAGGACAATCCTGATTTGTTCAACGAGATCAGAGAAAAAATCCTAGCCAAACGGGCGGAAGATCAGGAAATCAAGGCTGGCAAGATTAAACCGGGCAAGAGCGACACCAAGGCAGCATCCGGTAGCAAGAAAGGCAAATCTGGTTAGGCATGATCGGCTGGTTCAGCGGGTCTAGCCAGAGCGATCCGCGCACTTTGGGTTTGGTGTTGGTGGATCCTGCGTGCAAGGTTCGAGGCTGCCTTGCTGTGAGTAGGTCGGCTGGCATTGGCCAATCGGGCGGGGATCACTTGTTTCTGAATGGGCCCGAACCGCTGTCGGCGAGGAACTGGATCGCTGCGGGATAGGCGATGCATTCTTCTGCAAAGACCCGCTCGGCGAGGGATCCCGGTGTGTCATCGGGGCTAACCTCGATCCGCCGTTGCAAGATGATCTGCCCGTTGTCGTACTGGTTGTCGCAGAAATGGACCGTACAGCCGGTTTCGCTGCTGCCGGCTTGGATGACCGCCTCGTGGACTCGCTGGCCGTAGAAACCCTTGCCGCCAAAAGCCGGCAGCAACGCTGGATGAATGTTGATCACCTTTCCTTCAAATTGTGGCGGGATGCGCCAAAAGGAGAGAAAGCCAGCCATGCACACCAGGTCAATGTCTGCATGGGCAAGCGCGTCGGTGATGGCATCGTCAAAGTCGCTGGCTGACAGACCGCGTCTGGGGATGCTAACAGCTGGTAATCCAATGTTCTTGGCCCGGGCTAACCCGTAGGCATCGGGGCGGCTGGAAACGACGATGTTGACGACGGCGTTCAAGGTGCCGTCGGCAATGCTATCGCACAAATTTTGTAGGGTTCTGCCCGAGCCTGACAGTAGCACGCCCAAGCGAATGGGGTTCGAGCTTGACATGGGATCCTGCCGTGACAAGGCGTGGCACGGCCACGCGATTGCGCTCACTGCTCACAGAGCAGTTGCACTCCTTGAGTCAGTTGCGGTATCACTCCGCATTAGGGGAATATTCCGCGCTGCTTGTAGACGTCGCCGATCCGCTGAAGAGCTACAACGTAAGCTGATGTCCGCATATCGCAGTTGAACTCGCGTCGAGTCTTGCGCACCCGAGCGCACATTTCAGCCACATAGCGCCGCAACCTGCGATCCACATCTTCCAGCACCCAGGTCTCATTGTTCTTGTTCTGTACCCACTCGAAGTAGCTGACAGTGACACCGCCTGAGTTGCAGAGGATAGCCGGCAATATTTCGATGCCTCGCTCGCTCAAAATCGGTTCTGCGGGGGCATCGGTTGGACCGTTGGCGGCTTCGACGATGACTTTGGTTTGAATGCATTTGGCGATGTCAGCTGTGATCATTTTTTCGAGAGCGGCAGGAATGAACACGTCCGTCTCAACGGCATAGAAGGCGTCCCAATCGACTGCGGTCGCCTCTTTGAAGTCGGCTACTCCGCCAGCTTGGGCGACATACTCAGCCAGTTTGTGGGCATCGAGGCCGTTCTCTTCGACGATGGCTCCGGTGTGATCCATTACCCCGACGATCTTTGCCCCCAAGTCGTGCAACAGCATAGCGGTGTGCGAGCCGACGTTGCCATAGCCTTGCAGGGCTACGCGGGCGCCCTTGAGCGTGATGCCCATGGCTGGCAGCATCTCCTCGCAGACATACACCACACCTTGGCCGGTTGCTTTCTCTCGACCCAGGCTGCCGCCACACTCCAAGGTCTTGCCGGTGACTACGTTGAGCGGAAGCTGTCGGGCCAAGCCTGCCGTGGTGTTCATGTAGGTGTCCATGATCCAAACCATGGTCTGGGCATTGGTGCCGACATCCGGGGCGGGGATGTCATAGTCTGGGCCGATATTGGTGCCAAGTGCACTGGTGAACCGTCTCGTGATCCGGCACATCTCATCCCGACTTCTTTCGCGCGGATTCACCTTCACGCCGCCCTTGGCCCCGCCGAACGGAACGCCGGCCAACGAGCACTTGAGCGTCATCCAAAGGGCGAGCGCCCGAACATCATCCAGGGCAACGTCTTCGTGGTAGCGAATGCCGCCCTTGTACGGGCCTAACGCATTGTTGTGCTGGATCCGGAAGCCGCGAACGATCTCATAATTGCCGTCGTCCATCTGCACCGGGAAGTTGACGATGATCGAGTTCTTGGGCTGGGAGAGAATCGAGCGGATGTAGTTATCCAACCCGAGCACGTCAGCCGCATGGTTCATCACGTTGACCGCCATCGCAAAAAGCGAATCAGCGGCCTCAGGGATCTCGGTCGATTCTCTCTCGGCGGTAACGAGTTCAGATACAGAAGTCTTCACGCTCAAAGCCTCATCAAAAACAGGTTATGGTTCGCAGAACGAGCTCAGTTGACTTGAAACCGACGCCCAACAGCCGCCGACCCCAAGCGCCTATCATGGCGAGGTGGCAATCGTATTGCAAGGCAGAGAAGCCCGCTTTGTACCAGCCATTCTGGAGCCGGCCTTCAGCTCCAAGAGCACCTCCGGTCCAAGCACCCAGCGTAATGCTCTACTCGTGTCATTCAGGCAGCGCCTGGCGGCAGAATCCGCTCTAAGGTGCTGCACGTGCTCAGTTTACGGCGAGGATGTATGCAAACGCACCGATGCCCTACCCTTGAGCGCAACGGAAGGGTGGGGGACAGCCGAATCAAAGATCACAGCTTGCCGTCCCGTTTTTCCAACACCGTGAGCCACGAGCACATGGAGTGGATGGCTAGCGCCTTCAAGAACGGTTGCTACCTCCATTGCCCCAACGGCGGCCACATGGCCATGTACGATGCTCAACGGGTGTACATGAGCGGGTTGACTCGGTTCATTATAGACGTCGAAACAGGGCGAATTCCGTGAGTCCTGCCGGGCGCTGACCGCCGTAGCGGCAGCCACATCCGCACCGCCCAATGCCGTCCGATAGTATCCCCGGCCGTGACCTACAGCCCTCGATCCATCTTTCCCAGCCCCGGGTGGCTGAAAATCCACCACTAAGTGGACGATATTCAGCCACATAATGGTGGATATTCAGCCGACCACCGGGTAGGCTTACCACCATGATCGAGCGAAACATCGCGACAAGGCTTCGGCGGGCTCTCAAGGACACGCCTGTGGTATTCCTGCACGGCGCACGCCAGACAGGCAAGAGTACGCTCGTGCAGGCAATCGCCAAGGGGATATCGAAGGCTTCCTACCTGACGCTGGATGACGCTGCCACACTAGCAGCCGCGACCGGCGACCCGATGGGTTTCATCCGCGGTTTCGACGGGCCTCTTGTTCTCGATGAAGTGCAAAAAGCCCCCGCACTATTCCCAGCCATCAAGCGTGAGGTGGACCGCAAGAAAAAGCCTGGTCGCTTCCTGCTCACAGGATCGGCCAACGTATTGCTCGTCCCCAAAGTGTCCGAGTCGCTGGCTGGCCGGATCGAGATACTCCCCCTTTGGCCTCTCTCGCAAGGTGAGATCGAGGGCGTCCGCGAAACCTTCATTGATACGCTGTTCGCTAATAACAATCCGCGCCCGCCAGAGAAGCCGTTGGCGTCGTCCAAACTTATGGAGCGTGTGCTGCGCGGCGGTTATCCTGAAATCTGCACGACACGAAGCGTGTCCCGGCGCGATGACTGGTTCCGGGCATACATCACCACGATTTTGCAACGCGACATACGCGACTTGTCGAACATCGAGGGGCTGACCGAACTGCCTCGCCTGTTGACGTTGTTGGCTACCCGCGTGGGGTCGTCCCTCAACTTCGCCGACATCGCCCGCGATTTGTCGATTCCGCAGACGACGCTCAAGCGGTACTTCGCATTGCTGGAGATGACCTTCATCGTTCAGGCTCTGCCCGCGTGGTCGACCAACATCGGCAAACGGCTGGTCAAATCGCCGAAGCTATGCCTGAACGACGCCGGCCTGCTCGCCCACCTGCTGGGATTAAGCAAGGATCGGCTAGTAAGCGACGCCAAACAAGGCGGGCCCTTGATGGAGAACTTCGTAGTCGCTGAGCTTCACAAGCAAGCGTCGTGGAGCAAGACAAGACCTGAGCTATTCCACTTCCGCACGCAGGAAGGACGCGAGGTTGACATCGTTCTGGAAGATCGGTCGGGCCGCATCGTCGGTATCGAGGTCAAAGCCGGTGCAACGCTCAGCCCGAACGATCTCAAGGGCCTAAGAGCACTGGCCCAGATTGCCGGCAAGCGGTTTCATCGAGGTATCGTGCTATACACCGGGCAAGATGCCATCCCCTTCGGCTCAAGCATCCATGCATTGCCTCTCGGTGCGATTTGGGCAAACACTCTGCCCAAGGCCGGTGCATCGCCCGCGAAGAAGGGGTAGCGCTCGTAGCTGGATTCAGGCCATCTCTCCTCGCTGAAAACGAGTAGGGCGGGCGCTGCCCGCCGCAGTACTAGCCTTGTTGAAGTTGTCTTGGTTGGGGCGCCTACTGCTCAAATGCGTAGAAGTGATCGGACAGCGCTTACTTCGGCACTTCGTTGGACCAAGAGAGTTCCGGCTCCGAGTCATGCGAACTCAAGAAATGATAATGGCGGATCGAACCGTCTGGATTGGAACTGGTCTTCGTATGGCTCACAAATGTCCGCACGGTCTCGACCGGAATCTTCGCGAAACCATACTCGCCCATCACGAAGACCACATGGGTGATCCGCAGCTGTTGAAGTCGCTCAAGCGCTGATGGGTTTATTCCGTACCAATAGTAGTTGTTCCGCTCGTGATACTTTGACCGCTTGATGTGAATCATGTCGCCATTCGCCAGGCGATACCAGCGAAAGCGTCCCGGTCCGTCTGCAGGTTCACCGCCTCCAAGAAGCTCGATTACTTCAAAATTACTGCCGAAGGCACTCCGATCCTCTGGGTCGGATTGAATGACGGGGACGTTTCGGTCAGGTGAATGATACTCGGCCTTGCCATCAACTATGAACTTCTGCACACGGAAGATGGATGTGGGAGCGTCCAAGGCATGCGCCATGTCTTCGAGGTCGCGATTGGTCCGATCAATGAAGATGACAAAGTGAGGCCTGACTCCCTCGATGAACAACTCAATCTGTTGCAACAAACGTTCTGGCACCGTATCCAACTCCGTGGCCATCCGGTCCGCGCTGCCTTCGGTCATGATGTGCTCGAATACCCTATCTCGAATTCGCCGAAGAGTGTCCGGGTTTTGCGTGGCGACAACGAACCGCACCATCTGCTCGGCAATATGCGGCCAGACGCCGTGCTTTAGCAATTCGTTCTCGATCACATACCAGGCCCGTCCGGCAAAATCGAACGCGATACCATCGGGTATTCCGCGCTTCCCTGACGCGGTCGTGACAGTCGAGCCGTCCAGCAGCATCGATGCGGGGAGGAACGCGATAAACTCACTCTGAACCCACGTCTGGAGCTCGGCTTCACTGTCGAATTCGGCTTCCCTGATAGCCACACTAATCCTCCAATAGCAGTGAGATTATCTTCGATAAGTTGCTGGACACCAGTATGCAGCACGGCGACGCCCCCTCAATGCTCCCAGCGCCCGATGTTGGGTGGGGCCAGCGAGCGAAGATACGGTATGCTCTGGGCGCGCAATATGAATTGCTGTACAATTGCGCCGGATGAACAACGACACAACCATCAGGCAGCTTGACGGCGAGTCTTTGGGAGAGCGGGTTCGGCGAATCCGCAGCCAGCTTCGGCTTACCCAGAACGAGTTGGCTCGGCTGGCCAAGGTCAACCAGGGCTACCTCTCCGAGATCGAGCGGGATAAGCGGCAGCCTTCCCGGAGAACCATCCACGCCTTGGCTGTCGCCCTGGATCGGCCTGACGCTGTGCTGATCGGCGGCGGGCATGAGCATGACGCACCTCAGCTTCATGATACGCTCTCCCTCCCCCTCCTAGGCTCCATCCCGGCTGGTCCGCCGGCTGAATCGCAGGAACAGCTGGAGATGTTCCCCGTGCTCCGGCACCTCTGGCACCCCGACTACTACTGCTTGCGGCTGGCCTACGACAGCATGGAGCCCACCCTCAAGCCGGGCGACATCGTCCTGGTCCACTACCGCCCCGACGTCGCCCCCGAGCATGTCCTTGGCCGCATCTGCGCCTGCCTGGTCGATGGTCAGCCAACCCTGAAGCGCATCTTCATGGAGCGGCGCGGATCGGGGCGTTTGGTAATCCTCCGCGGCGACAATCCAGCCGCATTTCCCCTTATCGTTGATGATTCTGCCGATTTTTCAATTCAAGGCGTCGTCGTAAAGC
>JAJDDP010000203.1 GCA_029260235.1 Phycisphaerae bacterium | reverse complement strand
CCGGTAAATATTTCCATCCGTGTTGAACCACCTGGAATCCCGGCCGATGCGCTGCGCCATTGTGAGATGGCGAAACGAACCAGACCGCTGCCCTATTCTTCGCCAAACCCACCTTTGATAAGTTCTTCCAGGGCATCAAGCATCTGGTGCGCATCTACGCCGTTTGCTACCAACTTCAAACGTGTTCCCTTTGGGGCGGCTAAGAGCATCATTTCCATCGGGCTCTTGCCATCGGCCCGGATGTCGCCGTTATGCACGGCCAACGCAGCCTTGAAGGTCTTGGCTAGGTCAACAATTCGCATCACCGGGCGGGCATGCAAACCAGCCTGGTTGACGATCTCAGCGTCACGCTGCAACTCGTTAGATTCGTTGGTCACCTGCACCTCACACCCCATGATCCGCTAGGCTTCGTCTACCTCGATGATCAGATCTGCAATCTTCTCGCGCGTATCTGACTGTCTAAGGAATCGCCGGAAATTGTCCTCCCGCAGATGGCGAAAGATCTTTTCCATCGCGGCGAGATGGGCGTCAGGGTCATCCTTGGGGCTGAGTAGCAGCACAATCGTATAAACAGGGGCGCGATCCAGGGCAGCGAAATCGACTCCATGGCTCGAGCGTCCAATGGTCGATACCGTCGTCTTCACGGCTTCGTGTTTGACGTGCGGAACAGCCACACCCTTGCCAAAACCGGTGCTGCCTTGATTCTCGCGATAGATAACTGCCTGGGCTACACCGTCTGCGCGATCCGCGTCGATTACTCCCTGCCCAGCCAACGCGTTGACCAATTCTCGGATCACGCCGTTGCGATCTTCTGCAGCCAACTCTGGGATGATCGCGTCTACATTGACAAAATCGATCAGCTTCATAAGCACTCCGAACTCAGTCAACTACTCTTGGGCTTCTTCAAATTTATCCACATGCTTGGCCGTATGCTTGCGGTTGCGGAACCGCTCCTTATGCCGCCTCAGCTGACGTTCCAGCTTGTCACACACCAAGTCTACTAGCGCAAACATGTCTGGACCTGCTTCATGGGCGATGAAGTTGTCCTTGCCGGCCGTTACTATCATGTCGATGGTGAAGTGGTCGCCCTCATGGTCGAGCACCACCTCGATCGCTTGGACCCGGTCATAAAATTTGGGCAGTTTCTCTGCTTTTTGGGAAGCATAACTCTTCAGCTCATCTGTGACGTTGACATGCCTTCCAGTCAAAAGAATTTGCACGACCAAACCTCCTGTTGACGTGTTCTCAATCCAAAGATTCACCCTCGAGCAGCCCATCTGGACACTCTTCACGTCTGGGCTTAATCACACCGGCACTAATCGTATAGCGCATCGCCTCATCGAGCGAGAACCCCAGGTCGATGACCTCTTGGCGCTTCACCGTTATCGTATAGCCAGTCACCGGCGTTGGTGAGCTCGGGATGAATACGGTAATTAGCTCTTGTTCCTCAGTTTCGGCGAGTGAACGAAGGGGAGGGCCGGTCACCAACCCTATTGACCACAAGCCTTTACGGGGATACGGGACAGCGACCACGCCCGAAAAAGAGACGTTTCGCTCGCTAAGAACAAAATCGGTCACCTGCTTGATATTGGGGTAAAGGGCCTTGATGACCGGGACACGATAGAGCAGGCGTTCGATCATTCGCCAGCTGGTTCGTCCAATCAGGCTGGCTAGGAATCGTCCGACGAAGTAGACGACCACAAACGCGATCAAGAATCCAATCAAATTCAGCCTATAATGGACGAAGGCTACGCTCCAGAGTGCCGTGTTGGCCTCTTCTTGCGCTCGCTTGCGAAATTCTTCATCCGCGCGAATATCTTCCAAGATGGGGAGGGTAGCTATCTTGTACTCTACGGTGAGGCGCTGTCCCCGGGCGTCCCATTCGTCGATGGGCGTGCCATAGGTCAAAGAATGTTCCAGCGCCTTGTCGGGCGAGATGAATTCCGGCGGGCCACCCGTCGCAAACAAGGCCACCATGCCCCGGGTGATGTACTGCCCGAGGTGGCGGTCGATCAGGTCGTACGACCAGATCAGAATCGCGATCGTCAGGATGGTGGGAAGCAGGGCAGCCAACCCGCGCGATATGTATCGCTTGAAGTCATCAGCAGCGCTGGGTGGGGCGGGCTGAGACGATGAGGGTTTGGGGTCACTGGCCAACTGAGTCCACTCACAAAAAAAGGGCAACGACCCACGAATTAGTGGTGCCAACACTCTCGGCCCGAAGGCTGTGGCAGGACGAATGTAGCGCCACCGCCCCCAACCGTCAACTGTTGCCTTACCAGGGCAAGGGCGCTAAGGTTACGCGTGCTGATGTTTGAGACTCATTCCATCCCAAAGTCCGGCAGGCCGCGATCAACCGTCACGGTGATGGCTGCACTGCTTGCTGGCTGCATGCTCCTGGCCGCATCCTTGCGGGTCGCCCGACATCTCGGTCCAGCCCTGGTCATACCTGGGTGGTCGATTAGTTTTCAGCCGCCCAGCGACTGGCAGCCGCAGCCTATCGTGA
>JAJDDP010000202.1 GCA_029260235.1 Phycisphaerae bacterium | reverse complement strand
ATGCCCAACACCACCCCCACCCTCGACACGCCAGACGCAATCAAGAAAGTGATAGACACAGCAACGCGCGTCGGCCTATGCAACGTGCTACCCATCGCAGCCATCACTAAGAATCGAGTGGGCCGGGAACTGACAGACTTTGTTGCCCTGAAGGCTGCCGGTGCTGTCGCCTTCAGTAACGATGGCGACGGGGTCGAAGACGACGACGTCATGCTTTGCGCCCTCCAAAAGGCCAAGGAAGTTGACGCAGTCATCATTCAGCACTGTGAATTCAAATCGATGTCAGCAGGTGGGGTCATGCACGCCGGAGCCACGGCCAAGAAATTGGGATTGCCGGGAATCGATCCGCGGGCTGAGGAGGCCATGATCGAGAGGGACTTGGACCTTGTCCGCAAAACAGGTGCCAGGTACCACGTTGCCCACATTTCGACGGGACGAGCGATTCAGATGATCCGATCAGCCAAGGCAGGAGGGTTGCCGGTGACAACGGAAGTTTGCGCCCACCACCTACTCTTGACCGATGAGGATTGCACAGACGCTGATCCGAACTTCAAGATGCACCCACCACTGCGCTCCGAGGCTGACGTCCAAGCATGCCGAGAAGGCCTGGCAGACGGCACCATCGACTGCTTGGTCACCGATCATGCTCCCCACTCGGCGGCAGAAAAAGCTGTTGGGTTTCTCCGTGCGCCGTTTGGTATCATTGGGCTAGAAACCAGCCTCGGGCTAGTGGCAGAAGCACTCGTCAAGAAGTCTCGACTGGGCTGGCCTGCCTTGCTGAGCCTAATGAGCCGCAATCCATGCTGCACGCTGGGAATTCCATTCTTGGGTTTCGAAACAGGAACAATCGCCAATGTAACCCTCATTGACCCCGAGGCTGAATCAACCATCGACCCAGGATCGTTCCGCTCCAAGAGCAAGAACACACCTTTCGCTGGCCTGCGCCTGTCCACGCGCGTTGTCGGCACGTGGTTCCAAGTCACGCCGAGTTACGAGAACCCGCATTACCAGGCTAGAAACATCGGTTCTTGAGCAGCCCCGGCCCCCTACCCGCCTCGCTCGGAAGCGGATCTGAATGCCCCATAAACACCATGATCTGTAGAGGGCGACTTGACCTCATCCGCTTTGGCTGTACAATGGCGGGCAGCGAGGGAATCAATGCGCCTGTCCAGGTGATGGTATACTGGTGGTGCTGCGTCGGTAGCCTGAGTGCATCGATGTGGCACAAGGGTTGAGCCAGTTTTCAGACACCTGCGGCTAAGCGTCATCAATTGGTTCTGAGGTCTGGCTGCCGTTCGACAGGAGACGCACATGTCATCACTTTCCCCAACTTCAAGGAATCAAATGGACGACCTTGAGGGCCTGAGCACCCCGATCTCGAGGAGGGCTGATCAGGCGACAGATCATTATTGGGCGAGCCTTCGTTCTTTAGATGGCAGAGAGGTTCTGCGGTGCGTTCCAGACGACGTAGCTGAGGGGAGCCTGCGCGTCACTGCACCGGTAGGGTACGGATTCGCGGTTGGTCAACGCTACGAGTTGCTACTAGGCGTTGCCTATGAAGAACAAGCCGATCAGAACCTGATCAGTGAAGGCAACTACGCTACCGTCACCCGCACCGAATTCCATCTCGAACAAGGTGGTGACCGCGTCGAAGTTGGTCTGCGGTTTGACCAGCCAATCGTCATCTAGACTCTCGGGACGGCATTCGAGGCAAGCATCCCATGTGGGCGTTTTCGCCGTCAGCGAAGATCCCCAGGCTGATGCTGAGCCTTTTCAACACCCGCAGAATTCAACACTGTTCTCATCTATCTCAGCCACACAAGCACCAACCCGGGAAAAGGTGGGCAGTAGCCAATCTCAGGGGTTGAAACATTGTCTCACCTACGCTATATCCGGCGTACACAGGGCGCTTGCTGACTAGTGTCGGTGCCCTTGATGCTCGGCGAGCGCTGGCGTGTTCGTGTTCCTACGTCGGCATCCCAGTAATTAGACTGCTTGAGGCGCCCGCCGCTGTTCGCGAAGAAAACCGCCTCAGCCCGATGGCAAGACGCTGTTTGGCTCACGAGGTCGTGGACCTCAGCCGCGGAAACTTCAGGTTGTAATGCCTAATCCGGTTTAGGAGATTGTCCTTGAGTACGTTGACCAAGATCCTCGTTGTTCTGCTAGTGGTGTTCGCCATTGCCTTCACGATGTCAACTGTTTCGTTCGTAGCCCAGTCCACAAACTGGCGCGAACTTGCCCAAGGCTATCAATTGGAAGTACAGGCAACCGACGCCCATCTC
Source organism: Phycisphaerae bacterium (assembly GCA_029260235.1). GTDB lineage: Bacteria > Planctomycetota > Phycisphaerae > UBA1845 > UBA1845 > OFTM209. The sequence goes on along the minus strand of JAJDDP010000202.1, from coordinate 7,247 downwards.
CGCAATGTGCTCGCATCCGATGCAGCCGAAATCGCATCTAACCGCGATGCGTTGAATGCACACATCGCCCGCATCAAACAGCTCGACACAGAAGTGCAGGAATCCAACAAAGCAGCTTCCATCTTGAGAGCTGATTTAGCCAAGGCCCGGGCAGAGAGCAGCAGCATGCAATCGACGGCAAGACTCTTGGCTGGCGAATTCAAAGTTGGTCAAGCCGGCTGGGCTGAAATTCGCAAGCAGCGCGACGGCTTGGAAAACCGCAACGTCGACTTGGAAAAGCGAAACCTCGATCTCAGTGAGCGAGTCAACGAGCAGACCTCCAAGATCCTGGTCATGCAGAAATACCTGAGGCAGATCGAAGAACAAAACAAGATCCTGCAGGACGAAAACGGCCGCTTGGGCCAAGTTCGCCAGCGGCTCTCTGACGGCGATCTCTCAGCCCTGGCCGATGCAAGGCAGGGGCAGATCAAGCCATTGACACCGGTTTCGGCTTCGCCCATCCGTGGCTCAATCGACGAGGTGTCCGGAAATCTTGCCACCGTCACTGTCGGATCTGCCGACGGCGTCTCAAAGGGCATGGTTTTTGTGATTTACCGCGATCTCGATTATGTAGCTGACCTGGAAATCGTCAGGGTAGAACCCAACAAGGCGGCCGGCAAGATCCTCCGTTCGCGGGGGACGCCGCGGGTGGGTGATCGAATTGCCGATGAAGCTAGATTTGGCATGGCCCCTTAGCACGCAGGACAGGCGACTTGCTGTACCGGGCCAAGGCCAAAGCGGGAATGGAGTTTCATTAGATGAGCGAAGGACCAGCATCTTCCAAGCCTGACAGCGACGTCTTCACGGTTCTACTAGCTGTGGCTACGGCGTTCGTTGTGATTGGTACGATTTTCACATCCGTCCGGGCCAACGAGCTATTCGGTAGCTGGTTGCCTCTTGGTCCTGGATTCTAAAACTTCTGCCGGCGTAGCGAAAAGCAACACACAATGTAGTATACTGGGCGAGCTAGGCAGGGCGCGCGACCGCCCCCATAGTTGGTGAGACTCGGTACTCAGGCGCTACGCCTGGAAGGAATGCGGCCTCGTGATCCTCGATTCACTTCTCGGCATGTTCAGCGTTGACATGGGCATTGACCTTGGCACTTGCAACACGTTGGTTTGTGTGAAAGGTGAAGGGGTCGTCCTCAACGAGCCGTCCGTAGTAGCGGTGAAGCGCGGAACCAACCGGGTACTAGACAACGGCAATGCGGTGGGCTTGGTCGCTAAAGAGATGCTGGGACGCACGCCGGGTTCCATCAGCGCCATCCGCCCGCTGCGAGATGGCGTCATCGCCGACTTCGACATTACTGAAGCCATGCTCTCCTACTTCATCCGGAAGGTTCACGGCCGGCGGAAATTCTTCCGACCCCGCGTGGTCATCGCCATCCCTTCAGGGATCACCGCAGTTGAAAAACGAGCGGTCTACAATTCCGCTGAGCGTGCCGGTGCCCGCCGCGTCTATCTAATCGAGGAGCCCATGGCTGCCGGAATCGGCGCCGGGCTGCCCATTGCTGACCCCACCGCTTCAATGATCGTCGATATCGGCGGAGGAACTACCGAAGTAGCTATCATGTCCCTGGCCGACATTGCAGTGAGCGAGAGCATCCGGGTGGCCGGCGACGACATGGACGAAGCCATCGTCAGCCACATGCGAAAAACCTATAACCTGATGATTGGCTTGCAGACCGCAGAGCGGATCAAAATTGAACTTGGCTCCATCGCTGACATCGACGAAGGGACAGCCATGGAAGTTCGCGGGCGGGACATGATTAGCGGCCTGCCTCGCAGGAGCATGGTCACCTCCGAGGAAATCCGCGATTCCCTCCGCGAGCCAGTCTCAGCCATCATCGATTCGGTGACCCGCACGCTTGAAAAAGCCGATCCCGAACTCGCGGCTGACTTGGTCGAAAACGGCATCCACTTGGCAGGCGGCGGAGCGCTCCTTCGTGGCCTGGACGACATGATCGCCCAAGGCACAGGATTGGATGTTCATGTGGTCGAAGACGCCCTGAGCTGCGTAGCCCGCGGAACAGCCGTCTACCTCGACAACCTGGCCGAGTGGAAAGACACCATGGAGTCGGACAACGACTTGGGGTAGCTGCTCTTCTGACGACCGACTCTCACCGCCAGTCCGCTTCAAGAAGATACCGACTCCATAATCGAGACTTCGATCATGACCCTTTTCCGGGGCGCCATACCGGATCATGCCTGTCGATCATCCGTGATTCTGGCCAGCGGGTCATCGTAGTACGCTGTTGCGTGTAGAACAGCATCCCCTCTTGGCCTTGTATGTGCAGATCGCCGAAGAACGAGCTGTTCCAACCGGTGAACGGGAACCAGGCCATTGGGGCAGGCACGCCTACGTTGATGCCGATCATGCCAGCGTTGAATCGCTGCTTAAATTCGCGGGCGGCCCGACCATCCCTTGTGAAGATCACCGCCCCATTGCCAAACTCGCACTGCTCTCCAAGCGCCAGGGCTTCTTCGAGTGATCCGACACGGTTTACTGAGAGGACAGGGCCGAACACTTCTTCTTTGGCCAAGCGCGTCCCAGGTTCGACATGATCGACAACCGTCGGACCAAGGAAGTATCCGCCGGGGCCGTCGGCGACAGCAGTGGTTCGTCCATCCAGGGCGACGTTGGCACCTTCAGATTCAGCCCCATCAATGAAAGTGCGTACACGATCAAGGTGCTCGCGCGAAATCAACGGCCCCATATCGAACTTGCCGCCGTTATCGCTTCTGCCGACTGACATCTGGCCGGCACTGTCGCACAGTTTCTCGACCAGTTCGTCAGCGATTCCTCCGACCGGCATCGCCAAGCTACCGGCCATGCAGCGTTCGCCGGCACAGCCGAATGCCGAGCTTTGCAATCCATGAACAGCCTGATCGATGTCCGCGTCGGGCATGATGATCAGGTGGTTCTTGGCTCCGCCTGCAGCCTGAACTCTCTTGCCATTGGCGCAGCCCGTGGAGTAGATGTACTTGGCTACCGCAGTCGAGCCAACGAATGAGATGGCTTTGATCGCGGGATGCGTCAGCAATGCATCTACGCACTCTTTATCTCCGTGGACGATAGAGAATACGCCCTCAGGCAAGCCAGCCTCCAGCAGCAACTCCCCAATCCGCAATGAGGAAAACGGAACGCGCGGGCTGGGTTTTAGGATGAAGCAGTTGCCGCAAGTGATGGCCACCGGATACATCCAGAGTGGGACCATGGCTGGGAAGTTGAAGGGGGTAATGCCCGCAACCACACCCAGGGGATACCTCATGGTGTCGGCATCCACTCCCGGGGCTAGATTCGGGAGGTTCTCTCCGACCAAGAGAGAGGGCAAGCCGCAGCTAAATTCGATCATCTCGACACCGCGTTGCACCGAAGCCCGCGACTCTGCGAACGTCTTGCCGTGTTCTCGCGATACGACTTTGGCAATTTCGTCCGCGTGTCGCTCTAGGAGGTCTCGAAAGCGAAACATCACCCTAGCTCGGTCAGCGGCCGGTGTCTCCCGCCAGGCGGGAAAGGCTTTCAACGCGCCGGCAACCGCCCGATCCACATCATCACTGGTGTGCATGGGAACTTGGCCGATCAGATCTCCGGTCGAAGGATTGAAGACTTCTCCGAGCCTCTCGGTCGGCGATTCGGACCATTCGCCGTTGATCAAGCTTCTACAAAGCGGTGCAGCTGGCATCGATGGGTTCTCCATTGCGTGTTGCGGGGTTCCGGCAAAATGCGAAACATGATTATAGCCTGTGGCCACCGGAAGGAAAACACGGCTGAAAGCGGCACCACAAGCCGCCCGGGGTTGCCTAAGGACGAATCAGCGGGTCACGCCTTAACCAAGTAAGCATCGAAGCCCTTGACCCGCGGTGGCTGCTTACCTTTGCTGGGCAGAAGTGTGAACCCCTCAGCCCTGAGCTTGGCTGCTTGTGCTTTGGCCCCACCGGGGAATTTCTCGTTCAGTTTACCGTCATCCTTGATAGTGCGCCAGTAGGGCGTTATGCGTATTTTGCCGTCCCTGCGGTCCTCCTCTGCTGCCTCTGCGGCGATACGGACGAAAATGCCGGTTGTCAGCGGGCAGGCTGAGGTCACGTTCTTGGCTTTTGCCATCATCACTCGGATCTGAGACTGGGTGATCAGCTTGCCCTTCTTAGCCTTGCGCATCATGGCATCTACGTCGAGCGGTTTGGGAATGATCATCGTGCCTTGGCCGAGGCGCTTTTGCATTCGCAGCGGGATGTCCACGATCTTCCCGTGGGTTGGATGCTCCTGCAAAAGTTTCTGCTTCCAAGTTTTGCCCTTGGCTAGCTTCCATTGGATCTTGGCCATGCGCGTCGCTCCATTGGGGTTGAGATGGTGGCCTGCAGTCTGGTTTCGCTGCGCCCATTCCCACCGGGATGACCGTGGACGGCGATCTACGGCCGCTGATCGCCGAAGCGGCGACAGATGGTATACCGCCATCATACCAAATTTGAGTCACCCCAGCCTGACGTTTCTGAATTCTGAACCAAGATTGCTCGTCCCTCGGCGCCTGGCTTAGCTTTGCACCGAAGATCAAGCGAGGCTAAGCTATGCTCGTTTGAGCAGCTTAGTGTGCAACGCAGCGAGAAAAGGAGCACCCCATGGCCCGTACCGTTCGAGGCGGTTTGATCCAGGCAGTTCTGAGCGAACCTGGCGATGCACCCGTCGAGAAAATAAAGCGTTCGATGATCGACAAGCACGTTGCACTGGTCGCTCAAGCGGCTGACCAAGGCGTGCAGGTCGTGTGCCTCCAAGAGCTGTTCTACGGTCCCTATTTCTGCGCTGAGCAGGATGCCAAGTGGTATGACCTCACCGAGCGGGTTCCCGATGGGCCTACCACCAAGCTGTTTTGCGAACTGGCCAAAAAATATGAGATGGTCATCGTTCTGCCCATCTACGAAGAGGACATGACCGGCATCTACTACAACACCGCTGCCGTCATCGATGCGGACGGAACCTACGGGGGCAAGTACCGAAAGACGCACATCCCCCACTGTGCTCCGGGTTTCTGGGAAAAATTCTACTTCCGGCCCGGCAACCTGGGCTACCCCGTGTTCGAGACGCGCGTGGGCAAGGTCGGTGTGTACATTTGTTACGACCGCCATTTCCCCGAAGGAGCTCGCTGCCTGGGATTGAACGGCGCGGAGATGGTCTTCAACCCATCCGCCACGGTCGCGGGCCTGTCCGAATATCTCTGGAAACTCGAACAACCGGCCCACGCCGTAGCCAACCAATACTTCGTTGGGGCCATCAACCGCCCCGGCACCGAAGACCCGTGGAAGATCGGCGAGTTCTACGGGCAATCGTACTTCTGTGATCCCCGAGGAAAAATCCTAGTCGAAGCCTGCCGAGACAAGGACGACATCATTGTGGCTGACATGGATCTGGACTTGATCCGCGAAGTCCGCAACGTTTGGCAATTCTTCCGTGATCGCCGGCCTGATAGCTACGATCACATTGTGGCTTCGTAGGGCACCATGGCTTCGAATTCTCGAATCATCTATCCCATCGATTCGCGCCCACCGCTTGCCAGAACCCTGGTTCTCTCCACCCAGCATGTACTGACCATGTTCGGCGCGACGGTGGCAGTACCGCTGCTGCTTGGGCCTCAAATGGGGATGGATCGGGCGCAAATAGCAACATTGATCAGCTCGGTGATGCTCTGTTCGGGAATCGCCACGGTGTTGCAAACGACGTTCGGTTCGCGTTTGCCCATCGTTCAAGGAGTTTCATTCTCCTTCCTGGCTGCGTTCTTTGCGATCATTGGATTTGGAACATCAGAGGGCCTCTCGCCCGCAGAAATGATGCAACTAATTGCCGGTGCGATTATCGTCGGTTCAATCGCCGAGGCTGTGATCGGCTTTAGCGGGTTAATCGGGATGGTCCGCCGCGTACTCTCTCCTGTTGTGATCGGCCCGGTCATCATGCTGATTGGCTTGGCGCTATTTCAGCACGGCGCGCCCAAGGCCGGCGAGTATTGGCCGGTCTCGGGACTGACCATCTTCCTGGTCGTTCTATTCTCGCTGATCCTGGCCCCTAAGATTCGGTTCTTTCGGATCTTCCCCATTCTCTGTGCAATCGTCATCGTGTGCACTCTTTGTGCTGCCCTGTCAGCCACGGGATATTTTCCCGAGGGACACAAAGCGTTCATGGACTTTTCTTACGCCGCCAAATCCCCGTGGTTGAGGATTAATCCAACCGAAATTTTCCTACCGTGGGGGTTTCCTAGGTTTAACCATCCTGGATTCATCATAGCAGTCTTCGCCGGATTCTTGGCTTCGATGATCGAGTCCATTGGCGACTACCACGCCTGCTCGAATATAGCCGGCGGTGGCGACCCCACCCCGAAACAGGTATCGCGTGGAATTGGCTGCGAAGGCCTGGGCTGCCTAATCACGGGCTTGCTCGGAGGCTTCAGCTCGACGTCCTACTCCGAGAACGTAGGGCTGATTGGGTTGACCAAAGTGGGATCCCGATATGTTGTTCAAATCGGTGGCGTCATCCTGATTCTGCTAGGTATCTTCGCGAAATTCGGCGCCTTTGCAGCTGCGATTCCCGGACCGGTGGTTGGCGGGTTATACTGCACGCTGTTCGGCCTGATCTCAGCCATTGGCATTCAGCAGTTGGCCAAGTGCGATTTGTCCAGTGACCGAAATTTGTTCATCGCGGGCCTCAGCCTGTTCATGGGGTTGTCGGTGCCTGCGTACTTCGAGGGCAAGGTGACCATGTACAGCCCCGGTGCTGCGGACTTGCTGGCCAATGTGCCTGAACAGCTCCGCGAAATCATCTTGTCTATCGGAAAAACCGGGATGGCCGTAGCAGCCCTCATCGGCATCACCTTAGATAACATCGTTCCCGGCACGCCGGAGGAACGAGGCTTGGTTGCCCCCATCGACTTGGAGGCACCCATCATTCACGAAGAGCACCTGCCCGGTAAGGAGGGATAGCTATGTCCACCAACAAAAGCACCACTGAAACGAGAATCCCCCTGCCGGTATTCGATCATAAGCCCGCCCCCTACTCAGGCCCGAGCAAGAACGAAATTCTCGCCCTGCGCCGCGAATACCTGAATCCGGGCTTGGTGACCTACTACAAAGATCCGGTCTGCATCGTCGAAGGCAAGATGCAATACCTGTGGGACGAAACCGGCAAGCGTTATCTCGATGGCATCGCCGGCATCGTCACCGTCTCGG
>JAJDDP010000201.1 GCA_029260235.1 Phycisphaerae bacterium | reverse complement strand
TATCGCTCGACTTGAATAGGCCGCCGGGAATCGTGCCGAGCCAAAGTAAACCGGGCTGGTCGGCGGCGCCGGGTTGGATCGACCAGATGTTCTGCACGCTGGTGGGCAGCGGATTGCCATTCATGTCCACCTCCGGCGCTGCGCCTTCGGGGGCCGCTGGCAGAGCAGGGGCGGTGATCTCGGTCCAGCTTTCTCCCTCGTCGGTTGACTTATGCAGCTTGACGCCGAAGTGGCCGTGGCCCAGCGCGGCATACCAAGCGCCGTCGCGCGGATCGGTTTGGACCATCTCGACGTAGTCGCCCAAGAAAGAGGTGGATGCAATTTTCCAACCCGAAGTGCTTTGTCCATCGCACTTCAGCGTAAACAAGCCCTTGCGCGTAGCCACCAAGATCGTGTCACTCATGCAAAATCTCCCGACCTGTCGCCCCAGTGTCGTCAGCCACCCGAGAGGGCCTGCATCACATAGACCTCGCTGCCTGGATTCGTAGGATCGGACAACCCCGCCCGGTCTTTAATCTGCTGCCCATCGACAAATATGACCATGTGTTTACGCAGCACGCCTTGGTCATCGAGAACATATCCACGGGCGCGCGGATTGTCCTGAAACACGACCTCAAGCGCATCTTTCACGGTAGCGCCCTCCACACGAACCGGCGGACACGCGACATGTCGCTGGATGTTGTCAGTGAAAACGACATTGGGCATCGGCTTACCCAGCAAACTTGATCCTGACCCACGAACGAGGATTAGCCTAGGAGTAGGGGCAGTAGCAGTCAACTTCCTCGCTGGTCAACGCGCCTGATTGGCCCAATGGTCATCATCAATGCGGCTGACGCGACCAAGGAAGTCACCGAGAAGCCGTGCCACTCGAACCGCTTGCGGTTCAGGCTGAATACGCGGGTATGCTTCCACACCAGAAAAACCCATTTTTCGAGGTTGTGATCGAGGATATCTCTCCGAAGACGGCACCGCCAAGCCCCGTATTTTCCCTCCCGACCTCAGCCCCCACGGCTCCGATTGGGCGTTTCTTCGTTCTCCTGCATCCCCCGATGTTGAAGAAAAACACATTTGTTTTCAGAACCGGCCTTCCGCTGGCAAGTGCTGGTGTGATGGAGAATCCGGGGCGGTTCTTCTTGGCTGGGACAGCACTGATTGGGGACCTTGAAATGGTAGAGCATTTGTCAGTCACCTCGTTGAAGCGGGATCGAGTCTGTGAAGTGGCCAGGAAGTTTGCAAACCCCGCCCTGGGCGTGGCCCGTTTGGGCTGGGTGGTGTCCCTGATAGCCGGCTGTGGCGCCGGTTCAGCGGGTGGGTCGGGCGGTCGCGTGCTCGACGGAGGCCCTGATGTGATCCGATTCAGGCCAACGCCACCCGTGGTACAGGTCGTCGGTTGCGAGGATGATGACTGTCTCTGCCTATCTGAGCCGGAAGACTTCGAGCATGCTGAATCCCTCAGCTTGTTGAACGAGTACCGGGTAGCCAATGGCTTGAGTCAGCTGGAGTATTCATATCGGCTACAGGCTGCCGCCGACGCCCACGCCCAGAACCTTTACGAGTTGGGATTCTTCGACCACAAAGCCCCTGACGGCAGCCGCCCGGCTGACCGAGCGTGGGCGGTTGGGTTCTGCCACGAGTTGGTCGGTGAGAACATCGCCTACGGCCTAAACTCGCGGGCCACGCCGTTGGAGGTGTTCCAACGGCTCCAAGCTAGCCCAGGCCACGACGACAACATGCTCTTTGAGCCATACCGATACGTCGGCATCGGGTATTACTCAGTCGAGACCGAGCAAGGAATGGAGTATTGGTGGGTGCAACTGTTCGCCATGGAGTAGCCGACGGATCAACCCCATGGGCTATGAAAAGACGCGAATCGCGACATGGGCTTGCCGACGCACTTTTCTACTCTCCCGAAACAATCCGAAATACCGATCCGGTCGCCCCGGTTGGCCCAACATTGTCGGTGGTCAAGACGTAAAGCTCGCCTGATTCGTCTTGCCCAAACGACAACAGGAATGCGCCGAGCCTGCCGTCGTCCCGACCCGCCACGGTTAACTCGCGCATGGTCCACTGACTGTTCTCATCTTCGGTTGCGGCAAACAGGCTGCCGTCGCCGATCTCGAATCCTCGGCTAAAATCGCCGAACACATAATCGCCCGCCAGAGCTGGAATAGCTGAACCGCGATAGACGTAGCCTCCCGTGATGCTCAGGCCGACGACCTGCCCGTCGTCGCCGACATGGGGGTACTCAATGATTGGATCGATGAGCGGCTGGCCATCAGCGTCGCTATTGCCGCAATTACCTGGGGGCTGACTGGGACTATTCGGGTCGAAGCAGCTAACGCCCTCCCGAATGTTCCAGCCGTAATTCCCCCCAGGCACGATGATGTCTATTTCCTCGAACAGGTCTTGGCCGACATCGCCAAGAAAGAGTCGCTGCTCGCCTCCGCGGTCGAAAGAAAACCGGAATGGATTTCGCAGTCCATAGGCGTAAATCTCCGGGCGGGCGTTGGCCTCACCAACAAAGGGATTGTCGGCTGGAATAGCATACGGCTCTGCGCCATCCACATCGATCCGCAACAGCTTGCCCAGCAGCTTGCTCTTGTCCTGACCGTTACCCAAGCCTTCGGTGTGGCCCAATGCTACATCGTTGGCGGATCCTCCATCACCCACGGCGATATAGAGGGACCCGTCCGGCCCAAAGCCCAGCTGTCCGCCATTGTGATTGAACTGCGGCTGGTCGATCTCCAAGATCACCCGCTCGCTGCCAAGGTCCGCTTGATGAGGGCCACCATCTGACACTCTGAATTCGGAAATGCGGCTCTTGGAATCGAAATCCTCTGGGGACTGGGCATCGGCGGGCACGGTGTAGTACACGAAGAAACGCCCGTTGTTTGCGTAGTCCCCATGAAAGGCGATTCCCAATAATCCCCGCTCGTCGAAATCGGGCATCGGTGTTACCATATTGGCAGACAGATCCAGAAACGGTGCATCAAGCAATTCGCCTGCCCCATCGATAATGCGCACCTGCCCGACCTGATCCAGCACGAACAATCGCCCAGACCCATCACCCGCACCAGTCAGCGCCGTCGGCGAGGTCAACCCCTGAGCTAGCAATACCAGCCCCACCGCATCGACCACAGCGGCGTCCCCGCTGGGCTCGCCACCACCAGTTGATCCATCTCCGGCGTCGTCTCCGCTCCCGTTGCCGTTCGAATTCGTGTCGCTGCCTCCGGTTTGATTCCCGCCAGTACCGCCGCCACTTGTGCTGCAACCGGCTGGCCCAAGCAGCATGACAATCGCCAAACAGCCGGTCAGTCGGCCGGCCCATTGCCTCGGATCGATTTGCATCGCTATCACTTCCTCCAAAGGGTTGCCTCGATCTGAAAATAAATGCCCGCGCTGCCTCCAGCCAAGTGATTCATGTGTCACCGCCCAATCAATCTTGCAGCCAAGTGGGTGGATCGTTCTGAATCGATCCTCCGACAAGGGATCTCGGGCACATCGGGAAGAATCCTGGAATATAGTGAATCGCCAGCTACATAACTACATTGGGACCGAACCTCGAACCCATTCAATGCGGGCCAGCGACCTGCCGCGAGGCTGATATGGAGACTGAGCAATGACCAGCAAGAACGAACATGAGAACCGGATTCTTCGGGGAAAAATTCCAATGATTGCAGCTGCCCTGGTAGTGACTCTGGGGGCTGTTGCGTTGACCGTCCTTCCAGGATGCCCTTCAACGGCGACACCTGGATCCAATCAGGTGTTCATGCGGGCGATTTCGTTCGACCCTCAGCGAATTTCGATAGACGCTGGAGAAACGGTGACTTGGATCAACATGGACTTGGTCCCGCACACAGCCACCTCCGGCAACCCCGAGGACGGCGATTCCGGCTCCATCTTTCGCTCACGGCAGCTGTCCCGCGAACAGCGGTTCTCGCACATCTTTGATGAGGCTGGGACGTTCCGCTATTTCTGCGAAGTACATCCAGGCATGATGCGGGATGCCACCGTCGTCGTAAATGAGAACTAGGACGAACCGGGCTTAGATGCGATTTCCAACTCCGGCTGGGCGGGCAGGAGGACTCTGCGCCGGCATAGCCAAGAGTGCTTTCGTAGTCGGCAGGTGTCATCAAACGGTCAGCTGCAGCAAGGCCTGCCCGTCCCGAGCCATCATCTGCGAAACACCATTCCCCAGAGACTCTCTCCGAGGTAGCATAGCCACCATACAATGATGCTCGAAGTGGGGTCGTCCCAATGAGCTTGGCAGAGCGTTTAGCCACACAGCAGAGAATAGAAAACCACCATGGTGTCCAATTCTACCGATAGCGAGCTGAGCCAGAACGCGATTTTGGTCGTTGATGTGGGCAACTCTTCGACCGCCTTGGGCGCGTGGGATGCTGGCAAGGTTTCAGCGTCGAGCCGAATCGCGACCGGCGATGAAGCAGCCCTTGGCGAGTGCGTAGCCAAACTCGCCCCCATGTTCAATGACGGATGCCCCTCAGCGGTGGCCGTGGCCAGTGTCGTGCCCAGTGCCGCGACTTGGCTCTGCAAAGGGTTCGAGAATCTGCCCAATTGCAAGGTTCTATTTGTTGGAGCAGATCTTGACCTGCCCATCGATGTGGCTGTCCGTGAGCCGGAGCGTGTCGGTGTCGATCGAATTTGTGCGGCTGCTGCTGCCTTTGATCGCACCAAACACAGTTGCACGGTGATCGACTTTGGCACAGCCATCACCATCGACCTGGTAGATGACCAAGGCGTTTTCGCGGGTGGGGCGATTCTCCCGGGGGCAGCCTTGCAAGCCAAAGCACTGGCTGAGTGGACCGCGGCGCTGCCTCTGGTTGTGCCCGAACTGCCCGAACAAGCAATCGGCCTGGATACTGAAGAAGCCATCCGTAGTGGAATCGGCTACGGCATTCCCGGAGCGGTACGGGCGCTGGTGGAGCAGTACGCCACCTCACTCAACACTTGGCCCCAAGTCGTGGGCACCGGCGGCGGATTGCTGGAAATCATGGCCCGATGCGACTTCATCGACACGGCTGTCCCCGACCTTACCTTGATGGGCGTTGGATTGGCGTACGCTCGCGACCGTATGGGCGCCGAGACGTGACTGCGGTTGACCACTCGGACACAGGCTGCTGCGTGCTGACTCCACCGGGAACCGGAGCCATCGCGGTCATTCGTCTGCAGGGGCCAGACGCGCTGAAGCTCATTCGGCACTTTGTTCACCATAGACAGACCGACTTGCCCATCGAACTAGACCCGCACAATGATCGCACTCTGCGATATGGCCAATTCTGTGTAGACCGCGAGGTTGTTGATGATGTCTTGGTGTGCGCCCGTCCTGACGAAGAACATTGCTGCGTTGCAGAGATTAACGCCCACGGAGGCCTGAGGGTCGTCGAACGAATCTTGGCGGCTTTGCAGGGGCAAGGCGCCAAGGTGTTGACCGAGTCCGGGCCGGCCTGCTCAGCTTGGCCGGCGCGGTCGGTGATTGAAGCCGAGGCATTGGCTTGCCTGAGCAAAGCCCAGACCCGACGTGCAGTTCGTTTCTTGATCCGGCAATACCACGAACTACGCCCGTTTTTGGAAGAGTTGGCCAACCTAGCCGCGGACGACGCCGAAGCTGCGCGACGCCGCCTGAGCGACTTGGCTGCCAAGTCAAAGGCTGGGCTGATACTCGCAAACGGCGCCACCGTAGCCCTGGTAGGTCCACCCAATGCCGGGAAATCAACCCTGACGAATCGACTCTTCGGCAACACGCTTTCGCTCGAATGTGATGAACCAGGGACCACCCGAGATTGGGTCGCAGAACCAATGTCGCTGCTTGGCATTCCGATAACGCTGGTCGATACGCCAGGGATTCGTGTCGAGGGGGATCTTCTGGAACAGGCTGCGATCAAACGGAGCCTGCCATGGTGGGGAGTCGCGGACTTACGCCTGGTTGTTCTGGATAAGTCAGCCCCATTTCCCGACGACTTTATTAACGCTTGCAGCGCGTCTATGGGCGATCAGAGCCTGATTATTGGCAACAAAGCCGATTTGGAGTCGGCCTGGCAGGATGGGAGGTTGCCCGATACGTGGGGCGAGTACGTCGTCCAGGTATCTGCCAAGGAAGGGGCTGGACTGGTCGAACTCGAGCAGCGAATCGCCGGGAAATTTTCCCTGCCCAGCGGTGCGGAAGATTGTCCGCTATTCTTTACCGAGCAGAAGATCATGCAGGCGGCGGCGTTGGCGAACGAATCGGAGAGGGATTGGAACGACCTTCCCAGAAGAATTCACAGCACCTTGATCGGCATTGATTAGGCTGCCGAGCAGGCGCCAAACCGCATGTACCCACCTTGGGGGGAGTGGGAAACCCTGGGGCGTATCGTTGGCTGGCATCAAGTTTTTGAGTTGATGTCAGGCAGGCATGGCATTAGAGTTCCCGGCGGTTGGTGTGACCGCACCTCGTTACCGGATGAATGCTCATCAAGCGCCTAGTGTAGGTTTGCCAATGGGTTTTGAAGACGATTCTGAAGTAGGACGTAAGCTGGTCGAGCACAAACTCGCCACGGCTGAAGAAGTAGCCCTCTGTCGGGATCGGCAGAAGGAGTTGGCCGGCCAGGGCACCAAGACAAATCTGACCGACATCATGGTCGATGGCGGCTACCTGACGAGGTCTCAATTGACCCGGCTCGACAAGTCGATGGACGACGATTCGATGTATCGTCCCGCACAGCAGATTCCCGGTTTTCAAATTCTCGGGAAGCTGGGGCAAGGGGCGATGGCTACCGTATTCAAAGCCAAACAGCTGAGTCTTGATCGAGAGGTGGCTATCAAGGTTCTGCCCCGCCGGTTCAGCGAGAACCAAGAATTCGTTGATCGTTTCTATCGCGAGGGACGGGCCGCCGCCCGCCTCAACCACCCCCATATCGTACAGGCTATCGATGTCGGCGAAGCCGGCGGCTATCACTACTTTGTGATGGAGTACATCGACGGCAAGACGGTGTATGACTACATCGACAAGGGCAAACCCTTTGAAGAAGCCCACGCCGTCAAGGTCGTACTTCAGACGGCTTACGCGTTGGAACATGCCCACGCGCGTGGGTTCATCCATCGCGACGTGAAGCCCAAGAACGTCATGATCACCCTCAACGGCGAAGTCAAGCTGGCGGATATGGGTTTGGCGCGAAACATCGAAGACTACGAAGCTGCCAATGCCGAAGCAGGCCGGGCCTACGGGACACCGTACTACATCAGCCCCGAGCAAATTCGCGGCGAGATCAACATCGATTTTCGAGCGGACGTCTACTCGCTGGGGGCAACCTTCTACCACATGGTAACCGGCAAGGTTCCCTTTGAAGGCTCAACCCCGTCGTCGGTCATGCACAAACACCTGAAAGAACCGCTGGTTCCTCCCGATCACTTGAACACCACGCTGTCGGCTGGCATCGGCGAAATCATCGAAGTGATGATGGCTAAGAAGCGGGATGACCGTTACCCATCCACCAAGGAGCTGATCGCCGATCTTGAGGCAGTTGCGGCCGGCGAGCCGCCATACCAAGCCCGCAAGAAATACGACCCCGAGCTGCTCGAATCACTCGCAGCCAGTGGGGAAACCATTTCATCCGTATCAGCCGAGGACCTCCAAACCGAAGCAGGCCAAGGCAAGATGCCGCTGTCGGTGCTGATCCTAGTGATCCTGCTAGCCCTGAGCATCCTGATCAACATCGCCCTGATGGTCGGCAAGGGATAAACCCGCCCGACTCGCTCACACTGCACATGAAGAAGCCGGTGAGGATTTAATCCAGCCGGCTGACCGTGTTTCATTACCTAGTCGTCCCTGAAGAATCCCATAAGTTCTTTTGCGATAGGGGTTGAACGGCCTCCGGCGTGGGCGGATAATTGCAAGGTAATCACGGATGCCCCTTCAAAACCTTGCAATATGTGAACGGATTCATGAAGCCCAAAACC
>JAJDDP010000021.1 GCA_029260235.1 Phycisphaerae bacterium | reverse complement strand
TAATCCCAAGCGGCGCACTGCTGCGGGCGGTGCTCATCAACTCAGCCGTCGATGCAACGAACATCCCCGCCTCCGCAGCGTATCCTTCCAACCAAGAAGGATGGGGGCGACTGGTATTGGAGAACGCACTCTACTTTGCGGGCGACGCGCGGAACCTCTATGTAGAAGATGTGCGTAATGCCAGCGGATTCTCGACGGGTGAGGACGCCCTGTATGTCGTCGAAGTCACCGACATCAACGAACCGTTGCGCTTCACCCTGGTCTGGACTGATGTTGAAGGCGCGCTCTTTTCCACGGATCCGGTGGTCAACAATCTGGACCTCACTGTGGAGGCACCGGATGGCAGCATCTACCTAGGAAATCAGTTCGACACTGCCGCCGGCGAGTCTCAAATCGGCGGCACCAGCGACCCGCTTAACACAGTCGAGCAGGTCCATTTTCTTGCGCCACAGGTCGGCTACTACCGAGTACGCATAGCCGGTACAGCCGTCAACCAAGGAACACAGGGGTATGCCCTGGCTGTTACGGGCGCGTTGGGTATCAATGGACCAGCACCGCAAATCACCCTGGCGGCCAGCTGCAATGACCACGGTGGCGCCGGCGAGTTCTGCTTCGCGTTGGGTGATTCCCAGTTCACTCAAATAGAAATGCGGGCTGTGGGCGCCCAACGGATTCAGGTCGATTTGGACAGCGATTTTGATCCGCTCACGCTGCTCAGCGCCAACGTAGACGTCAACTGCGCCTCGGCCGGCACATACGCTGGGACCATCACCGTCACCAATCCAGCCAGCAATCAGAGCGTCATCGAATTTGATCCATCTCTACCCAACGAAGATTGTTGCCAAATCAGCCTGCTAGGCTTCACGGATTTGGCCGGCGTGGCGGTTACCGGCCCACTTGTGGTCTTGCCGCTACGCGGTGACGTTGATCGCAACGGGACGATCTCGACCGGAGATGCGTCCCTGATCAAGCCACACTTCGGCGAGACCCTGGACGCGTCAAACTTCCAATTCGACTACAACGGCGATGGCGTGATAAGCACCGGAGACGCCTCGATGATCAAGCCCTTGTTTGGAGGTGTAGTCGGTAGTTGCCCGTGATTCTCTGGCTGACGCGGAAGATCCAGCCGCACGAGCCATATCGATCCGAGGCTACAGGTCTTGCAGCCGCTGCTCTTTGTCGTGGGTTTGCAGCGCGTCGATGAGCTGGTCGAGATCGCCTTGCATGACCTTTTCGAGGCAGTGTAGGTCCAGGCCTATCCGATGGTCGGTGCATCGATTCTGAGGGAAGTTGTAGGTGCGAATGCGTTGAGATCGGTCGCCGCTGCCGATCATGTTCTTGCGCACGTCAGCCCGGGCAGCATTCTTCTTGGTTATGATCGAGTCATAGACCCGCGTGGTCATCAGTCGGCGCGCTTTTGCTCGGTTCTTGTGCTGCGACTTTTCGTCCCGCATAGAGACGACGATGCCCGTTTCTATGTGGCACAAACGAATGGCAGAAGATACCTTGTTTACGTTTTGCCCCCCGGGTCCGCCTGACCGCGAGACGAACTCCTCGACATCCTTTTCCCAATTGATGCTTACATTCACCTCGTCTGGTTCGGGCAGCACAGCCACGGTAGCGGCTGACGTGTGAACACGTCCTTGGGCCTCGGTTTCGGGAACGCGCTGCACGCGATGTCCCCCACCTTCGTAACCGAGCGCCCGGTAGACGCCAGGCCCCTTGATATTTAGAACGATTTCTTTGAGACCGCCCATTTCTGCCGCGGACTGATCCAACACCTCCAGCTTGAAACCCTGCCGCTCACAATACCGAAGGTACATTTCATACAGGTTCCGGGCAAAGAGCGCCGCTTCCTGACCGCCCGTACCTGCCCGAACTTCAACGATGATCGAGGAGATAGCTGCATCTTCGTCGGTGACGATCAGCTCCTTTAGCCCCTCAAGCATTTGGTCGTGTTGGGTCTTGAGTCCGCCCAACTCCTCAGAGGCCATGTCTCGAAGCTCGGGATCCTGACTGGAATCCTGGGCAATCTCCTGGTTCCCTTGAAGATCTTCCCGCACCTTGCGAAATGCGAGATACGGATCGACCAGCCGCTTCATGCGGCCTATCTCCTTGGCCAGGGATATGCTCTTGTTGGGGTCACACGCAATCTCGGGATCGCTGAGTTGTTCATTCAGCTCATCCCGCCGATTGGCAAACTCATCCAAACGGGCGATCAGTTTTTCGTCAACAGAAAGAGCCATGGCTTCGCCATCCAGTTGAACCAGACGTTAGTTTGATCCCAGGAACAGGGCATGCAAAAACCACGCCGTGTTTGATGCCCACAAGAGCGCGCATCGACGTGGTTATTGAATACGTTAAGAAAGCTAGATATGCCGCATAGGCACTGGCTTCTTCTTGCTGTCGTCGGGCTTCTGGAAGTACTGGCCGCCGAACTTCTTCTGGAAGCGCTCAACGCGGCCCATCGCATCGACGAACTTCTCCTGCCCCGTATAGAAGGGGTGGCAGGATGAGCAAATCTCTATCTTGATCTCAGTTTGGGTGCCGCCGGTCTCATGAACTGCGCCACAACCGCACTTGACCACGCACTTACCATACTTGGGGTGGATATCCGCTTTCATCACATCACCTAAAAATACCCTATCGTCACTTACTACGCCTAGCCAAGCCAGTATATCGCCATTCTTCACCGTAGCAAGGCGAGTCAGGAGATTTCCACTAACCCACTACCAATAAACAAGTTATGTCGCGCCTGCTTCGCCGGGAGGACCGCACCGCCTGGCGATCAATACAAAAAAACCCGCCGACAGCACAAAGCCATCGACGGGCCAAAGCTTGTGGGCTGCTGTCTAACGCACCCACGTTCGTTGCGCTACGACAGCAACCACCTAGATTCACCTATATCCACAAATCACCTCCTTCTTTACGGGCCTGCCGCCCCAGTCGTTCGTGTGAGGAACGCCGGGCTTGACCCTACCGTCGGCCGTCACCGATGGACCAATCGGATCGTCTGTGATCCGTCACGGGTTTGCTCACACCCACCGACCTCGCCCATGTTTCTTGAGATCGCATGCGGTGATCAACAAGCCCGTACCCCAAGTGTAGTCAATTCGCAGAGGCTAGGTCAAGAAAAATCTTGTGCCTGGCATACCTGACAGGGCGGTTTTGAGCATCTCTGAGGCGGAAGGCGGCATCTTATCTGCTCGGCTAGGGCTGTCGATCACCGCGTTGCTCGTGTTAGAATCTGTGTCCATCTTCAATACTTACAAAGGGGTCCAGGATGAAAATACGTTTTCTCGGTGCAGCCCAGCAAGTGACCGGATCTTGCTACTTGCTCGAAGCGGGCGGTCTGCGCCTGCTAATCGATTGTGGCCTGTTTCAAGAACGGGCTTATGTTGCTCGCAATTGGGCGAAGTTCCCCGTCGATCCATCCAGTATCGACTTCCTTCTCTTGACGCATGCCCACTTGGATCACACCGGGTTGATCCCCAAACTTGTCCACGAAGGATTCAAGAGCCCGATCCTGACCACACCTGCCTCCATCCAATTGGCTGGGCTGATCCTGGAAGATGCCGGCGACATCCAAGAGGAAGACGCGGCCTATAAACGTAAGCGCCACAAACGTGAAGGACGTACCGGCGCCCACCCAGCCGTGCCGCTATACACGAGCAAGGACGTCGCATCAGCCCTGCCCCTGTTCAAGAAGGTGCGCTACCAAAAGCCGTTCGTCTTGAACGATGCGGTCACGGTCACCTTTCACGATGCGGGCCACATCTTGGGATCAGCCATGCTCGAGATCGTAGTCCAAGAGAATGGCCAATCCCGCACCGTGGTGTTCTCGGGGGACATTGGCCAGCGAGACAAGCCGATCATCCGCGACCCATCCCTGTTGGACCATGCAGACTACATCATCATGGAGTCCACCTACGGGGCACGGAATCATTCCGCCAACGGGAGCATCGAAGACCACCTCTGCGAAATCATCAACACAACCGCCAAAGCTGGCGGCAATGTGGTCATCCCCACCTTCGCGGTCGAACGGGCACAAGAGCTGCTCTACTACGTCGGCGAGTTGGTCCGCCAAGAACGTGTCCCCGAGATCAAGATATTCCTGGACAGCCCCATGGCTGTCGATGTGACCGAGGTTTTTCGCCAGCATCGCGAATGCATGGACGAAGAAGCGCTCGAACTCCTCAACTCGGGGCAACGGCTGTTCAAATTCCCCGGCCTAAGACTGGTGCGATCGGCCAAGGAATCCAAAACCATCAACCACATGAAAGAAACATGCATCATCCTAGCCACCTCAGGCATGTGTACAGCCGGTCGCATCAAACACCACCTCGCCCACAACTTGCCGCGAAAGGAATCCACGATCGTGTTCGTAGGCTATCAAGCCAGGGGAACGCTAGGTCGAGAAATCCTCAAGAAGAAATCGCACGTCCGCATCCACGGCGCAGACCGCCAAATCAAAGCCCGCATCGACCAGCTCCAGGGTCTATCAGCCCACGCCGACCAGCAAGGCCTCCTAGATTGGCTGGGACACTTCAAATCAGCACCCAAAGGGATCTTCCTAACTCACGGCGAAGCCGACGCCGCCGAAGCCCTAGCCAAAGAAATCAAAACCCGCTGGAACTACAAGGTAGAAGTGCCCGCCTATCAGGATGAGCGAGAGTTGGCCTAGAACTCACCGTGGCAAATGTGCCGGGTGCCACTGCTCTGTGAGCAGTGCGGTGGGCCACGAGCGGAACCGCAAGCGAACAGAAAACAGTTATGGAGACTGGAGCTGCAGGGCGATATGCTATCGTGTTGGAGATGTGGATCATCCGACCATGACAGACGGGCATCTTACGCGAGGAAAGTGCTCATGAGCGCACATTCAAAAATCGAATGGACAGATGCAACGTGGAACCCGGTCAGGGGATGCACAAAAATTAGCCCCGGCTGTGCCCACTGCTACGCCGAGACCTTCGCCGAGCGTTTTCGAGGTGTGCCAGGACATCCCTATGAGCAGGGATTCGATCCCCGCCTCGTTCCAGAAAAACTCATCGAGCCACTCCGGTGGAGCACTCCAAAAAGAGTCTTCGTCAATTCGATGAGTGACCTTTTCCATGAACAAGTTCCCGACGAATACATCCTCGAAGTTGTCCGTGTCATGCAAGCAGCCAACTGGCATGTATTCCAAATCTTGACTAAGAGATCCCAGCGTATGCGCGATCTATTGAAGACCAAGCTGAAGGCGGTGCGTGATGCTTCCCATATCTGGTGGGGCGTCAGCGTCGAAGATCGCAAACACGGTGTTCCGCGAATAGCGCACCTCCAATCCTCTCCGGCAGCCATGCGGTTTCTGTCGATTGAACCGCTCATCGAAGACGTTGGACGATTGCGCTTGGCCGGCATCGACTGGGTG
Source organism: Phycisphaerae bacterium (assembly GCA_029260235.1). Classification (GTDB taxonomy): domain Bacteria; phylum Planctomycetota; class Phycisphaerae; order UBA1845; family UBA1845; genus OFTM209. Next base: position 11,498 of record JAJDDP010000021.1, on the reverse strand, counting down.
ATCGTCGGCGGCGAGAGCGGAGCCGGCGCCAGACAAATGAGACCAGAATGGGTCCGCAGCATCCAAAGCCAATGCAAGAAGACCGGTACTCCGTTCTTCTTCAAGCAATGGGGCGGAGTCAGAAAGAGCGTAGCCGGGCGAGAACTCGATGGCAGAACATATGACGAGTTCCCAAGGGTCGTGCCACAGGAAATGCCCGAGAGGCAGCGTCGGCATGAGGTCATTGCATCATTCGAGCCGGCTGTCCAGTTGGGAGTTCCAACGTGAGTGGAGACGCTGGCGATTCTTATGCCGGGCGGGAGCAGACAAAGGTCAAGCACGCTATTTTGGAGGGATACCTCGAACGATTTGCCCATATCATAGGATCCTGGGCGGATGTGATCACATACATCGACGGCTTTTCGGGTCCGTGGAACGTTCATTCCAAAGAAGATCTTGCAGACAGCTCGTTCAATCTCGCTCTCCGACAACTTCGCAAAGCCCGCAAGACACATAAGGACCGTGGCAGAACGATTCAGATACGCTGCTTCTTCGTTGAACGCGAGAAAAAACCTTACAAGCAACTCCAGGCGTTCGCCGAGAGCGTAACCGATGCAGAGATCAAAACGAAGAACGCAGAATTTGAGGGCTCGATTGACGATGCCTGCGCGTTTGCGAGACCCAAAGGCGGCACGTCATTTTCGTTCGTGTTTATCGATCCGACGGGATGGACTGGATTTGCGATGGATCGCATCGCCCCCCTGCTCCTTCTCGATCACGCAGAAGTGCTGATCAACTTCATGACCGGCCACATCCTGCGGTTCGCCGAGCACCCTGATCCGGGCATCGCCACATCGTTTGACAGGCTCTTCGGATCGATCAACTATCGCGACAGGATCAGAAATCTATCCGGACAAGATCGAGAAGATGAGCTTGTTCTCTGTTACATGGATGCCGTCAAGAAGACCGGAAAATTCAGCCATGTTTGCTCAGCCGTAGTGCTCCATCCCGAGAGGGACCGTACGCACTTTCACCTAATTTACGCCACTCGCAACCAGACGGGGGTTGAGGTTTTCAAGGAAGCAGAGAAAGCAGCAATGGCGGTGATGGAAGAGGCCCGCGCCGAGGCACAACAACAGAAACGCGAATCCAAGACGGGGCAGATGGATTTGTTTTCTGGTGAGGAATTGCACGACCCTGCACATTATGATGAGCTTCGAGATCGATATCTCAAGAAGGCGAAGACGGAAGCACAGGATTTAATCGAATCTGAACGGCGTGTGAAGTTCGGCATTGTCTGGGCGACCGCTCTCTCTTGGCCGCTCGTATGGCGCAGTGACGTGATGGAGTGGATCAACGAGTGGACGGAAGCTGGTCGCATCAAGCTTGAAGGATTGTCGCCAAGGGAACGTGTTCCGAAATGGAAAAAAGACCACTGGGTAGTATGGTGCGGCGGCCAATAGGCAATGGGGCGAGGTGTCGAGGTGTGGAACAATGAGCGAAGGCGCATTGGGCATGATCGTATTTTGCACAATCACCTTGGTTATCAGTGCAGGTGCCCACACCAAGATTCGGGACTATGTGGTTGCGAGTGTGGTTGCCGCTCCTATATCGTGTGCCCTGTTTATCCTTGCCGCCTACCTTCAGCTCGGATACCTCGACCCGTTCTTCCCGATCATCTTCATGTTTGGGAGTTGTTACGCCCTCGGCATCGCCTTCATCGTCGGGATTCCATTTCGGCTTGGGCGAAGAAAACATCCGCCCGGGCATTGCCAACGATGTGGATACAACCTGACGGGAAACACTAGCGGGACTTGTCCGGAGTGCGGTGCTCAATCCGCATAGAATGAAAGCAACTGCTACGTCCGGATCCGATCAATCATCACCACCGCTACCGGGGCGAAGATGATGATGGGTAGCCAGGCTGGCAGGGCGGAGAAGGAGTCGGATGACACTGCGGCGTGGCTTAGGAAGGTTACGGCGAAGCAGGTTCCGCACACTGCTAGGCATTTGCCTGCGTCGGTTAGGATCGTGCCTGGATCGCGGTTTAGCATGAACGGCAGCCCTAGCAGCAGCAGAACCAAATTGACCAGAGGTGCGGCGAACCGTTGATGACGGGCCTGCTGCACGGCCATCTTGATCGGTCTGGGCATATCTTGATCCATCAGGTCAGCCAACTGGGCGCTACCTAGGAATTCAACCCACTGGCTTGACTGGCGCTGAAGAATCCTACCGGGCGGCAGATTGCTCTCGTAAGACCTGACGGCTTTGCGTTCCACGCCCTCGGCGGTTTCTGATCGAGAACGCAGCACGCCGCGGGTCAACACATATTTCCCGCCGTCGGGATGGCCATCGATTTCTTCCCAATCAGCGCGCTCCGCCTCGATGGCTGACTGGGCAGTGCCATCCTCGTCCCGCATCAAGATCAAGACGTGCTTGAGTGAACCCGTGTCGGGATCAAATTCTTGAGCAGAAAGGAGAGCGCCGTTTTTGTCCTCCAAAAACCAGACGCCGTAGGTTTTTCCGCCACGGACATCCTCGTGGTCTCGGGCTAACTTGGGAGCTACGTTTGGAATCGCCAGCTCGACATCGACCACCCACACAGCCGTGGTAAATATGCCAAACCCGACTACGGGGACTGCTACCCTGTAGAGGCTAATGCCCGAAGCCAACATAGCCGTCAGTTCATTGGTGCGGCGAAAGCGGGTCACCGTAGTCATGCAGGCAAACAGCGTAATCACCCCGGAGAGTTGAGCGAAGTAGCGAAACAGGTTCGGGCCATAGTAGGTTACGATGTCCCCGGCGACAGCCATCACCGACCCGCCCTCTTCGGTGAATTCATCGACGTTGAAGAACAGATCGAGCAGGACGTAGAGGCTCATCATCACCGCCAGGGCGATCAAGTAGTTGGCAGCCAGCGACTTGAGCAGATAGCGATCCAGGATGTTCATGATTCGATTCGATCCATCCTTCTACCGCTTCAAGACCCGTGTCAAAATCCAGGCATCCACGAGGCCTACAACGGCAATCCCAGCCCAAATGGTCACCAGGCCGACACCGATGCTACCAGGGTTCTGGGCCAACTGCCTGCCGGTGATAATTGCGACGATGACCAGGATGGATGGCAAGAAGCTGATGCCAAATGCTGTCATCAAGTGAGCTCCCCTGAAGATAATCCCCAAGGCAGCCCCCAAGATCACCAGAACAAAGACGCTCACGCTCAGCGCCAATCGCGAATGAATCACCGCGTTGATTTGTCGGCCCAGCGCTTCGCGCTCCTCGATGGCCTTACCCCTGGGCTTGGCCACGCCTTGGCCAGCAGAGATGGCATACGCAGGATCAAGGAGCTGCCTGTGTGAGATGGCTTCAATCTGTTCGGTAACCCCTTCAGGCAATGCCACAGCCGCGAAGGAATCGTCGCGGGAGCGTTTGATGGGGTTGGCGGGGTTATCGCTGTCTGTGATGGTTACGCCGCCGAATAGCTCAATCCGGGCAGTGAGCGTCTCTAGGTTCACTGAGATGGTGCCACCGCCTGCCTTGGCTGTCTTGGTCAGGTCGCGCGACGTTGAAACCACAGTGATGCCTTCAAAGACCGGCTTTCGGTCATGCAGATCTGGAGTCATCGCATCAGCCGTTATCCGAAAGTGAACGAGGTCATCTCCGAACGTAAGCTCGGTGTCGGGCTGACCTGTTTCATCGGTCTGGGCGAAGTCGGCTTCTAGCTCGCGGTAGAACATCTCGCAGGCCAGCAATGCACGGAGCGACGCTATTTGATCGGCCATCTCGGGAAGTTCTTCGGGAATGTTTCTGTAGGAAAACAGTTCCGACAGCGTCAACCACTTGATCTTCAGCGGGAAGCGGCGCGGAACCGCGACAGGGCCAATCGATTGATGGTCAGATCGAAAATAGCGATTGGCTTTGAGATCAAAGGCGCTGGCCTCAAAGAAATCCACGTTGAATTCCGGCGATGTATTGATTTTGTCGAACGCGATCCTGACCGTCTTGGCTGTCCCATACTGAGACCAGCCGTCCTTGGATCGCTCGACGAACGCGACGCCGCGCAGCCGAAGCGCAGCCGAGTTCTTGGGGAGATCTTCGCCCTGGATCGCAAAAGCATCTTCGGCGTAGATGTGGACCTTGTCGCCCGGCAGTCGTAGCCGGCGCGGAGCGCGTAGCTGACGGAGCACAAACTGGCTGATGTCGTCCTTGATGAGCTTATCCAGATTTCGAATGCGCCCGGGGATCAGGTAGTTGATCGAGGCGAAGGAAACCATGGCTGAGAACAAGCTGATCAAAACCGTGGGAAGGAACAGCACCTGGATGTTGATCCCGCTGGCTCGGCAGGCGACGAATTCGTTGTCGGCTGACAACTGCCCATAGGTAACCGCCGCACTGAAGAGGGCGGCGATGGGCAGGGCCAGCGTCAGGCAGACCGGCGTCACCACAGCCATAATGCGCAGCAGTTGCCCGGGGCCCACGCTTTGAACCTGGGCCATGTTGAACACGCCACCACCCATGCTCAAGACCGCGGTGATCCCGACGGCCGTGAGCAGGAAGGCCTTGCCCAACTCCCTAAAAATGTACCACTGCAGCGTCCAGAGCATGGGTCGCGTCTAAGCAGAATCCTTCTCTGTGCCCAAGAATGCCCCCTCGTTCAAGCTCCACAGCCGCGCCATGCTCCTGCGGAATCAAAGGGGCCATCAATCTACGTGACAGCGCTAGAATCCAGTATGATAGACCAAACCCACCCCAGTGCAACGCAACGCACAATCTCGAATCACTTTACCTAACCCTCTGCAAGTGCCGATAACAGGGAGGATTAGGGCGATTGTGGGCTGATACGACGATCAATCCGATTGAACTGACAATGTCATGACAAAAGCATCACCTGATTTTCATCGCAAAATTGTCGACAAGGCAGGGCTTCTAGAAGCCGTGGCGGACGCCCGTAGGCAGGGGCGCACGACCGTGCAATGCCATGGCTGCTTCGACATCGTGCATCCCGGGCATATTCGCTACCTCCAGTTTGCCCGTTCTCAGGGTGACGTACTGCTCGTCTCGCTGACCGGCGACTTGGACATCACCAAGGGCGATCAAAGGCCCTACATTCCTCAGGAATTGCGGGCTGAGAATCTCGCAGCCCTTGAGTTCGTAGATCTGGTCTATGTCGATCCCAATCAGACGGCCGAGCAGGTGCTCGGCGAGGTCCAGCCCGACGTCTACGTCAAAGGCGCTGAGTACGAGAACTCCCCTCATCCGGGGTTTCTTCGGGAGCAGCAGATCGTCGAAGAACACGGCGGCAAGGTCATCTTCTCCAGCGGCGACGTCGTCTTTAGCTCGACCCAAATCCTGGAAACGATGGGCCGCGAAGCGGACCTGGAATCTCATCGCCTCAACCTGATCTGCCGCCGCCACAACCTCTCGCAGCAGACCATGAAGTCATCCTTGGATCGGTTCTCTGGACTAAGGGTGCTGGTGGTGGGGGACATCGTGCTGGACCGCTATGTCTTTTGTGATGCCATCGACATCGCCAGCGAATCACCGATGATGTCTCTTTGCGAGCTTGAACAAAAGACCTACGTAGGCGGAGCAGCCATCGTAGCCCGTCATGCGGCTGCCCTTGGGGCCAGTGTTTGTTTGGTCAGCTCGATCAGTAAGGACGAATCCCGCGATCAGGTCGAACTCGTGCTCGCGGACGAATGCATTGACAGCGTGCTCGTCCCCGCCCGTCGCAAGCTAGCCACCAAGACACGGTATTTGGTCGAAGAGCAGAAACTCCTAAGGGTTGAGTCCGCCGAAAACGAACCGCTCGATTCTCTGTCCGAGCAGCAGGTTGCCAAAGTGCTTGAGCAACATGCCGCCCAAGTCGACGCGGTGATCTTCTGTGATTTTGGGTACGGAACCCTTACCGGAGGCCTGCTTGGTAGGGCGTTGCCAGTGCTGCGGAAGAAAGTCAAGATACTCGCCGCAGACGTCAGCGGCCGGCGGGGCAATCTGACTCATTTCAAAGACGTTGATTTGCTGACACCGACTGAGCGGGAGCTCCGGGCAACATTACACGACTTCGAACAGGGACTCACCCTCGTCGCTTGGCAGGCACTTCAGCGAACCAATGCACGCCATTTGTTCGTCACCCTAGGCAAACGCGGGTTGGTCGTCTTCGACCGCCGTTCGCAAGATCCTGCGAGCGCCGACTATTCCGGTCGGCTAGTCAGCGAACATCTACCCAGCTTTGCGGATCGCGCTCTGGATTGGCTTGGCTGCGGTGACGCGATGTTGGCCGCCTCTACGCTGGCGTTGGCTTCGGACGTCCCGCTGATCGAAGCCGCATATCTCGGAAATGCGGCCGCAGCTATGGAAGCCGCCCGTTTCGGTAATATCCCCATTGACGACCGCATGATGCGAGAATGGATGGGTCGTCGCCCCGAACTGGTCCGGGAATCAGTGCCACAGCTTGTCTCTGAGCAGGAAGATTGACTGAAGAGCTCCACGCCCGCCTTTCCCTTCATTCAAGACTGGGGCACAGCTGGCTCGTTGGCTGAATCGGTGGGCGAGGCAGAATCTGTGTGCCGGCGTGCTTCTTGTCGCACTGAGCGGAGCAGGCGATTCACCCCAACGGCAGCCACAGCCAGGTAAGCCATGCCCATCCCCGCCATCAGCCATTGGTTGTCTCGAACGAACCAGAGGACCGCGACGAACGCGCCGGTAACGATCATGGCGGGCAGAGCGCCGCCGCCTAGCGAGAACTTGGCCCGCTGCCGATCGGCACCAAGGATCGCCAGGCCCATGAAGAGCAGTTCAGCTGCTACCGATGCCCAGCACGCACCCCAGATGCCGTACAGCTTGGTGAGCAGAAAGAGCAACGCACACTTGACCACCAAGTAGGAGCCGGAGAATTTCAGGAATCGGCTCTGGGCAGACATGGCGATGTAGTTGTATCGAAGCTGGAGTGTCACGCAGGCGGCTGGCAACGCCCAGGCGACAATCCAAATGACGGCTGGGGTCTCAGTAAATTTCGGCAAGAGAATGGGCATCACTAGCGGCGCAGCTGCAAATCCTGCAACAGCTAATGGCAGGCCCGCCATCCACTGAATTCGATTCAAGTGATTGGCCAGTTTGTTGAACTCAGCCGAATCTTCTTGAGCTGCTCGGCAGAGTCCCGGAAAGGCGGGCGTACTTACAGCCCCGTGCAAGATTTGCCGGGCCGGCTGGGTTAATCGTTGACCGGCTGCATACATGCCCACGGCACTTTCGGGCAGCAGGATAGCCAGGATCAACGTATCCAAATGCATGCCGAATTGATTGGCGGCTGAGATCAGACCGACGGGTATCGAATCGGCAATCAAAGCCCGCGCTTCCTTGGGCTGCCAGGACATCTGCCCCTTCCAGATTTCTCCCCAGACGCAACCGAGGTAGTAAGCAAAGACAGCCAAGTTTGCAATCGTCCAGGCCAACAGCGCCAAAGCGATGCCGCCATCGAGAAGAATCAGGCAACCTAGAACGGACAATACAAGCACAAACTTGTGGACGAGGAACCCTCTCATCCACTGCCCCATCCGCCCTAAGCCGCGGATAGCGCACGAGAGAACCATAGATTGGCTAAACAGTACAACGTTCACCGAAGCCAACACCGCGGCAGTTGAGATTTTTTCGACGGGGAACATGACCAACAGAACACTAATCTGGACAATAGCAGCAAGAAGGGATGCGGCCAAGATCAGCGGCAAGGCAAGGGCGATGTAGTGGGATGGTGGTTTGTCTCGCTCGGCCACCAACTTGGTGATGATGGTGCCCATGCCCATCTCAGCCACAAAGTTGGCTATGTTCATTGTCGCAAAAACGACTGAGAAGATACCGAAGCGTTCGGTCCCCAGGTTCCGGGCTACGAGCAACATAGCCAGCATCTGCATGCCCAGGGCCAGAGGCATAACAAAAAAACCGGCACGCATTTGACGCTGTACGTTGGCCATGGTCCCACCATACTACGAATATCTGTGCGGGGTTGCGACAGTGATGCCCAGCAGCTTGGCGCTCGAGTGCTCAATCAGATGATAGTGAAAGCAACTTCTGGTTTGAGCGTCCCGATGAACTCTCGACGGTTTCTACTTCGGTGAGCGCGTCCATGCGATGAGCCTTGATCGCCAGTCGACCGCCCCAAGCATACATGAAGTGGAATATGGCGTTGAAGGCCATTACGCCGCCTAACGCCAGAGCCAACGTACCCCACCCTACCGCTTCATGGATGCAGGTCCACACGAATTGCCCCACGCACAGGATTGAAACGATGACCAGCGTCGGCACTCTAGATATCTTGCTGACCACGAATGCCCCAAAAGGGGCACCGATGGCCACAATCGGAGCAGCGGCTAACCAATTGCCATACACAGCCTCAGTCATCGTTCCGAGGGCAAGATTGGCGAAACAGGCGACGACGGAAGTGGAGGCCATCGCCACCACCGAAGTGGGCACGGCAATCTTCAAATCAGCCCGAGTCAGGAGAACCAGCACCGCGTACAGAACCATGTCGATCCCCACGCCGGTGATCGAAGCCATCAGCCCGCCGATGGCGCCGATGACCAAGCCTACTTCCTTGTCCAGCAGAGCTGAGGTGGGCGTGATACCGTGGACTTTGGCAATTTCGCGGATCTTGAACAAGGTCATCAACCCGAAGCTTGCCCAAATCACGGCGAAGAGAAACTTCACGAAGAGATCCGGTGCGATCGGAGCAACAAATACCGCCCCCAGTGGTGCAGCGATCAATGCCCCCGCGCAAGTCCACGCGAGCATCCGCCAATCCAACTGAGTCCGCTGGCAGAAGATGAAGATACTGGCTGAGACCATGCCAATGGATTGGATGGCCAAGCTAAAATTGCGCCCCAGCGATGCCGGCTCGTCAAACAGAAGGCAAAGGATGGGAAAGCCAACCGTCCCGCCGCCCATGGGCGTTGAGCCAGCACAATAAGAACCAGCGGCCATCGCTAGGGCAATTCCCCAGTGCCGGCCAATCTCGCTCCAGTGGTTGCCCACAACAACGACGGCCAACCAAATAGCATAGAAAGTACCCAGCCAGACCAGGAAGGGCCACATCTGGGTGGGGGTGGACTGCCGCTGGGGAATCGGCAAGAACGAACTTTTTGAATCTGATCCCACCAACCCCTCCCCCCAATGATAGAACATAGCCCCGCCACTCTTGGATGGGGCTGATCATGCTGGTCTGACGCAATGTGCTCGACAAGCCACCGGTATCCGTGCCTATGCCGACTGAAACGCCCACAAAAGGCTAGGCCGTCACCGCCTGCTCACCGCGTTGATTGATCGCCCGGATCGCCTTCAACCCTGCCGGCTCCTCGTCGAGATAGACCCTGCCTGCGAACAGATCAATGAAGTCTTCGTGATAGCGGGTATGGGCCATCACCGAGAAAGCCATCGGATGGTTCCAGAAACAATCGAGCACTTCTTGGATCACATCCATGCCGCCTTCACAGTGGTGTTGATAATCTGCAAACGGGTTTTCTGCGTCGGCGTTCTTGCCCTTCAAGAATCCGTCAATAGCCTCGGCTGCGAACTGGGCCTCTTTGATGCTGAAGTAAAGCCCGAACGAAAAAACCGGGTCGATGAAGCGGTGGGCATCACCAACACACAAGAAGTTCTTGCCCGTAAAATCCTTGATGTGGTACGAGTAATTTGAAGCTCCTCGCACCTCCTCGACCAAGGAAGCATCCTCTACGCGGTCAGCCAACTCGCTATTTAGTTCCTTGATTTCTCTCATGAAGAAATCGTGCTTGCTCTCACCCTTGGAGGAGAAATATTCGGTCGGGGTCACGATTCCAATGCTAACCACATCTTGATCAAGCGGGATGTACCAAGCCCAATGATCCTTGGACTGGTAGAAGATCAAGGTGTTGTCCTTGTGTTTATCTTCTTGGTCGCCGGCTGGCTTGCGCAGCGTGCCCTTCAGGTGCGAGAAGATCGCCACCTGCTTGTCATAGTTTCCGCGATCTTTCTTTCCGGTAGCGCCCAGATGACAAAGCGCGGTGGCCATCCCCGACGCGTCGACGACAACCTTTGACTCGATGTCCTGCATTGCACCGCTGTCGTCCTTGATTTTCAGGCCTGCAATATCGTTCTGGCTATTGCGAATAAGATCGACCACTTCGCCCCTGATATAATCAGCCCCTCGCTGACGTGCATGATCAAGAAACATGTTATCGAACGTGCTTCGACGCACTTGCCAGGTGGAAGCTTCGGTCAGCCCTTTCTCGGGAGATCGGGCCATCACCGGTATCCAAAATGAGTTCTTGCCCTCGGGGCCGTATACGGTCACGCCCCACTTCACCGGATGCTTAGCCTCTACCATCTCTTGGCCGAGATCGAGCATTCTCAGGCAGTTTCCGCATTCGCCAGTCAGAGACTCCCCAATATGGAATCGCGGAAATTCGTCTTTCTCGATGATAGCTGAGCTGATGCCCCTTTGGGCCAGGAAGAGCGCGCTGGCGACTCCTCCAGGGCCTGCGCCGATAATTGCGACGTCGGTTTTCATTTGCGCCTATCTCCGGCCTGCTTAACTCGTGGTCCACTAAATCGTGGCAACGCCTACGATACGATTCTTGCGGCAATCTGCCGCATTCCATACGCGATCATGTCAGTCATTGGGCAAATCCCAGCAGCGCGAATGCTGGTCGGTAGAAATGCAGCATTCGACCCTACCCCTCCATATATTCCTGATCGTATGCCGCAGCAATCACCGAGTCAATCAATAGCCCTGCCTGATCCTTTCGACCGATATCAGCATCCATGCCAGTGACATGACGACAGATTCTGCAATCAGACCACCACGGTCCCTTCATCAGGGTTCGCAGGTCGTTGGTTGGCCTCTGCACTCACATTTAAGGAGCATCGGCCTGCCTGTCGGCAGCGTTATGCGGACCCTGGCCGGTTTCTCGGAAGCGTAGCGGGGCCGGCTTCTTGCCGCGTTGCGGTCTTAGGATCGCTGCGGATGCGCAATAAAAACCACCCGCGACAGCCAGTTGGCCATCGCGGGCGGGGATTAGTGAGATTGGATTGTCAACGCTTTAGACGCTTAACTCAATTGCACATCGCTGTGCTCTTGGGCGTTTGCGCCCTCTTGCATTCACGCTCCTTACGGACAAGCCACGGCGGTGTTACCGAAGCGCGGCTTGACGATCGAGGCATCGCCGGTAGAGACGATGTCGTTCTGATCGAAGTCGAACTCAGCCCCTGCGGTCGTAGCATTTTGGCCGAAGTGAGGCTTGATGATTGAGGCATCACCGGTCGAGACGATACCGTTACGGTCGACATCACCAGCCAAGCCACGGACGCAAACGCTGGCGCCGCAGTCGAGGGTGATGGTGCAAGCATCGCCATCCGGCAGTGCCGGGGCGAGGGTGACCGTAACCGTGCTACCAGCCTGCGAGACGCTGGCTGAGGCACTCAGATCGCCACCATTGACGCAACTGACCGTAGCAGAGGTAGCCACGCTCGCGTCAATGTCTATCTCA
>JAJDDP010000003.1 GCA_029260235.1 Phycisphaerae bacterium | reverse complement strand
GCTTGGGCCAATACATTTCAGACCATTGTCTTCATCGTCCTTGGCCTGGTGACATTTCTGGTCATCGCCGACAAGCTCGGCGGCGTCAAAAAAGCCACGGCGATGGTGCAAGAATACAACCCTGACAAGCTGCGGAGGACCGTTCGAGAGGACGATCCGATGACGCGATACCACGGCGAAACCGCCGTCTACCAAAAGCGCATGGCTGGCTGGGAATCCAAACCGGTCGAAGAGCGCGGTCGAAAACCCAAACCAGCCGTCAAGCCGCATGGTATTTCTCAGATGCACTTTCTCTCTTATCTGTTCATTCCCTTGAGCGTGGGCATGTTTCCCCATCTGTTTCAACACTGGCTTACGGCCAAGTCGGCGAAATCTTTTCGGCTTTCGGTGATCGCCCATCCGATTCTGATCATGATCGTCTGGGTGCCCTGCGTGTTGCTGGGTGCGTGGGCGACGTCGGCGGTGATCGACGGAAAACCGGTGGTTCCTTATGGGTTTAGCAACCCCAACGCCGTGCTCGGATTCATGGTCAACAAACTCACCAGCCCCGTGCTGGGAGGCCTACTCACGGCTGGAATTTTGGCGGCGATCATGTCTTCATTGGATTCGCAGTTTCTTTGCCTTGGCAGCATTTTCACCAACGACATCGTCGCCCACTACGCAGGCAAGAAAGGGCTTAGTGATCGAACGAAGATCTTGGTCGGTCGGGCGTTTGTCGTGCTAATCGTCTTGGTAACTTATCTGCTTGCTCAGACTAGGCCTGGCAGCGTCTTTACGCTGGCGGTGTGGTGTTTCAGCGGATTCGCCAGCCTGTTTCCGTTGGTATTGGCTTCCCTCTATTGGCGGCGAACCACCAAGTTTGGGGCGTATGCCTGTGTACTGGCTGCAACCATCGCCTGGATCTGGCTATTTGCCCAGAGCGGCTATGGCAGCAACCGCGCGTTCTTGTTCTTCGGGATGATGCCGGTGGCTACCATGATCGCGTGTTCCTCCGCCGCGTTGGTGCTTGTATCCTTGGTAACCGCCCCACCGTCCGAGGCGACGCTCGGAAAATTCTTCGGCAGGGCAAATCATGGGCGCTGAATTCCTAACCAGCCGTCGTGTACGATTCTGCGACACCGATCTCGCCGGCGTCATGCACTTCTCCAACTACTTTCGAGTGATGGAGGATGTTGAGCACGAATTCTGGCGTTCGCTGGGCCTGAATGTGATTCGCCGCGACGGCGATGCCCACCTGTCCTGGCCACGAAAATCAGTCTCATTCGTGTACCACAAGCCGGCACGCTTTGAAGATGAAATCCAATGCCACCTCCAGGTGAGCCAAGTCGGTGATCGATCAATCACCTATCGTGTTGCCTTCACGTTGAACAACGAACCAGTGGCCGAAGGTAAGACGACCATGGTGTGCTGCCGGATGCAGAACCAAACTTTCCAATCATGCCCCATCCCCGACGACATTCGAGAAAAGTTCGAGGGCCTGGGTAAGTAGAGACTAGGATCGAATCGCAAAATCGGACCGGACAATTCCTGATGAGGTACTAGACGCAAACGACAACCTAATTTCTGGAGAATTCAATGAAGTCAACTTGGCTGTTTTGTGTCATCGGCGTCATTTTGTGTTGGGGTGCTTATGTGCCGACCATCCATCATGGCCAAGTCATCTTTGGCGGCAAGAATGGAGCGCTCAAGGCCTTCCTTTTCGTGGGTGTCGCCTATTTTCTAGTGGCTGTGGTTGCGCCTGCGGCAGCGCTGATGGCCAGCAATGACCTTCAGTTTTCAGGCGCGGGCAAGGGCATCCGGATTTCATTGCTAGCCGGCGTGCTGGGAGCAGTGGGTGCATTCTTCATCATCTTGGCGATGCGGTACGGTGGAAAACCTATTTATGTTGCCCCGGCTGTCTTTGCGGGAGCGCCGGTGATGAACACCATCGTCTCCATGATCTGGGACAAACCGAACAAGGCGCCGTCAGCCCTGTTCTATGTGGGTATCCTACTAGCGGGTGCAGGGGCAGCCATGGTGCTTCGATTCAAGCCGAGTTAGAACATTGATCAACGCCAACAGAGACAGACCAAAATGCAGGGCTAGCAATATGATTCATGGTTCGCCGCCCGGGCTGCGGATTGTTGCTTTCGCGCCGATCCTGTTGGGCACGTTCTTTTGCGTGGCCAGTGCCGCCGCTGCGGATGACTGGCCTATGTTCCGCGGGAACGAGCAGCTTACCGGGGTTTCGCATGATGATTTGCCGTCTTCGCTGAGCGTGCGTTGGACATTCCAGGCGGCAGAGGCAGTAGCCTCCACGGCTGCGATTGTTGAGGGCACGGTTTATCTCGGTTGCGAAGAAGGCATCTTCTACGCGATTGATCTTGCAACCGGGCAAGAAAAATGGAGCTTCCAAGCCCAAGACGAAGTCCCGCTACAGGCCTCGCCGCTGGTTCTCAAAGGCATGGTCTATTTCGGCGACGACGACGGCATCCTGCACGCGTTAGACGCTTCGACCGGCAAGGAACGTTGGACGTTTGAGACGGATGGACAAATCTTCTCATCCGCAAACCATTACCAGGGGCGCATCCTCTTTGGCTCCTACGATGCCCATCTTTATTGCCTCGAGGCGAACGACGGCCGATTGATTTGGAAGTATGAAACCGAGGGAAAAATCCACGGCTCGCCTGGCGTTTTCAGGCAACAAGCCATCGTAGCTGGATGCGACGAGGGGCTTCATGTCGTCAACATCACCGACGGCAAGCTTGTCGAACGAATCGCTATGGGATCGGTGACCGGGACGTCACCCGCTGTGGCTGAGTCGGGTGTGTATGTGGGCACCTACGGCAATCAGGTGTTGGGCATCGACTTAGCCGCTAGAAAGGTTCGCTGGCGATTTGAAGATCCTGACCGCCAATTCCCCTACATGGCCTCTGCAGCAATCACTAAGGACACGGTCGTGATCGGCGGCCGGGACAAGTGCGTCCGGGCGTTCGACCCAGGGACCGGCCAACAGCTCTGGTCATTCCGAACCAAAGCACGCGTAGATTCCTCGCCGGTTGTAGTGGGCAATCGCGTCTTCGTCGGCAGCTCGGACGGCAACTTGTACGAGTTGGATATCAGCAGTGGTAAAGAGAAATGGCGCTTTGAAGCCGGGGCGGCCATCATCGCCTCACCGGCGGTTGCACGAGGATGCCTGGTTGTGGGCACCCTCGACGGAACTGTGTATTGTTTGAGCAAGAAATCACCGCCCGAGGAGGCCAAGAAATGAACCCATGCTATCCTGCTTCGGCCATCGGTCGCTGCTTGATCCTGGCGATAGCTACTTCTGGATTTGCGGTCGCCTCTGCCCAAGGCCAATGGCTGGAGTTCGGTGGACCGAATCGAGACTTCACGGTCAAGAACGCAGACCTTGCCGATCACTGGCCCGAGAAGGGGCCAGAGGTTCTTTGGAGTCGTCCCCTCGGCGACGGATACTCCACCATCTTGGCTGACGAGGATCGCCTTTACACCATGTACGAGAGCGGCGGCAAGCAAGCCGTCATTTGCATGGCGTCCTCTTCAGGCGAGACCATCTGGGAATTCAAGTACAAACCGCGATTCCCCAAGAAAATGGACCGTAGCTTTGGCACCGGCCCTCGGGCAACACCACTCATCGTCGGCGACCGACTTTTCGTCGCGGGCATCGACGCCCACCTCCACTGCCTAGACACGAAGGATGGCCACAAACTGTGGTCGCATGAGTTGGCAAAGGAATACGGGGCAACGGAGCTTTTCTGGGGATACTCTTCCAGCGCTGTTGCCTATGGCAAGACCGTTATTCTCCCCGTCGGAGGCAAAGGCGCCGGCGTGATGGCATTTGACCAGGAAAGTGGCTCGGTAGTTTGGAGCCGGCACGATTTCGGCAATGCCTATTCGACCGGAGTGCTAATCAATCTCGATGGGCAGGATCAATTGGTCATGTTCGTCGAAGATTTGGTGGTGGGCCTTGATCCCAAGACCGGCGATTCGCTGTGGCAGTATGACCACAAAACTGACTGGAACGTCAACGCATCCATGCCCCTGTTCGGCGAAGACAATATCCTCTTCGTCTCGTCGGCTTATAAGACCGGCAGTAGGGCGCTCAAGCTCTCCCGAAAAGGTGACAAGACGCAGGTCGAGGAGCTTTGGCACAAGCGTAAGATGAAGGTTCATCACGGCAATGCCATTCGCATCGACGACTTCGTCTATGCCTCCAGCGGTGACAACGGGCCTTCCTTCTTCGGGGCCATCAATGTGAAGACCGGGAAGCTCGCGTGGAGAGAGCGGGGGTTGGCTAAGGCAACTGCCCTACTCGCCGACGGCAAACTTATTCTGGTGGATCAGGATGGTCATTTGGCCCTGGCCTCTGCGACTCCCGAGGCATTCACCATAGACAGCAAGCACGCGATGCTGGGCAGCAAAGCCTGGGCAGCACCGACATTGGTGGGCCAAACGCTCCTAGTCCGCGACAGAAAGATAATCATGGCATTGAACTTAGGCGTAGACTAAGCCGAAACATATCACAAATCAGATATATTTGGGCCCAAGTTCCCAAAGAGAGGATTGAATCCAAATGAAGCAGACGACCCAATCGCAGCTTCAAGGCCGCAGGATAGCCGCCCTTGGAGTCACGCTCTGTGTACTCTGTGCAGGGCAGGCCGCCCAGGCACAGTGGCCTCAATGGGGCGGTGCCAATCGAGATTTCAAAGCAGCTCCCGCCAAACTGGCCGACAAGTGGCCCGAGGGCGGCCCCAAACACCTGTGGAAGCGTACTCTGGGCGATGGTTATTCGACGATTATCGTGGACGATGGATGCCTGTTCACTATGTACCGCACCCTCGGCGACGATGGCAAGCCAGGTCCAGAAGAAACGGTGGTCTGCTTGGACGCGAAGAGCGGCAAGACCATTTGGGAATCCAAGTATGAGGCGCCCGCGCTGGAAGGCCAAACGGATGGTTTCGGCTGGGGACCGAACCCGACACCCCTCATTGTCGGTGACCGGATTTTCACGAGCGGATTCACGGCAAGATTTCATTGCCTAAACAAGAAGACGGGCGAGGTTCTCTGGGCGCACGACCTGGTGTCAGAGCACGGATGCAAGGCGGGACGCTTTGGTTATTCGATCAGCCCCATCGCCTACAAGGACACCGTGATCACCATGGCGGGCGGCGAGGGTGAAACATTTGTCGCCTTCAACCAATCTGACGGCAGCGTCGCCTGGAAGAGTCAGTCATTTGATGTGGGCCATTCCTCTCCGATCTTGGCCGACTATCACGGCCAGGCCCAGCTAGTCGCGATCGTTAGCGAAAAAATCGTAGGCATCAACCCTGCTGATGGCAGTCTCCTCTGGGAGCACGCCATGCCCGACGCATCCAACATGGGTTCGCCCGTGTATGGCGATGATGACATCATCTTTTGCTCCTCGGCCTACAAATCAGGCAGCCGGGCGATCAAACTGTCCACTAAGGACGGTAAGATCAAGGCAGAGGAGCTTTGGTACACGCGTAAGGTTCGGGTCCACTTTGGTAACTCGATCCGCCTGGGCGATCACGTCTACGCTCCCAGCGGCCAAGACGGCCCGGCCTTCTTGTCCTGCCTCGATGTCCACACGGGCAAAGTCGCCTGGCGGCAGCGGGGTTATGCCAAAGCAACATTCTGCTATGCCGATGAGAAGTTGTACTTCCTGGATGAGCAAGGAAAACTCGGATTGGCCAAGATAAGCCCCGAGGGAATTGAAGTCATTTCGGAGTGCAAGATATCAGAATCGCGATGTTGGTCGGCACCTACCATCGTTGGTACGACCATGTACATTCGCGACCGGAGCGACATCCTTTCCCTGGACTTGTCAGCCAAGCTCGATGACGCTGCATAGCTCGAACTGTCTTGGCGGTCTCAGCCAATCAGGGCTGGGCCGCCATCGGGCAAGAATTAGATGTTCTCTCCACAAAAGAACGCCTTGGCCATCCGGTTTGCCATGGGTTGATTGGAGAAGATCAGCGGGATCAGAAATTGCATGTCGGTGTTCGGAGGGCGAAGGTACTCAGCCATAGCCATCCGCCACTTGGAATCGAACTCCATGAGCGTGTCTTGGCTGTGCTTACTGGCCAGGGCAGCATGGATTACATCGGCAGCGATTTGCGCCGACCACATGGCTGGATAGATTCCTTCATCACTGCAGGCCGAGACAAAACCGCCCGCTTCACCGATCACCAGGGCATGTTTGCCCACATGAGAGTCCATATCCAACGCGGCTGCTGCTGGCACGCAATAGGCCTTTGATTTGATCGCCAGGGCAGAGAGATCTGCTTGCAAGATGCCCTTGGCTTGAAGCCGAGTGCACAAGGCAGCCAACAACCTGGGGGCTTCGACAGCGGATTGGGACGCGCCGACCGTGATGCGTGCTACTTTGTCTTTCTGCAAGATCAGCCCAAACGCCCCTTCCTTGTTCAGCCCCAATACCACATAGGCTGACGCAGCCGACTTCGAATCGCCCTTGACGTTTGTAGAGATCATGGCAGACCATCGCCCCTGCTGGGCCGGCACAGAATGCCCCAGTACAGGTTCTATTAGGGGATTGCCCGGGCCGAGGGCAACCACGAGTGTGCGGCCGAGAATCGTTTCCCCGGAGGACGTGTGGACCTCGACGCCGCCTTCCTTGGGCGAGAAGTCATGGATTTGGGTATCGTGACACAGCCTGGCACCCGCACTGGTTGCGGCCTGAACCAGCGTATCGATGAGCTCCTCTCTTTGGACCAGACTTGCTGCGGCTCCATCTACTTCTGGGCTGGCGGATTTCTCCAACGATGCATCCAGGAATCGAACGTCGGTCAGGGGCTGCTGAAAAACTACTTTCGGCATTAGGCCGATGGCCTCTAGGATCGGGGAAGCAGCCTTGTTGACCCAGGCTGGGCAAGGCGAGCTTCTCGGCAAAGCATCACGTTCCAGCAAAACCACGCTGCGCTTGTTTGCAGCGAGCAATGCAGCAGCAGTTGCTCCGGCTGTGCCGGCACCGGCAATAACGACGTCGTATTCTTCCATGAACCTACCGTGGGGTGATTTCGAGTTGATTCCAGAGTGCCTCTTCGGCCTTCTTGTAGTCCTCAAACGTCTGACCTAGCCGCTCCTTGATTGCGGCGATTTCCGGCGCATCAACCGGTACTGCTCCGCCGTAGTTTTCCATCAGCGATTTCAGCTGCGCGACCGAATCATCCAAACGCGCTGCTGCCATCGAGAATTCCCGTGAAGCGTCAAAGATGTTGAGTTCCTTTGTTTCGTCCAAGGAGGGCCGATAGAACAACCGCCACGGATTGCGGCGCAGGTCCTTACCGGCTGCACTCAGATGAATGGCCATCTCGGAGGCATCGACGATCAAGCGGTTAATTCTGCTCTCATTTAGCACGGTCATAGACTTGGCCCGCGAAGTGACGACTTCAAGGTTGGCCAGACTGGCATTGACCATGCTAAACGAACTGTGCAGGGTGGCTAGAAGACCGCCGATGTTCTTGCGGTCCAGTTCCTGAGCAATCGGTTCGACAATTCGACTGCGAACCGTATCTGAAGTTTCTTGCAAGTTCGCCATCGTGCCCTTGATGGCTGTTCTGTTCTCAGTTAGGACGCCAGTTGCTTCCATCAAACCTGCATTCAGCGTATCCAAGGTGACGTGAAGCTTGGCCAGCATTGCCGTGTCCGATTCAGTCCGCATCTGCTCCCGAAGCTCAACGGTGATTTCATTTACGTTGTCCATGATGGCTAGCATTTTGCCCATCAGTGCAGCTTGGTCACCCGGATTGAGCTGAATAGCGATTCGCTTGGTGACCAGGTTGAGATCGCCCATCGATGCGTGGATTTTGGTGATCAAGCTTCTTGCGTCGTTCGGATCGAGCTGCTGCTTGATGCTGGTCAACAGCCCTCGCGGATTGCTCGGATCCAGCTCGCCGGTCATGATGTCCAGGGCTGCATCAAATGTTGCTGCCGGCGCTCCATCGATCGTCGAACCAGGCTCGATGATGTCGCCGAGCGTTCCCGGGTCGAGGATAACCAGTTTCCCACCTCCGCCAAGCACCAAACCACGGGCAACTATACGGCAAGAGCTGCGCAACTGAATGATCTGATCGACTTTGATGTCCACAAAGGCCCACAATCTCGACTCGCCCTCATCATCGGTGCCCAGCTTCAACTCGAACTCGGTGACTTGGCCGACCAGCGACGCTCCGCAATGAACGCCGGCGCCGGGCTTGATCTCGTCAGGAAGGGGATAGTTGGCTGGGTAGCGCACGACGTAGTCATGGTAACTCGTACCCCAGCCGCGTCCGCCCACGAACATTAGGATCGCAAAGAACAGTATCGCGATCACAATGACCGATATGCCCAGCGAGAAATAGTTAGTCTGCCTTGCCATCACGCCTCGATCCTATTGTACACCGATAAGTTTTTCGAATTCACTCATGCCCTCGGCATCGGTGAGTGGCCCTTCGCTGGACCCGTTCAAGAACTGGTTGATCAGACGCTCGTCAACGGTCTTAAGTGACTCCGGTGCCGCATCGCGAATGCTCTCAAACTGACTGCGAGGGCCGATGCTTAAGACGCGCCCTTTCTCGAGCATGACCATCCGGTCGGCGATGCGAAACGCGCTGTCCATCTCGTGGGTCACTACTACGGAAGTCACATTCAACTTCTTGGACAGGTCCATCATCAACTCATCGATTGCGGCGCTGGTCACCGGGTCAAGTCCCGCCGACGGTTCGTCGTAGAATAGGATCTCTGGATCCAGTGCCGTCGCCCTGGCCAACCCCGCCCGTTTCTTCTGCCCGCCAGACAGCTGGGCCGGCATCTTGTCGCGGTGTGGGAGCATCTTGACCTGCTGCAATTTCATGGTCACCACGACATCAATGACTGCATCATCGACCTCGGAATGCTCCTGCAGCGGCAGAGCGACATTTTCAGCCACCGTCATCGAGTTGAACAGCGCCCCGCTTTGAAAAAGGATGCCGATTCGCTTTCGCACTTGGTTGAGTTTGACTTCACTCATCTGGGCGATGTCGCCCGGCTTATCCATTTCCTTGGTCTGGTAGAGAATGCGCCCTTGGCTGATTTCGTACTCGCCGATGAGGCAGTTGAGCATCGTGCTCTTGCCACACCCACTGCCGCCCATGATTACCAGCGTCTCGCCCCGCTGGACGTCCAGAGTCACCCCATCCAAGACGCGTGCCGGAGTTCCCGATGCGGTGGGAAACTCTTTGACCATGTCTTTGATCGAGATGACGACGTCGTTGCCGGGCATTCAAATTCCCCAGACGTAGAACATAGCTGTGAACACGGCATCGGTACCAATGAGTGCGACGATGCACTTGACGACCGTGCTTGTAGTTGCCCGGCCCACACCTTCAGCCCCCCCCCTCACACTCAGCCCCTCGTGGCAAGCGATCATGGAGATTAGCACGCCGAAAACCCCCGCCTTGAACAGCCCAGTCAAGTAGTCCTGCAGGCTTAGCGCCGCTTGAGTCGCATCAATGTAGCCCCAGAAAGAAACATCCAGCACGAGTACCGAGGTGAGCAACCCGCCGAACACGCCGACGACATCGGCTACGACGGACAACCCGACTAAGGCAATGACCGTAGCCAGGAATCGCGGCACCACGAGAAAATGGTACGGATTCAGGGCGTGCGCTCGCAGGGCTTTGACTTCTTCGGATTCCACCATGGACCCCATCTCAGCCGCGATGGACGCCCCGGCAAATCCGCTCAAGACAATGGCAGTGAGCAGAGGCCCCAATTCGCGAACAATAGCGATGGCGATTATGTCCGCCACTTTCTCCAATTGGCCATAGCTGGCCAGGGTGGGAGCCATTTGCAGTGCGAGTATGATGCCGATGAAGACTTCAACCAGAACCACGATTGGAATCGCCCGAACCCCCACCCGAACCAGCTGATCCAATAGGGCGTTCCAGCGAAATCTTACTTGGCTTCCGAGTAATCCTCGCCAACACCAGATCAGGGTCAGCTTGACCAGGATAGCGAGGGCACCAATATAAGAAACCTGCTCGTGGACATCACCCCATCGCCGCGCGGCCGTCCGACCGATCAGCTCCACCGCAGAGTGAAGACCCGCGCGACCTTCGCCTCGTGGTGCCGGCGAGTCGCTCATATCTCCAATGCCTCTTCTTCGGTATCAAGAATAGTGAAGTATTTGTCCAGCGTAGTGATCTCGAAGATGCTGCGGACTCTTGCGTTGGGCGCCACCAGAACCAGTTTCCCCTTATTCACTTTGACGGTATGAGAAATCTTAACCAGAGTGCCGACACCCGAAGAATCCATATACTCGACGAGGCCCAGGTGAATCACCAATCGAGGAGGCTTCTCGCCACAGACCCCGAGCAGCGCCTTTTGGAACTCCGGCTGAAACCGAAGGTCGATGTCGCCCTGGGCTTCCACCACCGTACCACTGGGGCCTCTCCGAATCTCTTTTATGGTAGAAATGCTCATGGTTTGTTCAACTTCATCAGTTCGAGCTGCATGCCGCCCCCGTCCGCTTTGCTATAAATGACTTCATCCATGATTGATCGAATAATATGAACGCCCAATCCTCCTGGTTTGACGTCATCCAAGTCGCGCCCACAAATGCTCTCTGGGGATACTTGCTTGCCAAAATCGCGTATGACTAACTTGATGCCTTGGTGGCCATCCCGCTCCACAGGATTTATCAGCACTTCGATGGGCTGATCGTTGCAGCCGCAGTAGCCATGCTTGATCACGTTGGCTATGGCCTCATCGACAGCAAGGGTCATCTTGCCGATTTGCTCCTCTGAGAATCCGATGTTCATTGCCACTTGCTGGATAGCTTCGCGAATCCGTGGCAAATGGGCCGGATCGCTGGAAATCTGAATACAAACAGATTGGTTGCGCGTCTCGTTATCCAACGCAATCCTAGCCTCAGTTAAGGCGACTTCTTCAAATCTTCCGCAGCTCGTTGGAGGCGACTGCGCCATTGTTCAACCGATCGATGCCGCTCCTCTATCGCGCCAGATGGCTTGTACCTTAACCGCTCACCTGTGATCCGATACAGCCCCGCGATTGCGAACACCCGCACTGCTTCGTCCTCGTCTTCAAGCCGATCCACCAAAGCAGCCACAATCGCGCTGCGCTGCTGCCCAGACGAATCAACCAGCGAGACAATCGCACGAACCCGGTCATTTGGATCAGCCGCCTCCAGATTGGAGCGGACACCCGGAGCCGAGCTGCAACCCATCGAGGGAAGCAAGACCGAGAGTGTCAAATAGAGCGACCGGGGCAACGTGTCAACTCTCCGGCAGGTGAACTGAGCAAACTTCGCTAACGTGTTGGCCTGATTATAGATACCACCGCATCAGGTGCAACCTTGATCACCGCCCGTCTGGTCCTCCCGCCCCTTGCCCAGACCGCCGCATCTCCCGTTGGCCAGAACAGCCAGATGCGCGGGGCCCGGGCACTCGGCGCTGACACGAAGAGGCATTAGAATAGAACCCATGAACAGCAAGACGTTGGCTCTGATCTTGACGATTCTGGCCTGGCCAGTTTTCTCCGGTTGCAGCGGGGCTCCGGGGCAGACGGTCGAGCTATTGGCAAATGGAGAAACCATCCCGATCTTGCGCCAGAAATCGGCTGCTCACTCCCGCTTCGGCCGGAAGTTGCGGGCGGCGGTCTATGACCGGGGTAGCTTGGACATGATGCCCATCGACCTCGGGCCGGTCGATTTTGAGCACGAAATGGTGCTGATCGCTGCTATGGGACCGGTACCCTCTGAGGGCTACAGCATCCAGATCCATCGACTATGGCGCCACGGTTCGTCTCTGCGAGCGGATGTTCAGGTCAGGTATCCTGCGGCAGGAACAACGTTGCGCGGCAGACAGGCCAGCCCTTATCATGCGATTGTAGTGCCTCGCTCCTCGCTCAACATCGATCACTTCGGGGCAGGCAGACACCAAGACATTGTCGCAGCCCAATCAGGCCGATAGGCCAAGGAACTACCCCTCAAAGTCGCCCGATGCAAAGACTCTCGATAGAAAGACTTGATGAAGCTGACCCACGCCGTGAATCCGCGCTGCAGTTCTTGCTCTCAGTCGGCGGGGAACCTGCCGGTGAGACTCAGCGGCGGCTAGAAGCGCTCAAGATCTACATCCTAGAGCAATCGCTCAACCTCTCGACAGTCATCGGCGCCTTCCGAGCCGACATCCTCATTTCTGCGGTCATGTTGATCGAATCTCCCGGGAGGCTAGGGGCAGTCTTTGTCCCCAGTCGTAGCGCAACGGGCATCCGCGGAGAGGCACTAATTTCCCTTCTTTCCGAATTGCAGATCCAAGCCTGGGATCGATCCCTCACCCTCATTCAGTTTCTTCTCGCGCTGGAAGATCGCAGCCACATACCCCATCTCACCGCGGCAGGTTTCAAGCCATTGGCTGATCTGGCATACTTGGAGAGAAAGACCGACGACCCCATCCCGCTTCTACCCAAGGGATCGGCTATCACCTTCCAGACATTCTCTGAGAAAACTAGGTCTCTCTTTCTGCAGACGTTAGAGCAGACTTACATTGAGAGCCAAGATTGCCCGGGACTCACCGGCATTCGGCCCGTCGAAGACATACTGCAGACGCACGCTGCGACGGGCATTCATCGACCGGAATGGTGGCACCTTGCCATGCGCGACGACGAACCCGTCGGTGTTATTCTCCTCTCTGGAGTCAGAAACCGGGCAGACATCGAAGTGGTGTACATGGGCGTCTTGCCGTCAGCCCGCCGTCAAGGGGTGGCTGACCAGCTGCTCAACGTAGCCGTTGCGTGTTGCCGCCAGGAGAGGGCAGAACGCTTAACGTTGGCAGTGGACAAGATCAACATGCCTGCAAAGAGG
>JAJDDP010000200.1 GCA_029260235.1 Phycisphaerae bacterium | reverse complement strand
CCCCGTACCACGCCCCGCCTGGAACAGGCTATCCGGGCTGACCTCTGGAGAGGGCTCGGCATCGTACAGCCTCTGTTCCCGGACGACCTCACGCCCCGCTCAATGGCCAATGCGGTCACTTCGATCTTGACGGACGGGATGAGTGCTCCAATCCAAGGACTCGACATGGGCGGATTGGATCGCGTGATAGACCGCTTTACCGAATTCTGGAACCCGGAGCCGTGCGATGCGTTTGCTGTACGTATGTAGCGATTTTGGCATCAAGCCTTCGGGCACCAAGGGAGCGTCCATCCACCTGCGGGCGATCACCCAGGCGCTGTCCGAGGCTGGGCACTCAGTCTCGCTCCTCAGTCCACAGCCCGGTCCCGATGCGCCGCACCCAGCCCAACGGGTTCTGTCACCAGGATGCCCACCCGTTGATGGTTGCGGGAAACAGTTGAAACGCTGGATGTCCTCTCGAGGCCTGGGCGATGGCGTCGCCAAAGAACTTCGCCCATTGCTGTACAACGCCTGGGCACAAGCACCGGCATTGGCTGCATTGCAGAATAACCGGCCTGATGTGGTAATCGAACGACTCTCGCTCATGGGCCATGTCGGCCTGGATCTAGCCGAGGCGATGAGCCTGCCTTTTGTTGTCGAGGTCAACGCCCTACTCACCGAAGAAGCCGCTCAATTCCGTTCGCTCGAATTGGCAACGCTTGCCCGCACCATCGAACAACGTGTGCTCGAAGCCGCCGATGCCATTCTACCGGTGTCGGATGCTCTAGCCGAGAAAATTGCAAGTCGAGGCATTGCCAAGAACAAGATTCATGTGGTGCCCAACGGCGCCAACGTGCAACTTTTCGATTCAGCCCCGGACCGCCAATCGTGTCGAGCTTCCTTGGGGATTGATACGGAATTTGTAGTCGGGTTTTGTGGAAGCCTAAAGGTCTGGCATGGTGTGGATGTGTTGCTGGAAGCCTTTGCTCGCCTTCTGGATCGCGATTCCAATGCCAAGCTGCTCATTGTCGGGACAGGGCCTCAAGAAGTCCCCATGAGAGAAGCTGCCCGCCGCCTGAAGATTGACCAGTCGGTTATTTTCACGGGGGCTGTCCCTCATGCAGACGTGCCGGCACTACTCAAGGCCATGGACGCAGCCGTTGCTCCGTTCAAACAAATGGACGGCTTCTATTTCTCGCCGATCAAGTTGTTCGAGTACATGGCAGCAGGATCATGCGTGGTTGCTTCGCGACTCGGTCAGATCAAGCAAATCATCGACGACGGCCGCACGGGACTGCTCTCTGAGCCCGGCAACCCTGATGACCTTTTTGCCAAGTTAGATCAAGTGCGCACACAGCGGAATCTGTGCCGCAACATGGCACTGGCGGCGTTGCAGGATGTTCGGGATCGTCACACCTGGACCGCAACTGCAACCCGAACGCTTCGGATTGTATCTGAGGTGATGGAAAATACCCATGATGGACTCAGAGCCCGGCCTTGGGTCGCCCAACAACCCGCAGAGGTTTTGTCATGAACACCACGAATGGACAACTGAATAACAGCCGAAAATCCGCCAAGCATGTGGCCTACCTTCTCAAGATGTATCCGCGGTTCAGCCAAACCTTCGTGGTCAATGAGATCCTTGAGCTGGAGCGGCAGAATCTGCCGGTACGCATTGTCTCTATGCGCCGGCCCGATGAGGGGATGTTCCATGAATCGGTTTGCCGCGTCCAAGCGAAGGCCCATTACCTCCCCGAGACTGCGCTTGGTGCGTTGGCCAAGACTTGGTCGGCGCATACCACGCGACTGCGCCAGCATCCGCGCGGCTATATGCGGGCTGCCGGCACTGCCTTGCGACAAGCGGGAGCAACGTGGTCCGACTTGATGCAAGCGGGACACCTATTAGCCTGGACCAAGAAGCAAAACGTGAAACATGTGCACGTTCACTTCGGTACGAACGAAGCCACGGTAGCCCTCTTAGCCAACATGATCGGCGGCCTGTCCTATAGCATGACGCTGCACGCCTTCGACATTTTCCGCGACAACGTGAACCGAGTGTTGTTGTCCCGAAAGATCAACGCTTCGCGGTTCACGGTGACGGTTTCGGAATTCAACCGTCGATACTTGGTCGATCACATGCCGGGACTTAATGCGGAGAAGGTACGGGTCTGCTACAACGGAATCGACGTGGAACGCTTCTGTACCGACGGGGACGTCAGCTCAATGCAGAATAGCACGATCCTGGCCGTCGGTCGGTTGATCGAAAAGAAGGGGTTCACCCATCTAATTGAGGCAATCGGGAATCTGCGGACTCAAGGCCTACCAGTGAGCTGCAAAATCGTGGGTGAAGGCAGGGAGCGACCGCGGCTGCTCAAGCAAATCAAAGACGCAAACTTGACTTCACAAATCGAATTGACCGGACCGCTCAAGCAGGGTGCTGTGCTACAACTGATGAGGCAGAGCAGTTGCTTCGTGCTACCCTGCGTGCAGGCAGCCGACGGTAACATCGATGCGTTGCCCACGGTATTGCTCGAAGCACTGGCTGCTGGATGCCCTGCCATCAGCACACGTTTGAGCGGGATTCCAGAGATTATCGAAGATCAAGTCAGCGGTTTGCTGGTAGAACCTGGCGATGTGGTCGGCTTGGGGCGAGCCATTCAGAGAATCTTGCTGTCTCCGACACTGGCCGAGAGGTTGGCCCGCGACGGCCGACAGCGTGCCGATGATCGGTTCGACATTCGACGTAACGTAGCGGTGCTGCACGAATGGCTGACCGAAGGCGCCGGCAAGCGGCCTTATCGGCGCCAGCCAGACCGGGTCAGCCCAGTCAGACCCGTTGTAGCCATTGGGGAAACGGTGAGCGCATGAATCTCTGGAGATTCACCATCAAAACTAGTCGGGGTAAGCTTGAGGCGAGCCGGATCAGGAATATCTGGTTGCGCTTCGGTCGCTACACCAAGCCTCACCGCTGGTCGTTAGGGTTGGCCTTGGCGGCGGGATTCGGGGTGATCGCCATGCAGGTCGCGGCACCTTGGCCCATCAAGCTTGTGTTCGACCATATCCTCTCCGACAAGATGCAGTCCTCCTGGTTGACCTCAGCACTAGGCAGCGTCGCCAGCGGTCCCTATGCGATTCTAGGCTGGGTTTGTGCAGCCGTCATGCTATTCGCCATCACCGACGCCCTCTGTTCGTATGTACGCGATGTGCAGCTAGCCCAGACAGGACAGCAAGTAGTCGGGAAAATTCGCCGCAGCCTCTTTTCTCATCTGCAGACACTACCGCCAAGTGCCTTTGAGCGGCGGCGCACCGGCGAGTTGCTGATGCGGCTAACCGGTGACATTCAGATGCTTCGGCAAATGCTCGTGAATGCAGTGATGACCGGAGGACAGAGCGCCTTGACCATCGTGGCCATGGTCGCTGCCATGTTCTGGTTGAATCCTCTGTTAGCGATTCTGGGCATTTCAACCGTCCCTTTGACGCTTTGGGCGACGTGGCGAATCTCGAACCAAATCCGGCGAGCCACCAAGAGCCAACGAGAGAAAGAAAGCGTCATCGCCAGTATTGCCCATGACGTACTCGGGGCAATGACTATCGTGCAGGCGTTCAATCGTGAAGAAACCGAGAAGAAACGGTTTTCGCGAGAGAACAGAAGCTCGATGCGCGCTGGCGTCCGCACAACACGCCTGCAATCGAAGCTCTATCGAACAATTTCACTCGCCTCAGCCCTGGCCATGTGTGGGATTCTGTACGTCGGCGTGCGTACGGTCCTAAGCGGCGCAATGACCCCGGGCGACCTGCTGGTATTCGTGGCCTACCTGCGGGCATTAAACAAACCGATGCGGAACCTGGCCAAGCTTGGAGGTCAAGTCGCCAAGGCAACAGCCTGTGGGGAACGCGTGGCAGAACTGTTCGCCATCGAACCGGCAGTGCGCAGCGCGCCGAACGCCAGAATCCTCAAGAAAACTGATGGCAGCATCACCTTTGAAGACGTGACCTTCTCCTACGACGACGGAACGCGCGCCCTGCAAGAAGCAACGTTCGCCATTGAACCAGGGCAGCGCGTAGCCGTGGTCGGTCGCACTGGGGCAGGCAAGAGCACACTTGTGAAGCTGCTGCTGAGATTCCAAGATCCTCAAGAAGGTATCGTTCGTATTGGGGATGCGAATGTGCGCGAAGTCGATTTGGACTCGCTGCGCAGGCAAATTGGCTGGGTACACCAGGACACGATTCTGTTCGGTATGACGGTGGCTGAGAATATCGCCCTAGGACGCCCTGACGCGGACGGCAAGAGTATCCGCAGAGTCGCCCGCCAGGTTTGCGCCCATGAGTTCATCAAGGGTCTGCCCGATGGATACGACACGGTGCTCGGAGAAGGCGGATGGACGCTCTCGGGAGGCCAGCGTCAGAGATTGGCACTTGCCCGGGCCATCTTGCGTGAGCCGGCTCTTCTCCTTCTCGACGAGCCGGCCTCGGGACTGGACGAACAAACGCACAAGGTCGTCGAGCAGGCCTGGATGGCCAGCGACAACCAAGCCACGACAGTTGTCATTTGCCACCGCTTGCGCCAAATGCACCGATTTGACCGCATCATCGTACTCTCGGCCGGGCGTGTTGCTGATGTGGGTAGTCACAGCGAATTGCTTTCCCGCAGCACAGACTATGCAGCCATGTATTCGGAGTTTACGGCGCCGAACGATGAAGGAGCTCGAATCGCATGCTGACGACGACTCCTCTCACTTTTCCAATGGACCCAGTGCTCGGCGGCCCGCTTACCTGGCTGGATCCACAGACAATCTTGACTGCTCTCGGCGACCAGCTGGACGACAAGCCTCGCAGCGAACATCGCAATTGGCGGGCGTGCCGAATGGTCGAAGCCTTGTACCACCCGGGGCGCTATGTTCGGGCAGCCTATGTCCTAAGCGAAGACCCTGACCTTCAGGCTGACCGAGCTTGGCCCGAGGGACAAATCGTCTACATCCACTCCCCCGCTCGATCGCCGATGTCACGAAGAGGCACGCTGCTGTGTGTCGGAAATGTCGAGGTCGAAGCTTATGTTTTTCCGAACGATCGGCGCCTGCGCGGACTTCGCAAATTCGCCGGGAAACAGGCGGCTGCAACTACCTGGCAAGAGTGGATCGACGCTGGAGACGGAGACTTTCGTATTGATGAAACATCATTGCAACGCCTGATGGTGCGCTATGTGCCCGAACAAAAGTGGATCGTTCGCCTTAGAGCTGAGGGGAAGAATGCAAAAGGTGAAACAGAGAAACGGCGCATAGCCGTCCGATCGGCAGATCCGGATGTGTGCCGGCGGCTCGCAGATCGCCACACGAGTCTTCGAGATGCAGAGGCTGCCCAGACCAGCGTCTTTCAGATACCGCAGGTTGTAGGCTTTAGCCCGGAGCAGGGCATCCTAGCTGTGGAGTGGATTCGCGGTCAGCGACTGATCGACGTGCTGCGAGACAACGATCCCTCCGCCGTCATGCAACGAGTTGCCGGCGTTCTTGCCGGAGTCCACGGTGCTCGGGTCTCCAACCTGGTCTCGCTCACCGAGGTGGCGAATTGCGCCCGCGTGCAAGAAGCAACGGATGATCTCGCTGCGGTGCGCCCGTTGCTGCGCGAGCGATTGAGCAGCCTCTCCAAGGAACTCCAGAGCTGTTTGACGCGCCTTGAAACCGTCGCCCCCGTCACGCTGCACAACGATTTCCACTGGAATCAGTTGAGCATCAAAAAGGATCGGTGGGCCTTGCTGGATTTGGAACGGATGTGCCTCGGCGACCCCATGATCGATGTCGCCAATTTTGCGATGCAAATCCGGCTGCTGGCGTTCCGACCGGATGCAAATGTCGCGCAGGACACTGCCCGACTGTGGTCAAATCACTTCTTGGAGGAGTGGCTAGGTCACACTGGGGAGAGCATCGACGCGGTCCGCTTCAATTCTTACGCAGCACTCACTTGTTTGGAATTGGCCCGCGGAATGATGCGCCATCTTCGCCTTGGATGGGATGAGTTGATCAACGATTGCGTAGAAGAAGCAGAATCGCTCTTGTGCGATCCCCAAGCAAAAGTTGGTGGGCAATGAACACCGGCCAAGTCGAGACACCAAGTGAGGTAGCGGCCCGAACTCTCCTCGATCCGTCGATCGTGGCGCCCATGTTGGATTCGGCCTTGGGAGGGACGTGGCCATTGGCAGGCAGTCCGTGCGAACTTCGAATTGAGCGGTATTGGCCAACGCGGACGCGGGGTTTGGTCGTGGAATGGTCTTTCCAATTGGGAACATCGAGTCGCTTCAATCTGACCGGGATCTGGGATCCTGGCGGCAGTGGGCCCGCCGACGTTCATCCGCAGCATTGCCCCGGAATCGTGGATGGCCAGCTCCGAGGTGTATCCATCTACTTACCCGCGTGGAAGCTTCTGGTGCAGTCGCCCGACTGTGACCCCCGGCTCCCGCACTTGGCGCGTTGCCTGGACGGGCAGGGCATGGCTCGGCGGTTCACCGCAATGGCGGCTGAAACTGGTTGTGGCATGGATCTGTCCGGGAGAAGCATGGAGTGCCGCATCTTGGCATACCGACCGGGGCGTAGAGCCGCCGTTGCTTATCAACCAGAGAGCGGACAATCGTCCCGGCCATACGTTTTGGGCAAGGTGCATCACAATGGCCGGGGCCAAGAACTTATCGGGCGCCATCTGCTCCTGAGTGAACAGCTGCCGCTGCTGTCAGATGGCCGCATTCGAGTACCAATTCCGGAAGGCTATTATCCGGATCTGCACATGGCCGGTTTTTCCTGGGCACAAGGAACCGCCGTCAGAGGCAGTCGCGAAACAATTGAGGCCGCCGTTGACGTGCTAGGCACCCTCCACCGAACGTGCATTGAGGATCTACCATATTTTGGTGTCCAAGATGAATGTACCATCATTGAACGATGGCGGATGGTGCTTGAAGATCTCAGCGACAAACACCTCGGATTAGCCGCACGCCTAGCCCGCCGAATCACCCGATTGGCTGCCCGCGTACATACAGAGAAACGTCGCACGGTTCATCGCGACTTCTATCAAAGCCAATTCATCGTCACCCGGCGTACAGTGACGTTGCTCGATCTGGACACCTTGGCTTTGGCAGACCCTGCCATCGATCTCGGTAATTTGATTGCTCACTTGTGTCTCGCTGAGGCACCTGTCTCAAAATGTGATGTTGACGCCATGGTTGGTGCGATCATCCATCGTTACCAAGCTCGCAACCTGTGCGTAGACCGGCGATCACTCTTGTTTTACACAGCATCCGCCCTGTTTCGGGTGGGCGCAGTCCACGCCATGCGAACTTCAACCGCGGCGCGGTCGCCGATGTTGTGGCAGATTGCAGAGATGCTCCTCTCCCGGAACGAGCAATGAATGCGGCGCTCCACAAACCACGCCGGAGAGGCACGAACCAAGGAAACGTGGTGCAAGAGGATAGATCATGAATCGCTCTGAATTGAATAAACGGGCCTTCACTTTGATCGAGCTACTCGTTGTGGTGTCCATCATCAGCCTCTTGATTAGCATCACCGTGCCCTCTTTGCGTCGATCACGAGAGGCGGCCCGCAAAGCCCAGTGTCTTACCAATCTTCGATCCGTGTACTTGGCCAACACCATGTATGTGCAACAAGAAGGACGCTACCCGTCGCTGAACAACGATCTGGACGACGGCGCCTGGCAGTACAATTACCTGATCTACGACGGCAGGGACTACGAAAGCAATTGGGGGCCGCTGGTGAAACCCGGCGCCGGCTTTATCGACTATATCGAGCAGCTCTACTGCCCTGTGCAACGTGATGAGTACCATAACCTAGCCACGAGGTTCAATTCTTGGCCTGTACGGCTCTTGGTAGACACCCGGTCGGCTTATGGGCGCAGATATCATCTGAGCGGTAAGAGTCCGTCGCAATTGCGGAAAACAGTGGCTTTTGCTTCGGACGTCATGCACTTGCCCGACCTGATCAAGTCCGGTCACAAGACGGGAGTGAATGCG
The DNA here is from genome assembly GCA_029260235.1 of Phycisphaerae bacterium. Lineage (GTDB taxonomy): Bacteria > Planctomycetota > Phycisphaerae > UBA1845 > UBA1845 > OFTM209. The sequence goes on along the minus strand of JAJDDP010000200.1, from coordinate 2,589 downwards.
GTCTACACCGATGGCCACGGCCAATGGGTGCGCGATCCCGGGTTGCTCGGGGACAACGACTTGGCCAGCCCGTTTAGCATTCTAGACAACCCGCTGATGAAAGACCTATGGAAAGTTCTGGATAAAGCCAAATGATCTGGAATGCCCTGGACAAGAAGCAACGGCTCACACTGGTGGCAGTAGTTGGTGTCGTGGGCGTCGCAACCGTGCTGGTGGCTCGAGGTAATCGAGGACCAGTGCGGGTCGGTCCGCCCGAGAAGCGAGTTGTCGCCAAAGTTGAGCGCGTCGTCAGTGGGCAGTCCATCAAGACTGAAGATGGCCAGCGTGTAAGTTATGCCGGCATTAGAGCGCCTTATGGTGACGAGCCGATGCACGGCGAAGCAAGAAACCGAAATGCCGAACTGGTCGAAGGCAAGAAGATCAGGCTTCGATTCGATGAACAACTCCATGACCGAAAGGACCGGCTTAATGCCTATGTGTTTGTAGGTCGAGAGATGGTGAACGAGACGCTCGTTCGAGAAGGCCTGGCATTCGTCCGCCTGACCACAGTCAACACTCGCTTCTCAGAACAGCTGCTCGCTGCCCAGGCTGAGGCGCGACGGGCCAAACGCGGATTATGGGCCAGCGGCGCCAAATCGTCCGAACGAGCCTACCCAGCCGACCCCAAGTACGGGAATTTCCACCGCCCCGACTGCCCGGAAGTTCTGAACATAAAGCCAGAAAGACGGGTTGAGTTCAAGAAAGTGAGCAAAGCGCTAGACAAGGGCTTTGCCCCATGCTCGAAATGCCAACCGTTGCTGATCAAGATTCCGAAGTAACTTGCCTTCACTCATGGATAATCCGGGGCTGTAGTTTCTGAATACTCCATCCGGGGTGGTGGAGGGCACGCCGAATGGAGAATAGGTTTGGGCCGTGATGCTGAGATTGACCTGTGCTTGGAGAAGGAGGGTGTCCCGGCGCGAAAGTTGCCGGTTTCCGGAAGGTGGTGCGTGCATCAACAGCGGATCACGGGCACAAGCCAACCAGGGCAAGCGCTTAAGCCGCGCGACGATAGCGATGATGCAAGCCGCCGACGTGCGGAATCGCGATCGCCCTGTCATCGCCTAGTGGCTCAGCTCACCGTAAAGTATGGTGATTGCAGAGCAATGATGTCTTGGCAAGGCAGAGTGAATTCTGTCCGGTGCGGTAGCTGCGGCTCCACAAGCAGCATTATCTAAAGGAATTAGGTCGTCCTCTTGCCGGGGCAACGAATGAAGAGGGCATTCTGCTGTGCAGTCTCAGGCGGGGTTGTCAATTTCGAGGAGAGGCTGCTACAGCGAACCCGTGCAACTCTTTCGAAGCTCCACGGGGGGCGACGGCAGCCCAAATGTGCCCACTTGGACAGGACTGCCATCGCTGAGAGCACTGCGCCAAGGCGTCGGCCGGCAAGATGCCTGCTTTATTCGAATCGGCATTGATAATGGCCAATCCATGCAGTTGGAGACGGTGGATTGGGCGGTCCAGTAGGGCTGTTTGCTTAGTACTACAGCGCCGGATAGGCTCAAGCGAACCGTCCATTTGATCCGATGAAGTTCTCCAGCGGCCTTTGTTTGGAGGACTTACAGCATGGATGCTCTTGAGATTGCCGGATTGGATTCAGAGTTGATGGATTTCCTGGTCGAGTTCGATGACTGCTTTGGCCGTAGCGAGCCGCGTGAGCACCTGCGGACATACGTTTCGGGGCAGCTTTCTGACCTTCAGCGCAAGAGCGTCGAGCCAATCGCGCTGGCGGCTGACCTGCCACCGCGGACGCTTCAACGATTCCTGGAGATGGTCGAATGGGACGGGGAGCGACTACGAGATAAGTTGCAGTATGTCGTCGCCCGCGATCACGCAGATCCTGACGCCATCGGTATTATCGACGAGACCGGACATCCGAAGAAGGGCAAGCACACGGCCGGCGTGAAACGTCAGTGGTGCGGGAACACCGGCAAGGTCGACAACTGCGTGGTCAGCGTTCACACCGGCTACATGGCCGGTGACTTTCAATGTCTGCTAGACAGCGATGTGTACTTACCCAAAGACTGGGCCGACGATCAGCCTCGCCGCCGCGTCGCTCACATTCCCGACGACGTAACCTTCCGCACCAAGCCGGCGATTGCCCTCGATCAAATCCGTCGGTGTCTCGACAATGGCATCCGTGTGGCAGCCTGGACGTTCGACGAACTCTACGGCCGGGACGGCGGTTTCTTGAGCGGTCTTGACGCCCTGGGGCGGAGCTATGTGGCTGAGGTGCCGAGCAATTTCACTGGATGGGTTCGTTCACCGCGCGTGCTGCTTCGCCCAACAACCTGGGAGCTTCGCGAATACGGCAGGCGCAGGCGTTTCCCGCGTTTGGCGGTGACAGCGGCCCCGCCGAGCGAAGCACGCCACTTGGCCGCCAAGTCGAGCGTGTTTCGCAGTCAGAAGTGGCAACCGTTTCACATCAAGGACTCTCAGAAGGGGCCGATTGTCTGGGAAGTCAAGCATGCCGATTTCTATCGCAAGCACGCCGATGGTTTGCCCGGCCCGACGCACACGCTGATCATCTCCCGCAACGCGTTGGATCAC
>JAJDDP010000199.1 GCA_029260235.1 Phycisphaerae bacterium | reverse complement strand
ACGCGCTGGCACCGTGCCCTGCTGCATACGGCATGGTATACCAGAGCATAATCCAGGGCGCAAATCTACCTATCTTAACATGCTGCGGGAGAGACGCTGCACATGGCTGAAGAGTTACATTGTAAGCAGTTCTCTGGCAATAGGTTAACGTAGTACTGTAGGACGGTACTGGAACGGCCATGGCGACGTGGACGGCGATGATCTTGCCATCTTCCAGGCAGCATTTCAACATTGCGTGGGAGATCCTGAATTCGTCCATCTTGCAAACAGCGACGGAGATGGCTGCATCACCATTACCGATTATGAGATCTGGCTACAACACCACTGAGACTTCGTTGGCGACCCTCTTGCTCCACTGCCGGTTGGCTTTCTAGGTGATGCCGATTGGGATGGCGACCTAGATCTGGCTGACTTTGCCACGCTACAATTATGCCACGGAGATGGTGGCTTGCCTTGCACTATCAAATTCGATTTCAACACCGACCAAGCGGTCGATCTTCATGATGCAGCCCAGTTCGTGACATCGATGACTGGGCCGTAAGCGAATCAAGGATCACCCGCCGTAGTCCTGCGAATAGTGATGGTTGTTTAGCAGAAAGCTGAGCGACGTCGCTCTGGGTTGGTGCTACCCCCCGTGGCCTCGAAATCGCGGTGCCTTAAGCGCCCCCCTCGATGGGATATCCATGATCTTGCTGTCATTGTGGAGCCTGACGCCATAAGACGCACCTGATTTCGCAGGAAGGGACATTATGGTCTCGATTGAGCGGTTTTCTCTAAGATCCTGACAGAACTCGATGATCTCCGCCCTGGCGGGGAAGAGCGAAGGATTGGATTTCCCGTCATTTCCCCCGTCGTCAGGCGTCATCATCAGGACGACGTTGAACACTGGATAGTTCAGCTCGGACGCCAAGAAATCGTGGTAATCCCATTTGAAACTGTCCTTGGAGTCTCCGAGATACTGCAGCTTCATGTCTGGGATCCTCTCGTTCTCTTTGGTGCCTGATCAGACAAGCCTGATTTTCGCTGATTCCTGATCATGGCTCATCATCGCCCAGGGCGTTCACCCAGAGGTTGACCCTATGGTTGCTCGCGTAGGCTGTCGCTGCCATCATCCGACAGCTGTGACCATAGATGAGGCTGCCTGGAAACTCGAAAGGTGAGGCTCCTCTGTCAGGCTGGCAGCAGGGACGAAAGACGGGTGAAAATCTGACCTAAACCTTGACCTAAACTCCGGCGGGCCAAGAAAAAACCGCACTGAAGATGCCTTCAATGCGGTTTATTTGCTCATTTTTGGTTGTGCTTAGTTTAGCAAACCGTTGCTTTCAGCCGCTCAGCCACCTCTCCAAACGTCTCGCACGTCCGACCCCAGCGACGACCACGAGCCGGTCAGATCTCGGCGCGGCCTCCCTGCTGGTCATTCGGAAACCGCCTCGGCGAGACGGGACCAAGGCCCGGCCCTTCTTGATGCCACAGAAATCCTGAATTTTGGCCTAATATCTTGCGCCTCACGCTTCGAGCGCCCATCGACCAAGGACCATGGCGCCCAATATAGCATGGTTTTCGAGTCCGGCAAGCGGCCCCGATTCTTGGTCTAGCTGATCGTTCGTCGGCCAGCCCAGCGTGGGAGCGACAATGGCTTTCATGTTTTGCCGGCAGCCAGAATGAGCGACTGGACAGTAGCGCAAGCCTGTCAAGTGCCCCTTCAACTTGAATTTCTGCAGGGAAGCTGGATTTGTTGAAGAAGATACTTGAAAACTGGAATCGGTTCCTGGTAGTATGGCGTGGGGCCGGGGATGCAGATTCCCGTTTGAGGTAATCTGATATCAGCGTCAGTCGGATCATCTGGGCGCGCGGTATCAGTGGGTCGAGAGAGAGTGGGTTCACCGATGGTGGGATTTATTGGTGGGTGCGCTCTTCTTTGTGCGCGCCCATGCGGAAGGTATCGCAACGGCACCCGTACTTCAGGGCGAGCTGTGCGAAGGAAAGGAAAGAAGCGATGTCTATGCCAGGAAGAGGGTCGGCTGGCCGCCTAGTTTTGTGCAGTTCAATGTTGATCATGTCTTTGTCTTCTGCGGCGGTGGCTTTGCCTACCGTCATTGACTTCGAGACCGAAGACGATTTCTTGCCCGGGCCAGCTACCCCGCTGGTAAATGGTCAAGCGATTGACAGCGAGTTTGGCAACATTTTCACCATGACTTCGACAGTCACGGGCGGAGGCAGCGGTCACCTCGGGCCTACGATCTTCGACTCGAACACGCCTGGGCCCAACGATGGCGGCGGCGATCCAGATCTCCAGGTGAACCTGGGCAACATCCTGATGCTGCAGAATGCATCGTTCCCGAGCACTACGCTGGACCCAAGCTTTGGGCTGCTGTTCGACACACCCGACGACGAGGCGAATGTGAACAATGCTGGCAGCATCATATTCAATTTTCTCGCCCCGGTGGAATTGGAGTCGCTCGATCTGATCGATGTCAACGGCGGAGCTCACATGATTGTGACAATGACCGACAGTTTGGGACGTGATCGGATCTACGATGTCCCGGAGAAGTGGACCACAGACGTCACTGTGAGCTTAGTTGGATGGCAGGAGTTGGATCTCACGACGCTGCTGAATCAGCCAGCCGAACCCAATGCAACTGGTGGGGATGCGACGGCCACTGAAGATGCCGGATTCGATCCGTCGAGTGTTGTTGCTCTCGATGTCAACATCAGCGGTTCAGGCGCGATTGACAACTTGAGTATCGTTCCAGAGCCGACTACAGCTTTGATGGTCGGAGTGGGCCTGGCAGGCTTGGTCCCACGCCGGCGTCGTAGTTGAGAAGGCCAAAACTCTTTCAAACGATCATTTGAGTTATCCCCCCAGGTAGGGGGATTTTTTTGCGCTAACGTGGCTTGATAATATGCAGGCCGTTGGCCAAGGGGCTTGGTATCGCGCCTATAGCCCCAGCGTCGAGCAGCCATCTATGTGTTCTTCTCCAGCTTGCAAGTGCTGAGCTTGGGCGGCAGCAGCATTCAGCCTCGGTGATGGGCTTGGTGGACAATGAAGGTGGACAGAGGCTGGATGGTTTGCCTCCTTTGGCCACAGCCCGCCCGCTGTTTCTCCTAAACGCCGACCGCAAACATCTCAATCACCGGATCTGAAGTGACCTGTTCGTACCGCGAGAATTCGTACCTGCCCAACATTATGCGCCGATGCGGCAGACCTGTGCTGCCTGGGGCTGCTAGCGCTCCTCTGCGGCGATTTGGAGGCCATACTGGGCGCTCTGCCTCGACTGCGAATGGCAGAGGTTTGGACGTTCCGACTGCACAGATTGATACCGGCGAGGAAACATTGAGTTCCGACGAATCGGGCATCCCATTTGAATACTTGGTCATCAAGAACGACATCATTGTTCCAGTCGACTCGTTTGTGACCGGTAAACCAACGGCATTGTGTGCTATGGGTTCAACGCCCACGCTGGCGCTTCAAACCAGCTTCCCATAGTTGTGGCCACAGCAGCGATCTGAGGAATCGCTACCCTTGATTCTTCGTGCACACGACAGAGTTCAGCTTCCTGCGAATTCAGGATGCCAGCGTGAAAAACTCTTCCGTCGGAATGCGGCCTATCTCCGCCTGGGCGGTAAATATTTCAGACTGGAATACCAGCAGCCGCACCATGCCTCACGACCTGGTTTCTGGCATGGGCAGATATGACTTGATCGTGGTGCATTCTTTCAGAGAGACCACACAACATCCTCGCCAGGGAAGCGAGCGACTTCGATCCGTACGCTAGTATACTCTGGCCTCCCACTCAGACAACCAAGCGTGTCATGCCCTCCCAGCGGAAAACTCATCTCCATGGGGTTTGTGCTGCGTCCTGATCCGTGACCGCCTTTGGAGGGCTGAAACTGCGGGTTAGGCCAGTCCTCGATTGCCCTCCCCCAACTGCCGATAACAACGCTAGTCTGGTCCTACTGCTCGCCTTTTGGTGAGTTGGATGCCCCCGTAGTTGGGGTTCGTGGCCATTCTTTGCGGCTGTTGTAGGCGTGCATTTCGCACTCTTGCTTCTCTGGGTTAGGAACCGCATGGGCAGTTCAGCCGTGGATAAGTCGGTCAACCTCAAGAATTGGGCCGGCAATTTGGTGCGCACTTCTTGTGCCCAGATCGAGACCACTGACAACATCACGTTCATCGCGCCGAAACCAGGCTGGCGGGGAATCGGTTTCGGGGAATTGTGGCGTCAGCGCGAACTGCTCTATTTCCTGGTGTGGCGAGACATCAAAGTACGGTACAAGCAAACGGTCATCGGAGCGGCTTGGGCTGTATTGCAGCCGATGGCGACGATGCTCCTATTCTCAGTCATCTTCGGCTTGCTAGCCAAAGTCTCTTTTGATGGACTGCCTTATCCGTTGGCGGTCTATGCGGGGCTGTTGCCTTGGATGTTCTTTGCAGCGGGCGTCTCTCAATCCGGAGTCAGCTTGGTCAACCAATCGCACCTGGTGACAAAAATCTACTTTCCGCGCATCTTTGTTCCAACTGCCTGCATCGGAGCAAGCCTGGTTGATTTTGCGATTGGCTTTGTGGTGTACGCTGGATTGATGAGCTGGTACAGCCAATTGCCGGGCATAGGTATCTGTATCTTACCCGCCTTACTGCTTCTGACTTTGATTGCCACAGCGGGACTGGGCTACCTGTTGGCTGGGCTGACCGTGGTGTATCGCGACTTCAGATTCGTAATCTCCTTCATGATGCAGTTGGGGATGTTCCTCAGTGCAGCCCCCTTCCCTGCACAACTCTGGCCTCAGCGGTATCATTGGCTGCTCTCGATCAATCCCATGTTTGGAATCATCAAAGCCTTTCGCGCCTGCCTGCTGGATAGGGCATTCGATTGGCTGAGCCTCACAATTTCAGCCGCAGCAGCTGCGGTCATTTTTGTAGTGGGTATTTGTTATTTCCACCGCATAGAGCGGCGGTTCGCGGATATTGCGTGAGACGATGAGCCAACCAGCAATCCAAATTGAATCTATCTCCAAGCAGTATCGGCTAGGCCTGCGCGAACAAGCGCATACCAGCCTCCGCGAAGCCATGGTGGATCTGGTGACCGGTCCGTGGAAGCGTTTCAAGAAACTAAGCGAGCCGACCAGCGACGCTGGGATGTTCTCAGCTCTGGAAGAAATCTCCTTGGAAGTACAGCCGGGCGAGGTAGTTGGCTTGGTAGGCCGGAACGGCGCGGGCAAGAGCACGCTGCTGAAAATCCTCTCGCGCATCACCGAGCCAACCAGTGGTCGAGCGGTGCTGCGCGGGCGCGTCGGCAACCTGCTAGAAGTCGGTACTGGGTTTCATCCCGAACTCAGCGGGCGAGAAAACATCTATCTCAACGGGGCTATCCTCGGGATGAAGCGGACGGAAATCGATCAGAAGTTCGACCGCATCGTGGACTTTTCTCAGATCGAGAAATTCTTGGACACGCCGGTGAAGCGATACTCGAGCGGAATGTATGTTCGGCTCGCCTTTGCCGTAGCAGCCCACTTGGAACCCGAGATCCTGCTTGTCGATGAAGTGCTCGCCGTCGGCGATACCGCATTCCAGAAGAAATGCCTCGGCAAGATGAGTGACGTCGCCCGCAGCGGACGTACGGTGCTTTTCGTCAGCCACAATATGGCAGCGATGAAGCAACTTTGCGACCGTTGCGTCTGGTTGGACGGTGGCAGGGTGAAAATGATCGGCCCAACCGATGACGTCATTCGCAGTTACCTCGGAGATTCGGACGAGCTGTCAGCCGAGGCCGACTTCACGCCGGGAGATACGGGGCGGGTCGTGTTCCATCGAGCATGGGTATCCAACACCGACGGCACAGCCGCTTCCGAGCTGGATGCACTTCAACCGCTCTGGGTGAATTTGGATTTTGAGGTTCGAGAACGCGTCCAAAACGTGGACATCAGCGCGTGGCTCTCCACGGTCCGGGATACGCCAGTCTGCTTCGCCAGCCTCTCCGATTCCCATGGCGGAAAAATAGTCCCTCTGAATCCAGGCAGATATTCATGCGCGATACGCATCCCCGAGAATTTTCTGGTTCCTGACATCTACAAGGTCACCGTTGAAGCCCAAACGCCAGGCGTATCGAGCGAAGACGTCCATTGGAACGCAATCAAGTTCGAAGTAATTGAAACCGGCTCGCCAATGCGCGCGTACCGTGAAGCATGGCGCTATGGGTGTGTCTTTGGTCAATTCGATTGGGCGCTGGAAGAGACTCAAACTGATCGTAGCACTGAACTAGGGAGCAAACTGCACCCGTCGGCAGTGCGCTGAGCACGAAGCGCACTCGAAGAGCCGCGCTCATCATGCGGCCTTGGCCCGCCACGGCCTCCGACCAACTCCTGATGACCACGGCTCCTATTGATCGGGGCATTATTCGCTTCTGGCAACGAATGTCCGGGTGAGGCAGCCGACCGTCCTGCCGGAAGATCCTGCGCTTGGCCATGCTCGTAGTAATCTACAAGTCCATTGCCGACGCCTCGGCTGCAGCCGGTCCGCTGGGTGGTTGATCCGGCTCAGCTGTCTCGGAGGGCTTGGTCTTGGGGTGCGCCTTCTTTGCCTCATTCCTTTTCCGCTTGGAGGCCTTTTTGGTGGCTTTGACCGGTCGCGCTACCCCTTTGACATCGAGTTGCCTCACCAAGGCCACGACTTCGGCCACCTGCTCATGTGTTCCGGAAATTACGACCGTGTTGGTTCGAGGGTAGGCGACGATACCAACGTCATACACGCCGCAGCGCACGAATCGGCCGACGGCATCCGCTATTCCGTGCGGATCACCGTGAGACAGCTTCAGCAGCTCCACTATCGTTTCGGCGTTGCCACCCTCCCCAGAGGGAGTTGGCTTATCGAGCTGTTGGATCAGTGCTTTGGACTGGGCGAGCAATGCAGGCGTAGCCTTGACGATGATGGTGTGCGTCCGTCGATCATGATTGCACACAAAAGGGGTGCGGCTACCTACGCCCACCATCTCCACAAGGTCCACCAGATGTCGACCGTTGGCGTGGCTTAGCGGAAAGACGCCGATTTCCAGCTCAGGCCCCCGTCGATTAGGTTGCCCTTTTTGGGGCTTGCCATCCTTCTTTTGGGATCCGGCAAGCAACCTCACCTGCCTGATGACGGCGGGGTCGGTCTTGAGCTGCACCTTGTTCTCATCAACAGCGATGCACATATCGGGCGCTTGCCGATTGCTTGCAGTCAAGACCAGCAGCGCATCCGCGAAGCGCTGAGCCTGAGCACTATCCGCGAAAACAAACTGCTCCTCAGGAGGCCCGGTGAGCGCCGGCCTGGGCGCCTCGGCCCGCACCAGAGGGACAGCAAGCAAGACGATGATCGCCGCATTATTCAGCAAACGTGTACGGTTCATGGGATGGACCTCCGTTTGTGGCATCGGATCGAAACTGTGTTCCGACCCGTATACACCACAGGGCCAACCTTGGTTGCAGGTTGTTTTGAAGAGAGGCCTGCAAAACTCACCTGCGACTCAGGACACTAGGGCAGCCGGGGCCCGCCGATGTTGTTCGGCGTACTGCGATTCAAAAAAACATGCGGCTACTCTGGCAATACCATCAGAGCAGGACTAGGCTGACCCCCGAGCGTGGCTTTTGGGGCTGCGTATTCTGTATATCGGTGAGGCAAGGTGGTCTCGCGTGGAAGCCGGACTCGAACCAATGCGGCAGAAGTGCTTGGAACGCCTTGACCGAATTGTGGTCAAGGTTGGAAGTGCTGTGCTGGCTGGCAAGGGGAAATTGCGCCGCCGGGCAGTTGAACGCTTGGTGGCTGACCTGAATACCGTGCGCGAGGCGGGAATCGATGTCGTGCTGGTGTCCTCGGGCGCGGTGGCTTCGGGATTCCGCAAGATGGGCCTGGCAGAGCCTCCGAGGGACGTGGCCTACAAGCAGGCAGCAGCCGCGATCGGTCAACCTTTGTTGATGGTCGAGTATGCAGCAGCCTTCGCCAAGTACAAGACCCACATCGGCCAAGTCTTGCTGACGGCTGAGGATCTGGAATGCCGGCCCCGATTCCTCAATGCACGGCATACGCTGGGAGTCATGCTGGAGCGGGGCGTGCTCCCCATCGTCAACGAAAACGACAGCGTCTCCACCGACGAGATCAAGATTGGAGACAACGACCACCTCTCGGCGCTGGTAGCCAATCTGGTTTCTGCGGACTTGTTGGTCATGTTGACCAACGTGGACGGCATCTACCGCGACGGCAACCCGACGAACGTGCTATCGGTCATCCCGTCCGGCAGAAGCCCACTCAAACATGTGGATCACCACGACAAGAGCACCACCGGTGTCGGCGGAATGGCTACCAAAGTGGAGGCGGCGATGCTGGCGGGAAAGTGGGGTGTGCCGACCGTGGTAGCCAACGGAACTCGAAGCGGTATCGTAGAGTCGATCATAGGCGGTAGCCCCAAGGGCACGTTCTTCGTGCCCAGCCCCAGAAAACTGAGTGCTCGGAAGCGTTGGATTGCCTTCTCCCTACGAACCGCTGGCCGAATTATTATTGATCGTGGGGCAGCCCGGGCAGTCGGTGCACACGGGTCAAGTCTTCTGCCTTCGGGGATTGCTGATGTAGACGGCAATTTCGCTAGAGGCACCCAGGTTCAGATCGTGGACCATGAAGGGAAGGTCGTCGCCCGTGGACTAACTACTTATAGCGCCGCTGAAATCGAACAAATTCGAGGCCGGCGAACCAAGGACATCGAGTCGATACTAGGTTATACCTATGGTGACGAAGTGGTCCATCGAAGCGACTTGGTGCTGCTCGATGATCCCAATGAGAGTGCATGATGGAACCTCTGAACAAGCAAGCCACGATTGAACAAACCGCACGCGCCGCAGCAGAGGCAGCCACTCATGTGGCGGTGATTTCGACTGAGTCCAAGAATGAGGTGCTTAGCCTACTGGCGGCGCGCCTCGAGCACGACCGTCGCATTATTTTCAAAGCCAATGCAGAGGACATGTCCAAGTCGCGAGAAGCTGGTCTGGGTGAGGCTAAGCTTCGGCGATTGGAGTTGACCGAGGCAGGAATCGATCAGATGGCGGAGGGCCTTCGGCAGGTCGTCGCCTTGCCTGATCCAGTTGGACAAGTGACCAAGGAATATGAAGCGCCCAACGGCCTGCTGGTCCGCAAGATTCGGGCGCCGATCGGCGTGGTAGCCATGATCTATGAAGCCAGGCCCAACGTAACTGTGGATGCCTTTGCCCTCTGCTTCAAAGCTGGGAACGCCTGTCTGCTCAAGGGCGGACGCGAAGCCGCCCAATCGAACGAAGCACTGGCCCAAATCATTAGCGACATTCTGCTCAGCCGCCAGATCCCCGCTACCGCGATCACCGCATTGACGGCTACCAGCCGTGAGGACATCCGCACGCTGCTGACCCTTGACCAATACATTGACTTGGTGATTCCCCGTGGTGGATCGGAGCTGATCCGATTTGTCCACGAACATTCTCGCATACCGACTGTGCAGCATTTTCACGGGGTCTGCCACATCTTCGTCGATGAATCGGCTGACGTAGATAAGGCACTGAAAATATGCACCTCGGCCAAGACTTCCGCCCCGGCCGCCTGCAACGCAGCCGAGGCGATCCTGATCCACCGAAGCATCGCCAATGATTTTGTGCCGAAATTGGTCGATGCCTACACGGCTGAGAATGTTGAAGTCCGCGGCGATGAGGCGGTCTGTCGATTGGCCACCGCAGCCAAGGCGGCGAATTCAGACGATTGGGGCAAAGAGTTTCTGGATCTGATCGTTGCGGTTCGGGTGGTCGATGATCTGGAAGCTGCCATCGCGCATATCCATAGGTACGGCTCCAACCACACCGAAGTCATCATCTCCGAAAATGTAGAGAACCAACGGGCCTTCCAAGAGCGGGTTCAATCTTCTTGCGTGCTGGTCAATGCTTCCACCAGGTTCAACGATGGGTTTCAGCTAGGCTTGGGGGCAGAGATCGGCATCAGCACCTCGAAGATCCACGCCTACGGGCCGATGGGGCTTGAGGAATTAACAACGCAGCGCTACGTCGCCAATGGTGATGGACAATGGCGCTAGCCAGCCGAACGATCAAGCGCTAACCGCGCCCTCTCCGTTTGATCAAACCCAACACTTCCTTGTTGCCTTTTCGGCCCCGGCCACGGATGGGACTGTCCACCATATCGACGACGTCGATGGCGAGCGCCGACAATCGCTCGACGACTTGGTCTACGACTAACGGCACTTCCTCATCGGGCAGGATACCGTTGACCAGCTTCGACTTGTCTGCTTCGTAATGGGGTTTGATCAGGCTGATGATGGCGCCGCCAGGGGAGAGCATTCCCATGGCATGGGGGAGAATCAGGTGCTGCGGCGTCCACCCTACGTCGATAGTTACCAGGGACACAGCTTCAGGGAGGGCAACATGCAGCGCATTGGTGCGCTCCTTTACCTCGACGCGCGAGTCCTTTCGCAGCTTCCAAGCCAATTCACCGTAGGCTGTATCTACTGCATAGACTTTCTTGGCCCCACGCAAGAGTAAGCAATCGGTGAACCCTCCGACGCTGCAGCCCAGGTCGGCACAGACAGTACCCTGCGGCGAAATGTTGAAGTGATCCAGCGCCGCAGCCAACTTCAAGCCACCGCGGGACACGAAGCTGTGTTCAGGATCGTGAGTCATCGCACGATTGGCAATTCCATCCTGTTCGCATCGCGATCCTGAATCCGCGCATAAGAAACCGGCCAGCCGATCAAGGCTGCCCGGGAAACAATGTTCGCTGTATTTGGTGAAGCGATGCTAACTCAAGCTCTTGACCAGCTTGCTGAGCCGGCGTGCCAGTCGGCTTTTCCGCCGAGAAGCTGCATTGCGATGCATCGTCCCTTTGGCTGCCACCTGGTCCATCGCCTTGTAAGTCTCGCTCAGCTCTGCCTTAGCCTTCTCAGCGTCACGTTCCCGCAACGCGTCGGTGAACTTGCGAACCTGCGTCTTAATCTCGCTCTTGTTCGCCCGATTCCGGTTCCGACTCGCCTCGTTTTGCCTGATCCGCTTCTTTGAGGACAGGGAATTTGCCACAACCAAGTCTCCTACTACACTACTTCATCAATTGGGCGCCACGTCCGGCCCCCTCAGGTAGAGCTACTCATGCTTGCGCAGGGCGTCCAACCGCACCCGAACGTCTTTGTAATTGTAATCCAACTCCAGCAGCTGTCCATAGCATTCAAGTGCTTCTTTAGTTTGTCCCAAGGCTTCCACTGCCCTACCCAACCAATAACGCATGCTCTTGGCATCATCCGTATCTTGGACATCTTGCGCTCCGAGCGATCGGGTAAGCGTCGCCACGACTTGATCGTAGTAATCCTTCTCAAAGAAGCATCGGCCCAGATATACATCGGACCTTGCCCGAAATTTTGGGTCAGAGCGAGCCTCCTGAAACAGCGGAATCGCGTCGTCGAATTTCCTGGCCTTGAACAGCCGGTTAGCGTATTCGTAGCGAAAGCGTTTTTCGGTGGGATACTTGTCGGTCCTCTCCTTGAAGACGGTCAGCTCGTAGCGTAGTTGGGAGATTCTGGCTTTCTTGATTTCCGCGGCATCGCCCTTGGCCCGCGTCTCTCGAACGGATCGGGACAACTGCTTCATTCGAATGTCATCGGCCTTGAGTTTGAAACGATAGTCGTCCGTCTCCGTGTACCGCTCTACCAAGACGCCAATCGCTTGGGACTCCAGTTCCGAATCGTCGTTGCGGGTCAGCAGGTCGATCAAGTTCATGACCTTTCCTGTAATCCCCGGATTGGCTTCGATATCCACCTTTGCCTTGGCGATCAGCTCACCCAGCCGATCATCAGACTGCACCATCCGCTCGGTGTCGCGAATGTCTTCCTGTTCTTTCTTGTCCTTGATGCTGTCTGTGAATGACTCGCCGGTTTGGTACTTCCCTTTGAGGATGGTCAATTTGGTTGAAAGATCCCGGCGTACATTGGGGATCGAAGAATCCTTGGGGTCGAGCCGAGCCTGGATGTTGAGCATGTCCACTGCACGGGTGAATGCCTCAACGGCCAAGTCGCTGTCTCCTCTGGCTTCTGCCCGGTCGCCAAGTTCTTCATAAACTGTTTTCATCATGGCGAAGCGTTTGGCGCTTGGCTTCTTTTCTTGCTCAGCCGCGCTCTTGAGTGCCTGCCCGATCCACATCGCCGTGTCGTCGCAGTGCGCTTTGTTGGCGTTCTTGAAGGCCCCCTCCATGAAGCTGATGTTCATGGGATCGTGGGCCAACAGCCATTCGGCATTCAGCATGGCTTTGATGGGATCTTTGGCGGTCATGGAATGCTTCATCGTTTCGCCAAAGCCTGCCTTCTTGCCCCCGCCGTGCTGACGGGCGACACCGCAGCCTCGAAGTTTTTGATGTCCCTCATCGACTGCTTCAGGCCAGACAGTCAAGCCCTCGATGTAGCACTTGAGGCCAAAATCGTAGTTGCGCTGCTCGACCAATTCGTCGGCCCGCTTGAACCACTTCCGCGCCTTGAGCTTGTCCTGCTCGCTCACTGTGCAGCGAGAGTTGGGATCATCGGGTTGGTCAGTATTTTCTTCGTCTTTAGCCATTTGGTATGATCAACCAAGACCTCAGTGAAATCATCGCGGAGGTATGCCTGTTACCCCTTTAGCTTCAAACCTTTACATTCCAAGAGCCCCGGATACTATTTGAATCAGCGATTCGTTGTCAAGCGTTCAAAGGTGGAGGCTAGTCCGTGTTCCCAGAGTTGGACCCCCAAAGGCTGGACATTGTTTGCTATCCCGACTTAGTGCTGCGAAAGCAATGTGCAGAGGTAACTATCTTCGACGAGCAATTGGCGGAGATCGCCGCTCGCATGCTCCTGCTGATGCACGAAGCCCCGGGCGTGGGATTGGCTGCCCCCCAAGTAGGCCTCGCTATTCGCATGTTCGTCTGTAATCCCACCGGCGAACCAGAAAATGATCTGGTAGTCATCAATCCTGAACTAGTCAACCTTGATGGTGCGGCAGAGCAGGAAGAAGGCTGCCTCTCTTTGCCCGAAGTCACTGTGGTCGTTCGGCGATCCGAGGCCCTAACCCTCAAAGCAGTCGATTTGAAGGGGGAACCCTATGAGCGGGACGGCCACGATCTTGAGGCCCGCGTTTGGCAGCATGAGACCGATCACCTGGCTGGCCGCATGATCATCGACTACATGTCGGAAGCATCGAAGATCGCCAATCGACGCGCTCTCAAACATCTTCGCGAGATTTTTCAGAAACAAGGCTAAGAATGAGTACGAGGGCATCGAAATTTGGCCAGACATCGGTTCCAGGAGTTTTCGCACCTGCATACCAGGCCAGACCAGCTGCGATGGCCTGTGTTCGACTTGTTGCAGCCGCCTGAGAAAGGAAGTGCGGTTGAATGCGAATTATCTACGCAGGCTCAGGCGATTTTGCCGTCCCCGCCCTTCGGAGTTTGGATACGAGTGAGCACGAAATCGCCCTGGTCATTACCCAACCCGATCGCGCTGCTGGCCGAGGCAAGAAGAGCACGCCCACGCCAGTCCGACAAATGGCTGAGGAGTTAGGCCTTGAAGTCGCCGCTGTTCCCAATGTCAACACCGCTGAGTTCGTCGAACGCATCGCGAGCAGCGGGGCAGTCGTCGGCGTTGTAGCTGCGTTCGGACAGAAACTCGGAACTCCACTGCTTAGCGCCCCGCCCGGCGGTTGGATCAACATTCATGCTTCACTGTTACCGGCGTATCGCGGGGCAGCCCCCATCCATCGCGCTGTTCTTGACCGCTGCGAAAAAACCGGAGTCACCGTGTTCGAACTGGTCGAGCAAATGGATGCCGGGCCAATCCTCACTTCAAGGTGGACCTATATCAAGGCGGAGGAAACTACCTCAGAACTGCATGATAGGCTTGCAGCCATAGGCTGCGATGCGGTGAAGGCGGCG
>JAJDDP010000198.1 GCA_029260235.1 Phycisphaerae bacterium | reverse complement strand
CACCCAAGTATCGCTGGCCAAGTGGAACAACGTACGCATGGCCTTGGACGTAGCCCGAGAAGCTAGAGACATCCTCGGAGCCGGGGGGATCAGCGTGGAGTGTTGCCCGATTCGGCACATGCTCAACCTCGAGAGCGTGATCACCTATGAAGGCACCGAGACCATTCACCAACTGATCGTCGGGCGCGAAATCGCAGGAAAGGCGGCCTTTTGAACATGCTGAATCTCGCCTCAAGAACTGGCGACTTCGTGAAATATCATCTGGCGATTCTTTGCGCCCTGCTCCCGCTGTGCACAGGCTGCCCGCAGTACCGCGATAGCAACGTTCCTGGTGACATTCGCCAAGTCAGAGAGCCTTCATCTGGTCGGGACTACTTCGCCTACTCGCCGATCGATTATGACCAATCGAGACAGTACGCCCTCATCGTAGTTTGCCACGGCACAAAGGGCTTTGATTCCGCGCGTCGCCAGATAGGCGATTGGGTCAAATTGGCTGAGGAAAAGCAGTTCATCGTGCTGGCTCCGAAATTGGATGGAGTCAACGGAGTGTTCATTCCCAAGGCCAAGAAGCAACTGAAGTTGCAACAGCGCGACGAGCAGCACATTCTAGCCTGCATCCGCCATGTTCGAGCCGGCTTCAACATCGCGGCTGACCGGATTTTCTTGACCGGGTGGTCAGGCGGCGGGTTTGCCGTTCTTCATACAGGGCTTGGCCATCCCGACCTCTTCCGGGCCATCGCGATAATGCAGGGTAATTTTCAAGGCGACTTCTTTGGAGGGGTTGGGCAGCACATCGACCCCTACCAGCCGGTGTACGTCGCCTATGGAAGTAATGACGTTCTCACCGGACGCGAGGGCCAAAAATGTGTCGAATGGCTGCATGAACAGGGAGCAGCTGTTACCGAAAACGAAATCGCCGGTCCGCACAAGAACCACCCCAAGACCGCATACCGGTTCTTTGAACGCGTGGTGCGCAAAGTGCCTTGGTTGCATATCAGCGCCGTCCAAGACGAACCGGACAGCCCGTTGACGGTTCGATTCAAGACTCTGGCCAGCTTCGCTCCGCGTCGATTTTCGTGGACCTTCGGGGATGGTGGCCAATCTCCCATTGCTTCACCCACCCATACCTATGCTCGTGAAGACACCTATACCGTCAGCCTCGAGGCGGAGATGCCTGACGGCCTGAAGGTTCGCCGTGCTGTGGAAATGCCGGTACCTCAACTGCAATTGCTACCCGTGAGGCTGGGGAATCACTGACATCCACCGCAAGGCAAGGCCTCAATCGGCATCCTCGACAAACATATATTCTGTGCCAAATCTCCGGCCGCTCATCTGGAACTGGGAAACCCTGTTCGCTACAATGCGCGCCCTCGCGGGTCGCAGATGCTAGCGGGTACTGCCTCGACCAGCGCTGAGGATTGTCAAGTGCAGCCATTCTTTCGGAGCGTACGCCATGTTCACCCCCTACCGCCCAGAAGCTTACGTCGATTTTTCTCTTGATGGCCCTCGGTCCTCGATGCTTCATGCCATCGAACACGTCGGCAAGCATTTGGGGCAGTCGTTCCCTCTGAAAATCGACGGCAAGTGCATCGAGACGGGCCAGACCATTGAATCTGTGAACCCGGCTGCACCGGATCAGATCATCGGCTCAGTTGCCAAAGCCACGGCTGATCACGCGGACCAAGCCGTTCGCGCCGCCCATGCCAAATTCAAAGAATGGTCCGCTTGGCCTGGCGAATCCCGTGCTCGCATCTTGGTCAAGGCTGCGGCTATCATGCGCCGCCGGGTTTACGACCTGTCTGCGCTGATGTGTTATGAAACTAGCAAATCCTGGCTTGAAGCTTACGCTGATACCTGCGAAGCCATCGACTTTATGGACTTCTACGGCCGCGAAATGGTCCGGCTCGACGGTTCCCAACCCACGACACCATTCGACGGCGAAGAAAATGAAGTCCGCTACATCGGCATGGGTGTGACCGTGATCATCCCGCCGTGGAACTTCCCCTTGGCTATCTGCTGCGGTATGACCACAGCTGCCTTGGTGACCGGCAACACAGTCGTCCTCAAACCGGCCAGCACCGCGCCGATCATCGCCGCTACCATGGTCAATATTCTCGAAGAAGCAGGCTTACCCCCCGGCGTGCTCAATTTTTGCCCGGGCAGCGGTGCAGCCATCGGCGATACGTTGGTCACTCATCCCCTCACCCGCAACATCGCCTTCACCGGTTCGATGGAGGTGGGGTTGGGGATTCACGAGAAGGCAGCCCGCGTTTCGGATGGGCAGATTTGGCTCAAGCGCATCATCCTAGAGATGGGCGGCAAGGACTGCATGGTCGTAGATGAAACGGCCGACATCGACTCAGCCGCAGAAGCTGTCGTAGCCGCCGCCTTTGGTTTCCAGGGACAAAAGTGCAGCGCCTGCTCGCGGCTAATCGCTCATGAGGAGGTTTATGACGAATTGACCAGCAAAGTAGTAGAGCGGGCCAAGCAGATCGTCGTAGGCCCCACCACCAGCCCGGAAAACATCTTCATGGGCGCGGTGATCGATCAAGCCGCCCACAAGAAGATCAGCGAGTACATCCAAATCGGCAAGAAAGAGGGCAAGCTGCTACTCGGTGACGGCAGCATTCCAGAGGTGGGCTACTTCATCCCGCCGACCATTTTTGGCGACATAGATCGCAACGCCCGCATTGCCCAGGAAGAAATTTTCGGCCCCGTCCTAGCCTGCATCAAGGGCAAGGACTTCGACGACCTACTAGCCATCGCCAACGGAACTCAGTTCGGGCTGACCGGGGCGCTTTACTCGAATGACAGACAAAGGCTGGAACAGGCTCGAAGAGAATTCCACGTCGGAAACCTATACTTCAACCGCAAATGCACCGGCGCCCTAGTCGATGTCCAACCATTCGGCGGATTCAACATGTCCGGCACCGATTCCAAAGCAGGAGGCCGCGACTACCTGCAACTGTTCATGCAAGCAAAGACCATCTGCGAACGCTGGTAGCGACCAAATACGCTCGACTTCAAGTCAGCGAACCATGTCCTCAGCAGGCTCTCGCCTTCACGGGCACGGTGGTATCGAATGCCCAAACCGCGGCTTGACGATAGAGGCGTCCCCCGTTGAGACGATGTCGTTTTGATCGAAGTCAAACTGTGCCCCAGCTGTCGCAGCAGTTTGGCCAAAGTGCGGCTTGATGATGGATGCATCGCCAGTAGAGACAATGCCATTCCGATCAATGTCACCTTGAAGGGTGCGGACGCAAACGCTGGCGCCGCAATCCAGGGTGATGGTACACGCATCTTGATCAGGGAGCGCCGGCGAGAGGTTGACCGTGACCATATTACCTGCCTGAGACACCGTAGCGACTCCGCCATAGGCGCCGTTGTTAATGCAGCTGACGGTTGCACTGGTGGCAATTCCAGCATCGACATCAATCTCTAGACTTGTGACGCCGGTCAACCGCGGTTCTATATTGTTACTCCCTAGATCGAGACACAATCGACTCGAACCATGCATATTGCAGCTTCGGGCAGCAGTGGTCGCACACAGAGGTGAATCCGGGCAAACCAGTTCCACCACATATTCGCTGCCGCAAGAGATACCCGTCGGTTCCTGCGGCTGAACCAGGGCGTAGTAGGTGCCCGGATCAAGGGCGACCGATTCGCAATGAGCCTCGCAGCCTACGCCGCTGTACTGCGCCAACCAACTCAAGCCGGCAGGACACTGGGCTTGCCCAAAGATATCCAGCACGCCGGTGAAGTAGGGGAAAGCCGCTTGAACCTTCCAGTCGTACACATCGCTCCAAGCAATGTCGAACGAGTACCAGTCGGTGTCTCGCTTCGCGTTTTCAACGCCCGAACAAACCAGATACCAGAGGCATGTTTCGCCGTTCGTGCACCAGTCATCAATGAGGCAAAAGTCACGATACCCGAAGGTGAACAAGTCATCGTAGTTGCCCGAGGAGCCACAGATGGATTCGTTGCAATTGATCGTCGTGAAATTGGTGCCGCCCGAACCCGCATCACATCCGTCATTTGTCGAGTCCGTGTAGCCGTTCGTGCAAATTGGTTCGCCTTCAGGCGTACCCGTGCAAAAGCCCAGCCCACAGAAGTCGCAGGGCTCGTTAGCCACATCCAGGCAGAAGGAATAATCCCAAATCTTGCGGGTAGCAGCGTCGGTGCAATCTGGCGGAACAGTGGGATCATTCGTGAACGTGCTCAGGGAGCGCCAATTGCCTTCGGCTGCCATCGCAGTCACCCACATCCATCGACAGGTCTGCGTACCGCGACCGTCGCTCGTATTGCTTGTAATCGCCAGCCAATAGCATTGCCCTGGCACGACTACGACCGGCGTTATCATGGCGTTGTGTTGATAAACCAGATTGAAGTTCTCGGTCACGCGTACACCCGCAGTGGCAACGGCCCGGACCACCGAGATCGCTTCGCTGGCTATGGCTGGACCAACAGGACAGCCATTGCCATCATCTTGGAAGAACGTGATTGTGAACACATCATCCACTTGGCATCGACCCTGATCGACGGCGCTGGTGTTCAAATCAGCGTACATACCCCACCAGCAAACTTCACTGATGGGTGAACCTAAGGGTGTGAAATCATCCATGGCTGCTTGGCCTGTGCCGACTCCTGGGTTGGCAGGGTCTTCAAAAATCGAGTTCATATCAGAGGAGCTTGCGATTGTCCGGGCGACTGGTATGGGCTTCCCCGAATACCACGGGATGGATAAGTCCAGCGATGGAGCCTGACACTTCCCACTGACATTGATAGCTGAGCACAGTTCTTCGGGACAGGTCCAAAAGTTCGCCTCGCACAATTGATCTTCGTACCAAATTCCGCTGCAAGATGTCGTATTTGTTGTGGTGCAATCGAACGGTGGTGCTTCGCCGCAGCATGCGCCGTCGCACGGGTTTTCAGTGAATCCCTGATTTGCGGTGCAGGATCTACTATTGCCCAGGTAACGCGCGCCTGGGATCGCTAGGCAAAACTCCCGTAGCGTTTCCGCGCAGCCACCGGCTGGGTCGCAGCAGGCGCCATCTAGGCAGGCCCCATTCGCACATGTAAAGCCCCCTCCCCGCCATTGACCGCCAGCGTTGCTGCACGGAATAGAGGGCATGTCCAAACAACTGAAGTCAGGAAGGCAGCAGGCGCCCGGAACGACCAGGGCATCGCAAGGGCACTCCACGGTCAAGCCGTGATGTCCGAGCGCAGCAGGATCATGAGCTGCGAGCTGAATGAAATAGGTCTCGCCTACCGTCAATCCGCCGACGCACATATCTGCCATGGCGAGTGAGATCGGGGATCCCCCCCCAGGGCAATCGTCCTCACTGCACGCTACTTCAATCAATGATCCTGTGCTGCAATTGCCGGAATAAAGTGCTAGGGTCGAATTACGGTTATTAGCAGAGCAGGTATAGATGCGAGCCGTATCCTCCATCGCGGTGAATTGGATCCATTCCGCGCCGATGTGATCCGCGCCGTCCGCACAACTGAAGAAGGGGCTGGGTAGAGTGGCGTTGGTCAAATTGTCGATGGTGATCGAATCACCACAGGCGATGGGCGTGGGCGTAGCCAGGGAGCAGCCGTTGACGCAGATCAGGGGATCGGCGCAATCCGAGTCGTTGCCCCACGAATTGCCGCCTCGCCCAAAGACGCAGTCGAAGGCGTCTGTCTCTACGCAGTTACCTTCCTCGCAGCAGGCGATTGCGCAGGAGGACGTGCAGCTAACCGTCGCTATGTATTGTCGGCATGACCATGTCTCGCCGATCGCGTTGTTCGCGGAGAAGTTGGGGGCTACAAAGAGCATGTATGTGCCGGGCGCAAGACATTCCCGAATGACTCCGGGGCTGCAGGCGGGGACTACGTCAAAATGGAAGAAATCGGTGGTCGGCTTACAGACGCCATCATCCTCGTCCATGATACCCAGGAGGACCACGAATTCGGCAGTGACTGTCCAGGTCATGTCGGCCGCAAAATCCAAGTGCAAGAGATACCAGTCCGTGTCACGTTTGCTTGATCCGGTCGAAGGGTCTTGGAAGAAGGATTCGCCGCAGACTGTCTCACCGCAGGAAATCGACGTAAAGAGCGGCGTGGCCAAGTTGCACCCACCGTTGATCACATCGACAGGTGCCGGTGCGTCTGGCGTCACCGTGCAGAGTACTCCGCCCTCACCTTCGGGGGTGGCTACGCACGATAAATTCGGGTCGCACTCGCCCGTGCCACGAAGAGCACTGCTCTCTGTGTATAGGTTTGGAGGCGTGCAAGATTGCCGCCTGAGTAGTCGAACTGTCCGTACAGCTTACCAGTCGAAGGGGGGAGGCTCTCAGCCTGGTTATCTGGCAGCTGTCCGGCAACATTCGCTGCCCCTGCCAGAGCAGCAATGCCCATCGCCGTCAATGTAATCAACCAACGCCACCCTCTGGGCACCTCGGCTGTGTTCATCGCCGTTTTCTCCAAGTTGCGACTATCTCGTCAAGTGCATGAACTCTGTAGGCGGCAGTGCTGTTCGGCCGTAAGACAGTTCTTGCTGCGCAAATCTGCGCAACACGAGTGTAGCTATCTCGACTAACAACCTCAATGACACCCGATACGCCATCGCAAGGAAGCATGCAATTATGGAGCCAGTTTTGGTAATTATTTGGCTTAGTCTAGAGCTTGGATGGGAGTCGTACGTCGAAGGGCCCCCACTGACTTGGAATTGGGGCTGGCTGGCGTCTTGCTTGACGGATCCTTAAGCCAAAATCGCGATAGAGATGAGCAGGTAGATTGAGACGCTGATTACGTCGTTCATAGTGGTTACGATGGGGCCTGAGGCTATGGCTGGGTCTACTCCTATGCGGCGGAATAGGAATGGTAGGACGATGCCCAAGCCGCCGGCGATCAGGATGGCTGCGGTCATGCCAAACCCCACAGTCTGGGCGATCAATCCACGATCAGCCTGCCCGAAATCGCTGCCCAGCGCTTGCAGCAACGGCAAGCCGACCCAACTTATGGATGCGGCTGTTAGACCGCAGATGGGAGCCATGATTAGGGCGATGATGCCTTCCCTATGAAAGGCTAACCCGATGCGCGTGTTCGTCCATTCTCCGGTGGCTAATCCGCGAATGATCACCGTCGATATTTGAATACCGCTATTCCCGCTCATGGCCCCGACCATGGGTACGAAAGCCATGACGGCGGTGAACATGCCCACCTCGAAGTTTTCTTGAGCCAGAGCAATAGCTGTAGCTGTCCCGGTGATGATCAACATGCAGGGAAGTAACCAGACAAGGCGACTAAAGGCGGCCCTCACTAGCGAGGCGGTCTCCATCTCAGCCGGGTCCATCCCGGCCATCCGGTACATGTCCTCGGCTGCCTCCTCTTGGGCAACGTCCATGATATCGTCAGCTGTTATGCGCCCTTTGAGGCGGTTCCACTCATCAACCACCGGTAGCGTGGGCAGATCATACTTGGCGAAGATGTGAACCACTTCTTCCTGGTCCTGATCGGATCGCACGCTGACCGGATCCGACGAGCAAATGTCAGCCAGCGGCGTGTCCCTCGGCGCGGTCAGCAACATCCGCAGCGGCACTACGCCGAGCAGATGCCTCTCCAGGTCAATGACATAGATTTCGTTCAGGTCATCCTGGGGGGAGGCTGCCCGGACGTGTTCGACGCTTTGGCCGACCGTCGTTTGGCCGGTCAGGGCGATCAGCTCGGGCGTCATGATACCGCCGGCTGATTCCTCGTCGTACTCGAGCAACTCCTCGATCTGGGCGGCTTTGTCATCGGGAACGTGCTCGAGAACTTCATCGCTGCGTTCTTCAGGCAGCTCAGCCAAGACGTCGGCAGCGTCATCCGGCGGAAGCTCAGCCACCAATTCGGTGAGTTTGGCGTCGTCGAGATCCTCGACCACCTCACCGCGCTCAGCCTCATCGATCAGGGAGATTACTTCGGCTGCGCTGCGTGGGGGCAGGGCAAAAATGACGCGAGACCGCTGATGGTCATCAAATAGCTCAAAGACTTCAGCGATGTCAGCCGGGCGCAGGCTGGCCAACGCGTCGGCAAGGCGAGTGTCGTCGCCTTCCAACACGGTTTCGAGGCGCTGCCATAGCTCTTTGGTTGTGTCGCCCATTGGAGTCTTCGTTTCTTGAGATCTGCCGCGTTGCAGAATAGGGCATTATGGCCGTCTGGCATTGAAAATCAATCGAACCCGGTTGAGATTTGAGCTTGCCGACAATCAAGGCGACAATGCCGACATCATTAGCCCGGGCAACGCCGCTGACAAGGAACACGAGCATGGCCATCACCATCATCGATGAACACGAAGTACGCCTCGAACCCTTGCTCGGTAAGAGAGTGGCCGTCCTCGGCTATGGCAATCAAGGTCAAGCCCATGCCCTGAACTTGCGCGACAGCGGCGTCGAAGTTACTGTCGGTCAACGCGGAGGTGCGAGCTTTGATCGGGCTAGTGCGGATGGGTTCAAGCCCGAAGACGTCTCCAAGGCAGCAGCCGGTGCTGACTTGATCATCCTAGCCTTACCAGACGAAATGGCTGCCAAGATTTATGACCAAGAGATCAAAGCCCAACTCGCACCTGGCAAGACGCTTGGATTCATCCATGGATTCAACGTGCGCTATGGATTCATCGATCCACCAAGCGGCATCGACGTCATCATGGTGGCTCCGAAAGGGCCAGGGACGTTACTACGTTCACTCTTCCAGGAAGGCCGAGGGTTGCCTTCGTTACTGGCCATTGAACGCGACTACAGCAACCAAGCACGCGGCCTAGCCTTAGCGTGGGCAGCCGGGATCGGCTCTGGCCGGGCTGCGGTCGTCGAAACCACCTTCGCCTCGGAGACCGAGACCGACCTATTCGGCGAACAAGCCGTCCTCTGCGGCGGCGTAACCGCGCTATGCAAAGCTGCATTCGAGACGCTGGTAGAAGCTGGCTACGAACCGGAGTTCGCCTACCTGGAATGCGTCCACGAACTCAAACAGATCGCAGACTTAATCTACGAACGCGGCATCTCCGCCATGCGCCAGCGCATATCCAACACCGCCGAATACGGAGACCTAACCCGAGGACCAAAGCTAATCGGCCCGAGTGCTCGAGAAGAAATGAAGCGCATCCTAGCCGAAGTCCAAGATGGAACGTTCGCCAAAGAATGGATAGCAGAAGCCAAAGCAGGCCTACCAAGATTCAAAAGCCTGCACGAAGCCGACGCCAATAGCCAAATAGAACAAGCAGGCCAAGCCGTCAGGCGATTGATGCCGTGGTTGTCAGCCGATGAGGTGTAACAGCGGGCTACACATTGCTCCATGGTGGGTCTCCCGCGAGTTGCAACCCGAGATGCCGGAATATTGCACTGAACTAGTTGAAGCGGGTTCTGTCGGGCGACCTTCGTGATCAAGGACCGGATCATCACAACTGCCAATGATCAGAGAGAGAGACGGTTGCAGTTGATGGCTGGAATGGAGCCAACCAAGTTGTTGGCAACGGCCCCGGCAATGTGGTCGTGTTCTAGGCAAACAGGGGTACCAACTTGATTGTGCTCCCCAATACTACTCCACTCTTAGCCAAGGATTAGGCCACGACCATGGAGCGGCCGCCGAGGAAGACGCGGGAAACTCTCGCCATAATCGTAGGTATCTGTATTGCTGCTTTCTTGGCTTATCTGTTTGTGCCGCAGACGGTATTGGTCTTTGGGCTGAAGAACTAAGAAACCGCAGTGCCATGGCCATCATCAACCGTCAGGGATTCAAGTCCGTGGCATTTCCACTGATCGGTGCGGGAACGGGCGGCAAGAAGAAGAAAGCCCGTGAATTCCTCCTCGACGAGTTGGCGAATATCGAAACAGAAGCCAGGCTGGTTGTTGTAGACTACTCTGGCTGACCGACACAATGCGGCGCGGCAAAGACCGCCCCCTCCGCAACCATCGTATCTGGCGAGGTGCTCGGTCCTCCGCTCCTCGAAGAAACAATCTGGCACTAAGGTCCGCAAGGCTCGGATTTGCTCACATGGCTGCGGCGCTCAGTTGTTCTAAGCGAACGCAAGAACCGTTTGTCTCTTCCGCCGCTGCATCGAACAACAGAGGCAATGGTTGAATCCAACCAGAAACGTGTTTCCGTCGTTGCGTTGCTTGCGGAACCACTACCAGACACAGATTGTGACCCCAGCCTCAATGGCAGTCCAATCACCTTCAGGACGCAGGCTGACGGTGTTGCTTTGATCCTCGTTCATGGACGACACCATCATCATGCCCACAGGATCGTCAGTCATGCCTATTGGAGGCTTCATCGTGATCTACTGCGCAGCCCGCAGCCCGGTAGTGAGTCTCAAGCAGATGCCACATTTCAGCAGAGCTGAGCGGGCAGGGGCTATTGCTGGATCAACTCGCCCGTCCCCAGCACCGTGCCGGCATTGGTTCTGGTGACGCGGATGTCGCTGGCCACCCGCGAGAACGAAATGGTGAGCGTCCCGAACCGAAATTCTAGATCATCATCGACCATCACCAAATCGGTCGGCATAGCCAAGATGTTCCCACCGGTGCACGTTGGCTCAAAGTCGATGACTTGATTGCTGACGATGTTGAAACAATCGTTGGCAATGCCCTGCTGGTAGACGGCAATGAACTCACCGCTGGGAAGGAACGTCGATCCACCGCCAACGCCACCCCCCCCGCCGCCGCCCCCACCAAAAGCGCCCCCGAGTTGACATAGAAGGCCTCCGCCAGTAACAAAAA
>JAJDDP010000197.1 GCA_029260235.1 Phycisphaerae bacterium | reverse complement strand
GCTCATGAGCGTCTATCGCACCCTCCGACTGCGCGGGTTGAACCCGACCAAGACTATCACCAACGGGCTAAAAACCTACCTCGAAACCGGGAAGATCCCCGCGATGCCAGCCGCAGCTGTTGCGAATGGCTGAAAAGTTACACTTCACTAAGATGGCTCTCTGACCTTCAGCCGCCGTGTATCGGCAAACTCGTCACCGACAAATGAACGCCAACCAGCCATATGCCGACCATCCACAACCATAGGGTCCGATCATATGCTACAAGACTATGACGATTCAAGACAAATGCCGTCAATCCACAAGAGTCCTTTCACGGCATGCCAGTATGATTCTGAGTAGTAAGCGGATGGGCACTGGACTAACGGTATGCTGGCGAATTTCATCGTCCGACAGTTTGAGACGGGCCAAGCGAGCGACGTGCCGCACTTGAGATTCGTCAATGGGAGTGTCCATTAACAGACCTCTCCTGGCGTGTAATAGGAACAAAACGAGGCCCGACCGGGCCTCGCACTTCAAACCATCTTGCATGCTGCTTGTAACTTCCGCAGAGGCACTAGCGCCTCTGCACCTTGCCACTCGCTACGGCTAGTCCGCGCCTTGATCGGAACCCGCAGCTTGCTCGGAAGCTTGCCCTGGAGTCCAGTTCCGTTTCTGGGGCTTGATGACCAAGCCCATTTTGATGGCTTTGGCAGACACCCTAATTCGGCACACCGTTCCGTTGACTACCGCCCGTACCTTTTGGATATTCGGCTTGAATTTCCGCTTGGTGTGGCCGGTGGTCTTCAGGCCGACTCCGCCAAGGTATTTGGCCTTACCCCGACGGGCGATGCGCATTCCGCTGCGGGTCTTTCTTCCGGTAAAGAAGCATTCTCTTGACATTTGATCACCTCTATCAGCCGCCGCCTCCTCAATCCGGGCGGCGCGCGAAGTAAAGCAGTCTAGCGAGATGCGCTTTTTAATCAATGCCTATCGCACAATTTTGGCCGCAAATGTGCCGTCCGAGAACCTCAAGCCCATTTTTTGTGCAATTTCTTGCTTTCGCCGGCGTTTGGACGACAAGAAGCAGGTATGGAACAGGATCAACTGGCCACTTTGATTCATCAGGCTCAGCGGCGGAGTTCCGGGGCGTTGGACGCCCTGGTGGACGCCTACGGTGCCCGTCTGTACGGGTACCTCTACCGGCTGTGCGGTGTCCACGAGGAAGCTGAGGATCTGCTTCAGGAGGTGTTCGTCAGAGTCGTCCGCACCTTGCCTGACTACGAACACGACGGAAAATTTGATGGATGGATCTTTCGGATCGCGACAAATCTGGTCCGCGACCGGGTCCGAAGGATTCGCAGACGCCCGAGTACCTCGCCGCTAGAAGCCGACCCGTCGAACAGCCGAGAGGATGGCGGCGGTCAAATCGACTTGGCAGATCACCACGGCCTAGTCCCTGGGGCTGGGGTCGCGCAGGACGAAGAAATGGACGCTCTTCAAATCGCCATAGCCAAGCTGCCCGAGGCTGAGCGGGAGGTCGTTGTGCTCCGGCATTTTTCGGGGCTTAGTTTTGCAAGAATTGCCGAGCTTATGGATACGCCCCTCGGCACAGCCCTGGCTCGGGCACACCGCGGATTAGGCAAGCTGCGTGAGATGATGGAGGAATACGAATGACATCACCTCGAGAACAATATCCGAGCCAAGACGATCAAGACACCTTGCTCCGTGAGATCAAAGTCCAGGAAGAATGGTTGGCCAAGAAAGGCATGATGCCCGATCTGCCGCTCGGTCTCTTGGAACGGACCAAGTTGCGGGTTGAAATATCTTCAAACGAAGACTGGCTCGCCCAGCAGGCATACGACGTTGACCGCCCCGGAGCACTCCAAGCTGCCAAACGGGCCGTTGCCCTCGAATTGGCCAGCGCCGCTGAGGGTGATCAAGAACAGGGCGATCCAAGTGCCGGTCGACTCACCTTTCAGGCCTTTCGAGACCTGGCGGTTGCTGCGGCTATCTTGCTTGTCGCTGGGATCGGTCTCTGGAACCCAGGCAAGCTGCACGATGCGAGCACAACGGTCGTGGCTTCGGTGCCGGTGCTGATCCCAACGATGGAGACTGCATTCGACGACGAGGAGTCGGAATGGATGGCCATTGCGAATGAAATCGATGCGCTGGAGGATGCATTGGCTGTGGGGAACAACGCCACCTGGGACGACAATTGGATGGATGACATTAGCGGAGAAATAGATTGGCTGCTGGATGATCTTGAGGCAGATCCGGTTCGATTAGATTTTGCACCAACGTAAAGCGCGTGTGGGAGTTTTGTGATGAAGACAGCGACAATGAAACAATCAGCATACCTACTTGCAGGCCTGTCAGTGGTATTGCTACTTGGCGTCGGACCTGCTCATGCGCAGGATGCGCCACTGGGAGGCCCCCGTTCCGCCGATGGCCGCGGAGATAGGCCCCGAGGCGGCAGCGGGAAGCTTGGAAAGCAGCAAGGGCGGTTTTTTCTTGACCACATGTCCGAAGACGAGCGTGGGCGAGTCCGCGAGTTTGTCGAAACCAACTTCCCTGAGCAGGCAAAGCAGCTAAGCCGCTGGGAACAAAGTAATCCCGAACGTTTTCGCCGCCGCTTCCGGCAGATGATGCCTCGCCTCAGCCACCTCATGGAAGAGATGGAAAACGATCCAGAAATTGGCAAGTTGGGCATCGAAGAGATCCAAATCGAATTCGACATTCGCCGGACAGCCCAGAAGTTCCTGGAGGCAGAATCGGCCGAAGATGGCCAAGCGCTACGCAAGCAGATGACTCGACTGGTAAGCAAGCAGTTCGACATTCGCCAGGAGCGAAGCAAGTTGCAGATTGCCCAACTCGAGAAACGACTCGATCGGCTAGAAGACCGCTTGGCCTATCAACTCGAAAAACGGGACCGCATCATCGAGCACGAAGTGGATGAACGCCTCCACCCCGGCGACGGCGGCATGGGCAAGCACAGCCAGGACGTGTTCCTCAACAGAACAGGTGGCCCTCCGCGTACCGGCCATCAAGAGGGGAAACCCGGTCCTCCCCAGCGTAGAAGATCGGGCCGGGGCGAGGGGAATTGAATCGTCCGACTCGCGTGCGGTCCCAATGATCTGCAGATAAAGCCCAAGACGCTTTGGGGTGGGTCAGCCTCCGGCGCCTGACCTACCGATGCTAGAACTGATTATCGTTCGGGCAGTGAGCTAAGGGCCTCTTTCGCCTCGCGAGAGTGGGATCGATTTCGGTCAAGCCGCAAGATTCGGTGCCAGGCGCGGCGCGCTTCGGGAAATCTTCCCATAGCAGTCATCAGCTTAGCCCATTCCAGGTTGCACTCCAGGTCTTCATCGTTCAGCGACAAGGCCAGACGCATGATGTCGATCGCTTCGGCGAAACGACGGCGCTCGGCTGCTGCGGCTGCTCGCTCGCGAAGTTCAACCAATTCATCCTTCAGGGCGGACCCGCACACCAGTCGAAGTCGAACCACCATCTGCCACTGAGAGGTCAGCCAGACAGTCACGGCCACACCGACACAGCCGGCTGTCAGCAAACCGGGGACCGATTCGGGCACTACGAGCGTTCCAGCCAGCACCGTTTGAACCGCAGCCCCAAAGAGCAGAGCGGTGGCCAATCCCAGCCACTCCCGTCGCAATAGGATCAACCCACTGCCCGGGATCAGCAAGTTGGAAAGGATGGCGATTTTTCGACGCATCTCTAAGCCCGCAATTATCTAACCTGCGCCGCGATCTGCCTCAGCCTGTGCTGCCCTGTTCAGCCGTCATAGGGCCGATAATTCAGGGCTGCCTGTCCTCTTTCGCGGCATTCAGGCCTCCGAGTTTAGTCCGATACTTTGTCGTCCGATAGACCAGCAAGAAATGGAGGAATCAACCATGCGCAAACTCAAAATCGCCCTATTGGGCATGATCGCACTCGTAGCGACAGGTGCCAACCTGGGCTGCGAAGAAGGTATTAATGATGCTATGCGGTCCAGCTCAGTGAGCTTCGTCACCAGCGTGGTAGGAGCGGGCCTTACCGCCTCCCTGGGCGGTTAGACTGGGCCAACAATCCAAAACCCAAGGCTAGTAGCATACATCCACTGGGGCATGCGCAGGCTGCTGGCCGAGTGTGGGAATTCTGCTGCGGGCGCTAGTCACATCGTGTAGCTGGGCGGAGAATACCCGACCTTCTATTCCCAACCGCCTGCGCCCAGCCTGAACGCCATCTCGTCGTCGGGGTTCTGATCACACAAGTGACGCTGGACATGCCAAACTAACCTCCCTGGCAAGACGTTTCCGATAACGCAATTCATCCGCCGGAAGAATAGGGAAAGTCACCCCATCCTCTCAGGCATATCGTAGGCTTGTTCTTGTCTGCTGGCCCCCACGGGAGAGGGCGTCGGAAATCCCACATATTGCATGGGCCTGACACTATCCAGGAATGGAATAGAGAATGAAACGCCGCGCACAAAAAGCCAATCAGGGGGACTCAGTTATGAACGACTGGCAACGAGGATTCCTTCAGAAGCTCGAATCAGCCAAGAAGCAGTGGTTGCACAGGTTCGAGCAGTTCGCAGCCGATTGCATCGATTCCTGCGCCGGGCGCTTCGACGACTTTGCAGCTAAGAACGGGTTTCGCGTGACCCAGCCAAGCTGCGAAGCTGGCAACAGGCTGTTCAAGTTCGCCCTGACCGAGAACGGCTATGTCTTGATTCGGTTCAGCATGAAGGGTCTTGAAGAAGCAGAAGCCAGTGCCGAGCTCTTCATTCCCGGCCTGGGCTGCCTCGAACCCATCGACCGGACCACCAACTTCTGTGATGCCGGCGAGCCTTGGGTAGAAGCCCAGTTCCAAAACGCACTTGATGCCTTCATCACGCACTTCGGTGAGGCCGGTGCCAGCCCAGCCAACCAAGGCGGAGAGCTGATCACCGCCTAGGACCCGCGCACAGCCAAGCGAGGCTGTAGGTGCCGTCCAATGGGGTATCCTCGAAGCACAAGTTGCCCGCCATGGGCCCTCATCTGTTGATCTTCGACCTTCAACCAAGGGTCGATCAGCCTGAAATGAAAAACGGCTGCGCAAGAGCGCAGCCGTTTTCTTGGAACTTGAACCCCTGACATTCCGTCCGAGCTTGCCCGCCGACCTAGGCCCAGCTAGCCGATGCCCTGTTCTCGAAATGCACCAGGGGGCTTCTCAGCTTCTTTGGGCTTTTTGGATTTCTTGTCGTTGCGCTTCTTGGGTGCTCGCTTCGGGCGTTTCTTTTCCGGCCCGCTTGGGCTAGAAGAGCCGTCATTAACCTGGCGGGTCTGCGATGCGCCTGGGCGCTGACGGCCACTGTCCCCGGATGCCGTCGTGGCTCTGTCCCGAGACCGCGACTCAGGTTTATTGGCCGCCTCTTTCTTGGGTGGCTTTCGCGGCGCGCGAGGGGGGCGTTCTTGAGCCACCGCTGGGCTCGAATCAGTCTCCCCGTCGCCAGACATCATGAAATAGGCGCCCGCAGCCACTGCAGCAGCCGCAAGCACACCCACAAGAATCATGAGATTCTTATTGGAACCACTATTTGAAGCCATTGCGTTTACTCACTCCCGCAAAAGTTGAGTGTCTCAGGCACAACCGAATCCCCGCCTCGAGACACATCCAAAGGCCCACCGTGGCGGCTCTTCTCAGAACCGCCACGCGTGGGCCGTTGCAAATTTGGTAAGACCACTACGATGCGACAGCGCGAAAACCAGCCGACGCCCTAGCCGCAATCGATGTTAGTCGGAACTTCGGGGGACGGCAAAGTATCCATCTGCCAGTCACTACCGCGAATGATCACGCAGTGGTACCAGAAGTAAGGATTTGAACCGCCGGGTGCATTGGGATAGCTGGAGAGCTGAGGAGCACGCCAACTGTCCATCTTGACCATGCTTCCATGGCCATCCGCAAAGACCGCGTTGAACATCCACGGCCTCTTGTGCCAGCCAACCACCACCGTATCAGTCTTGTCTCCGCAGCTCTCTGGCGGGTTAGCATCCCACGCGAAAGCGCCAGCCTGCTCCCAGAAGTAGAGTGTGTTGGCAGGATTGGGGATTCGAGAGTAGGGGCGCAAGAACGGTGAATTGCTAAAGCAAGGGCCGCCTGATGTGGTCCAAAGGGCATTTGCCCAATAGCTGTTGCCGAAGAAGTCGAATGAGGACTTCCCGGACTCCTTCAAGTCGGTGTAGTTGAGGCCCTTGTAGCCGGTGTCGGATGGGCATTTGAAGATATTGAGATTCAGCTTCTCGTCATCTGCCCACCGTGCGAGAATATCTCCACCGGTGTATGTGCCGAACGGAGGCGGCGTGAAGTCGGTCAAACCGTTCTTGAACAGGATGCCGTTCATCGGCCTCGTTGCCGGGCCTTTGAAGTTCCCGGTCCCCCAGTACAAGGTGTTGCCATCGAATCGCCCGTTTCCAGATTTTCCGCCGAACGCCGCTCGAGCAGTAGTAAGACGTTCTCTCTGGTCACGATTGTTGTCGAGAACGATGGGATGGACCGGGATGCTGCTTTCCGAAGCGTCATCGGTTGAGTACGTCACGCTGGATGTGCCGATGCCCTTCAAGTTTGCCAAGCCCGCTGCGGCCTTGGCCTGTTCCCTGGCTTTCTTGAGCGAAGGGAGAAGGATCGAGATCAGCAGGGCGATGATAGACACCACCACCAGCAGCTCGATCAAAGTGAAGCCGCGCAAACGGCTCGGCTTGCCGCAGTTGCGGCCTTTGGAGGTTTGGTTTTTCATAATAATGATTCCTGTTTTCCTTCTACGGATCTCCTCAGCACGCCTGGACAATCCCGATGACAAAACAGCATAAAGAAGAATATCGGAAACGACGTCAACAGATTCTGTCCAGCGAGTTGAGCACCACACCCAATTGAGCGATGCAGTATCCTAGCTCTGCCCTGTCCCGTCAAGACTGCCCCGAATTCCAAGAAGCAACCCTTGAAGCGACTACCCGCAGCAGGGGAGAGCAGGTACTGCCCTAAACTACTACACCACCAAGCTTTACAACTTCCAGCCTAGATGAAAACACCATAGACCAGATCGCAATACCTCATCGTCGGGCCACCTCCTTTGTGAGCGGACCTTCATGGTTTTGCCTCTCCAGGAGCAGCCGAGGTGCCCCGGACTACGGCGGGAGGCTTCAATTCTCAACATCAGTCGCCGCCAACCTAGAAACAGTACGTGGCAGCCGTGGTGCTGAGTACAAGATGTGAATCAGCAGAGAGCACCAGTACCCTCCGATCTGGAAACGCCGATACCCAATCCAAGTGACGGTTTTTCTGTCAGGATTTGTCAGGTCCCTCGGGTGGGGTTGGCCATATCGCCGATTGCAGACTTGTCCATCTCACGGCGAGCGGTAGGCGTGAGATGGAAAGAGCAGTGAGAATGCAGCAATTAAAGTGCCTAGTGATTATTCTGCGGCCTCGACCGGAAGCGACAGCCGACTAGCGGCGTTCATCGCCTCTTCTTCATGCCCGAGTAGGGTGGCTAGGTCGCGTATCCGAATCCACGCCAGTTCGTTCTCCTCATCGAGCTGAACAGCATTGTGGGCCCTCTTGAGGGCGATTTCAGGATCGAGAGTAGTGAAAGTTCGGTAGTACCAGGCCTCAGAGGTATCCGGTGCTTGGCGATCAACGGCGGCTTGCAAGCGGATGATTTCGCCCGCAAACACCTGGCCCTCAGCCTCATCTTCCGGTTCCAGGTTCCGGTAGACCTCAGCCAACAGTTCTTTGCATGGCCAACGGGAGGGCTTGGTGCTCAATTCAGCCTCAAGAAACTGGATCGTGCCATTCACTTCATCGCCCTCGAACCGGCCGCGGGCAAACACGAGCCGGGACTCTTCCAATTTGGGGTACTTGCCCAGGACCATGTTGACAGCCACGCCGCCGCTCTCTCCCTGTTCAAGCCTAAATTGAAGGGCGGCCAGCTCCAGGCGGCCCTTGGTCTGGGTTTGGAGTTGCGCTTGTTGCAGCTGGTGGTGGGCCCACCACGTCCCTCCCATGGTGCCCCCCACGGCCAGAACCATGGCTACGCCTAGCACCACAATTTCTGTGCGGTAGCGGCGTACAGCCTTGTTCAGCAAATAGACTCGGCTCGTCCGCTTGGCTTGGATTGGTTCGCCCGCGAGGTAGCGACGCAAGTCTTCGCCCATCTCGGCAGCAGACGCATAGCGGAGGGCTTGCTCCTTTTCCAGCGCTTTGAGCAAGATCGTGCCCAACTCCGTATCCACGGTGTCGCTTATTGCGGAGGGCTTGACGGGCTGAGATTCAACGATCCTCTTGATGATGTCGGAGGGTTTTCCCGAAATGTCGTAGGGCATGGACCCGGTCAGTGATTCGTAGAGCATAAGCCCGAGCGCGTAGACGTCGGTGCGAAGGTCCACTTCCTCTTGGGCGCCGGTGGCCTGCTCGGGCGACAGGTAACGGAGCGTGCCCATGACTTGACCCGGCGCCGAGAATTCAGCCGTGATGCTGTCGTCCATGTCTTCGGCATCCATTGCCTTTGCAAGACCGAAGTCCATCACATGAGGGATTCCATTTTCGTCGACAAGGACGTTGGCTGGTTTGAGGTCGCGATGAATGACGCCACTGTCATGGGCGTAGTGGACGGCCTCGCAGATATCGATAAAGAGCGCTAGGATTGCTTGCGGGTCTGGCGTGCGTTTGCGAATGAATTTGTCCAGATGAAGGCCAGCCACATAGTCCATGGCGAAATACTTTTGGCCCGAGGAAACTTGCCCGCTCTCCAAGACAGTCACGATGCGTGGGTGGCGCAGTCGGGCGGCCAATTGCACTTCCCGCTCGAACCTGCGTTGTGATCGAGCAGAGGCAAAGGGGCCTGCCAGCATGACTTTGACGGCCACGATGCGGTTGGTGTAGATCTGCTTGGCCTTGTAGACCACGCCCATTCCGCCGCGGCCGGTTTCCTCCAGCAATTCATAGCCGTCGATAGCAGGCAGTTCGCGCGGCGACGGCGAGGAAAGGGCTGGCACCCCCATCTCAGCCGTGGCGCTGCGGATCTCATCCAGAAGGGCCAAGCCGTCGAGGTACGGCTTCAAGTCCTGTGCCAGACCAGGGTGTTCCTCCGCGAATTGTGCGGGGGACAGCTCCTCGCCCGACTGTCGGCGATCAAAGTATTCGTTGACCAGATGAGCGATCTGATCGTCCTTCTGGTTATTGGACTCGGGAGTATCCATGCGATCCGCAATTGCTCAGGGCACAGCGTGACAGTCGGCACAATTCGATGCCTGATCGTAGGTTATGGTTAGGCTGTGGGCAATTATGCAGCGCATCTTGGTGACATAATTGCTATCATGGGGCGGAGGCTGCTGGGCGATCGCCCTGCGGTAAGGATGTGTGGTTGGTAGATCGGTGTGGCCGCGGAATCGATGGCGGAAGCTGAACAAATCAAGTCATGGGTAGAATCGGCGCGGCAAGGTGATGAACTAGCTGTGACCAAGCTGCTGGGCACCTACCACCCGATCCTAAGGGCCCGGGTTGAGTCTCGGCTAGATGCCACCCTGCGGGCCCGCTACGAGCCGGAGGACGTTCTGCAGCAGACTTACATTCAGGTGCTCAAAGAGATCGGGCGATTCGAGAATCGAGGCCCCAATTCGTTCATCAACTGGGTATTCACCATCTTGGACCACAAGCTGATCGATGTTCGCCGGGCAGCCAACCGCCAGGCACGCGCGGTCAGCAAGGAAACGCCTTTGGTCAGCACCGGCCTGAGCGGCTCCTATCTCAACCTCCTCGACTATGTCTACGCCGACTCGGAGACCCCCAGCCGAGTCGTCCGACGCGATGAAGCCCTTTGCGCCCTGATGGATTGTGTGAGCAGTTTGTCCGATTCCCACAGGCAAGTGCTGCAGCTGCGATTCCTCCAAGGCATGTCCGTCACCGACGTAGCTTCAAGCTTGGACAAGAGCGACGGCGCCGTAGTAGCCCTCACCAAGAGGGCGCTCGATGCGCTCAAGAAAGAAATGGAGCACCTCGGCGAGTTCAGCCGCGGTTGATCGCCTGACCCCAACCTGCTGCACGGTGCTAACCAAAACACAAATCGGCAAGTTCTTACCATTCAAGAACGGTTCAACGTGCCTGCAGTTGAGGGTCGGGAAGAATTGGGCGGACGAACCGTTTGTTTCGTCCGCCCCTTACCCTAGAATCGCATTCATGAAATTCAGAACAAACATGGTCATTGTAGCTGCGACGGTTCTTCTTGGGGCGCTGCCTGCGCTGGGTCGTCCTGGTCACTTCGAGCACATTCGGGCGGCCCTGATCAGCAAGGCTGCTTTGTGTACGTCGTGCCATGTGGCTGCCGACAGCGGCGATCTCAACGCGTATGGCCAGCAACTCCACGACTTGGATTCAGAAACGCCCCTGGCAGACCGAATCGCCGAGTTGGAAGGCGAGCCTACCCGGGCAACGGCAGCGGGCACCAGACCTGAGCTCAACGGCCAGACCGATGTTGATGCCGATGGCGTTGCCAATTGGGTGGAGATACTGGCCAAGACCAATCCATCTGATGGGGACGACACGCCCAAAGAGGAAGCAGTGGACCGCATCTACAACGTGGTGAGCTGCAAGGTTTGCCACGAAGCGATGAACCTGCCCGACAAGCGAGGCCTGGCCGCCAACCCACACAATGAGTTTGGGGGGCTGTTGTTCAAGACATTCAAGCTGGAAAAGGGCGAAAAGCGCCCCAAGGGTGCGGACGAAGTTCACCAGTCGGCAGCCCGGACGCCGATCTTGACCCGTCTAGCCAAGGTCAGGAAGAAGAAGCCCAAAGGATCCGATGCATCATTCTGGCATCAACTTCGTTTGCTTCATGCCCCTGGCGATTCACAAGATGTTCCGACCTCCGAAGAGTTGGAATCCTTCCAAGCCGACGCCAAGGCGCAAAGAAAGAAAGCAACGCGCGATCCCAATCGAGGCCTGAGCACCAAAGCCCACAAGCTCGACGGCTTTCTCAAAGAGGCCAAGAAGCTCGACTGACGTTGGCGTCCGGTTGATCGTGTTGGGCTGAGGCAGAAAGACGTCCAGCACTACGCCTCATCGCTAACGGCTATCGCACTGGCGGCTGCGAACTGTTTGGTATGGGTGATGGAAATCAGCATCCGCTCGATACCTAATCTCTCGGCAACGCAGGCACACTCGCCGCTCAGCTTGGCCGAGGGACAGCCGCTGGCATCGTTGAGGATCTCCATGTCAGTCCAGGCGATTTGACCTCGCCAGCCAGTTCCTAGCGCCTTTAGAATGGCTTCCTTGGCTGCGAAGCGCCCGGTGATGTGCGGCACGGGATCTTTGTATTTCTTGGCGTTCTCTCGCTCCGCCGGAGTGAGAATGCGATCGGTGAACCTGTCCGGATGGCGCTCCAGCAGTTGACCGATGCGTTCACACTCAGCCAAGTCGATGCCTTGACTAATGATCTTCATGAACAATTCCTTCGCTGCGAATCTTGCAACCGTTCACTCGTATAGCCGAAGCCACCGGACCGGGCAAACCTGAGCGGCGAGACGCTGGACGCATTTTCTGATGGGCGTTATAGACATACCTATGCTGTCCGAACCTTCCAATGCGACTGCCGCCGACATCTTGGCTGGGCTGACCGAGCCGCAGCGCGAGGCAGCCGCCCACACGGAAGGGCCTTTGCTGGTTCTGGCTGGGGCTGGTAGCGGCAAGACGAGCGTAATCACCCGGCGGGCGGCCTACATCGCCGCCACCGTGGCCCGCCCGCACGAGGTGTTGGCAATTACCTTCACCAATAAAGCGGCCGGCGAGATGAGAGACCGCGTCGAAGCCCTCGGTTTCGGGCGAAGCATGACCGTTTGCACCTTCCATTCTCTCTGCGCCCGCCTGCTCCGAGTATACCACAACGCCGTCGGGCTTAGCCAAAACTTCACCATCTATGATCAGGACGATTCCCGGGCAGTCATCAAGCGAGCGATTCGGTCCTGTGAATTCGACTCCTCAAATTGGCCGGTCTCCAAAGTTCAAGCCCAGATCAGCCACGCCAAGAATGACCTGCTCGATCCCGATGCTTTTGAAAAAAATGCCACCCATTGGCACGAAGAGCAACTGAGTCGACTCTACTTTGCCTATCAGAAAATCCTAACCAAGGAGCAGGGGCTGGATTTCGACGATCTGTTGATGAAGACTGCCCTTGCCCTCCAGCACGACGAGGAACTGCGTGCACGGCTGGAGGATCGCTATCGCTATGTCTTGATCGACGAATACCAGGACACCAACGAAGCCCAGTACCGCATCGCCCATCTGTTGACCCAGAAACACGGGAATCTTTGTGCCACCGGCGATCCGGATCAATCGATCTACGGCTGGCGCGGGGCCAACATTAAGAACATCCTCCGCTTTGAAGAAGACCATGAAGGGGCCAAGGTCGTCCGCCTCGAGCAGAACTACCGCTCGACCAAGCGCATTCTCTCCGCCGCATCTCGTCTCATCTTGGCCAACGCACACCGCAAGAAGAAGGACCTGTGGACCGAGAATCCCGAAGGCAAGAAAGTACGCGTCGTCGAGTGCGAAAACGCAGAAGAGGAAGCCGATTTCATTTGCGCCCAATTGCGTCAAGCAATGAGCGGTGGGCGATCGGCCAACGACCTAGCCATCTTCTACCGCCTCAGTTCGCTCAGCCTAGCCCTAGAGCTAGCCTTGACCCGAGCGGGTGTTCCTTATCAGATCGCACGCGGGCAGGCATTCTATGGCCGACGTGAGATCAAGGACCTGCTGGCCTACATTCGCGTGTTGATTAACCCAGCTGATGCAACCTCCTTGCGACGGATCATCAACACGCCTACCCGCGGCATCGGTAAGACCACCGTATCCAAACTAGAAACCGCTGCCCAACGAACAGGCCGATCCATGCTGGATGTGGTTATGGACCCAGCCGAACTACAAGCCCTAGGCCGAGGAGGCACGCGGGTGGCTGAGTTCGCCCGATTGCTTCAAGAACTCAAGCCCTACACCGACGGCCCTGCCGCTGACGCCCTGCGATCCGTGTTCGACAAGAGCGGCTTGCATGCCTCGCTGCGAGGCCAAGAAACCGTAGACGAAATCCCCCTTGAAAACGTGGACAACCTGATCGCCGAAGCCAAGAAGTTCGACGAAGCAGAGCCGGAAGGTACGTTGGTCAATTGGTTGGAGCAGACCGCCCTGCTCGGTGACGCTGACACCATCGATGAGCACGCGGGCCGCGTCACGCTGATGACCCTGCATGCCTCCAAGGGTCTTGAGTTTCCGATGGTGTTCATCGTCGGGTTAGAGGATGAGCTGCTGCCCTTCCGCCGCGACCAGGATGACTGGGGCGACAAAGAAGAGGAGCGTCGGCTCTGCTTCGTGGGCATGACCAGAACCAAGGAAGAGCTGACCCTCACCCATACGCGGTGGCGTATGCGCAGAGGCCGGATTCAGCGAAACGTGCGATCACCCTTCATCGAAGAACTACCAGCCGAGGAAATCGAATGGCTGCCCGAGCAAACCGACGGGTTCTCGACAGCGGGCAGCCGCCACGGACGGTCCGCCCCCTCGGGCCAATTGCCCCACGACATCGAACAGTGGCAGGTAGGCACCCTGGTGCGCCACCCCCGCTACGACCTAGGCCAAGTCATCGCCATCCGCCGAGGAGCCTCAAGAACCCACGCGACCATCAAATTCCAAAGCGGCGACCAACAAACCTTCGTCCTCGAGTTCGCCGACCTCACCCGCGTGGATTTCGACGAGGTAGGTTGAGGGCCGACGCCGACCACAGCACCCCGTCCAGCAGAACCGGGGCCGCCTTTGCGTTCACTTCGACCGCCCTGAGTGCCGATAACACCGGGGACCGCATGTATCCATAAGCCACTATCCCAAGGGCGAGATGACCATGACCCCTGATATCCAGTGCAAGATCCAGGACGAAGCAGGCGGCATCGAAGTGATCAGTGCGACCATCGATGCATTGGTCAGCCGGCGGAGCGCCCCTGCTGACGATGGGCAGGTGGTGGACATCGGCGGTTTCGCCATTTCAGCCGATGCGGGCGATGTCTTGGAACGGGTAGCCAACGCGCTTTCCCCGAAGGCGTCTATCGAAGTGGGTTGCGCCAGTGCCCTGTCCACCTTGTACATTTGCCGCGGCCGGCTGACGTCAGGTGCATTGGGCGAGAACAGTGTCCACGTCATGGATCCCAAGCAGACTACGCACTGGAAGAACATTGGCCGGCGTTCGCTGGATCGGGCTGGGCTGCTGAACAGGACAGTCAAGCTTTACGAGGAGCCTGCCCATGTCGCCCTCCCCCGGTTGCTGGCAGAGGGCACGCGCATGCAGTTCGCGTTCATCGACGGCTGGCACATGCTCGATTATGTGATGGTCGAAGCCTTCTACTGCGACATGATGATGGACATCGGCGGGGTGATCGCCCTGCACGATTTGTGGATGCCCGGACTACAGGCGTTCGCCGCATTCTGGTGCACCAACCGCCATTATGAACCCGTGCGCCTCCAAGCGGCTGGCTTGACCTCCTATCTGCCGGACAGCAGTAAGCCCATCCGCCAGGATCTGGTATCAGCCTTCCCGCCGTTCAACGAGCGAATCGCTCCGTTTGTCGAGGAGGGTATCCTGCTGCTCCGCAAGACCAGCGACGATGACCGCCGGTGGGATGCTTTTCACGAATTCAACTACCGTCCTTCGATCACCTGATCTCCCCGGCCCCAGCCTCAATGAACCGCAGAGGGTGCCCCTTCTTGCCCCAAGAAAAGGCAGGTGGCCTACTCATCCCCCAAGATTGTGAAATCAGATCCCCTTTTGTGGCAAGACTTTAGCAGTCAAGGACCGATAACCAATTTTCTGCAAGGAACTTACAAGATTA
This sequence comes from Phycisphaerae bacterium, assembly GCA_029260235.1. GTDB lineage: Bacteria > Planctomycetota > Phycisphaerae > UBA1845 > UBA1845 > OFTM209. The sequence goes on along the minus strand of JAJDDP010000197.1, from coordinate 31,072 downwards.
TCGTAGCATCGGCCCATTGGCACCCATATAATGCCCGAGCGGACGGACATGATGGCTAGCAACTTGATAGGAGGCGTCGGGAAACCTTGAGGAACCGCGTGGAACAGGAACAGACCAGACAACGCGTCGATGAGCTTCATTTTCACCTGTATGAACGGGCACTTCACCCTGAATTGTTCCACATCTATCAGGTCAAACACGTCGAGCAACGCCGCTATCGGGCTGAATTGTGGATCACTGGGCTATCCCATGTAATCACAGTTCAATTTGGAAAGTACCACATTACCGAGCTGATCGCCGATCCGAGCGAGTTGCTGCCCAAGAACGGGTTGGTTACCTCCTTCCGTTTCCGGGGCGAGCGGGACCACGCCCACAGCTTTGATGACGGGGCTAGGTACATTCTCTCTACCCAGGTCGAGCGGCTTTCTCCGAACTTGTTCCCCTCGTCCCATCGCGATCTGATTCGCTACGGGCGGAAGCGCGGCATGTTCCAGGCCTTTGAAGAGTGGGAGACCGACGGGTTAGCCCCCTTCACCTTCATGGATTTCGAGGCTAGGGAGCGTGAATTCCACGTTCATTCCTATCATGCCTTCCCCGAAGGGCAGACCATCCTGAAGACCCAGTCGATTTTCGAGGTCATCCCCCCCCGCGAAGAGCACTTCGCCTAAGCCGGGGCTGATTCGAGCCAATTCAATCAAGCAATCGAACGCCCGCCCATTCGGCGGGCTTTTTTTGCGCGGCTGAACCTGGCGGTTGGACGCCCGATTGATCAGCGTCGGAATAGATTTCTCATGGGAGTGCATGTGGGGATTGGGGGAGAATAATGGGCAATGGATGCTGGATCGAAGTATGATAGCTACCGGGCGCGGCGCCAACTCAGCCGCGATTCCTGCTGCGGGCCGATAGGGGAGTTCTGCAGATGAAGACCGTTCTCCAAAGTTTGGCGAATCGCAGCGGCTCTTGCCGTTGGCGCGCAGCCCTCATCGCGTTGATGGTGGTGCTTTCTTGGGCTGCCTGCCCAAGCCATGCCGGCGAGTGCGGCGCGGTGGGCGGCCTCTACGTCGTCAGCCAGTGGGGGGGGGAACATCCTCCAGTTTGATGCCTACACCGGCGAGTTTGTGTGTATATTTTCCGACGTTCCAGAGATCGTATATCCCTACGAAATAGTCTGGATGCATGATGGGCATCTCTGGGTGTCGTGTGCACCGCCCTTTGACGCTCCCTTCGTCGTTGAACTTGACGGACAAACGGGCGCGTTCCGTAGATCCATCGTCGATACTAACGAGAACTTGCCTTACGTTTCTACAATGTCGTTCGGCGGACCGACCGGCAGTTGCATCACAGCAACCCAGGCGATTTCCGGCAACGAAACAGTGTACGAACTGGACCCCATCCAGGGCGGTGTTCTCGGCCCAGTGCTGTTTCCCGAACCTCCTATGCTTAACCCACAGTTTGGTCGCTTCGCCGCCAATGGGAACTACCTGCTCATAGGGTCAACGGCGATGACGCCGCTACCAACCCTCCGTGAGTTTGACGGGCAGACTCTTGCCTTTGTGCGAGACATTGCCGTCGATCTGGGTGCCAAATACGGGGTTGTCGAAACACTTGGCGGATGCTGCTACCTCGTCTCGGAACTTCGTTTGGACGGGGGGCACCGTATCGACCAGTACGACATTGCCACGGGCGATTTCGTGGGCACGGCGATCCCGCGTGCCCCCGCGCAGGGCAACCCGGCCGCTCCCGGCTTCTTTCAGGCCATGAACTCTCCAGCAGACCTAGCCATTGGGCCTAATGGACACCTCTTCGTGGTTGGTTTTGCTACGCCGGTTCAGACTCCCAATGGCGACTCACCGCGCGGAGCCGTTCATGAGTTCGACTTGGCCACCCAGAAGCAGGTGCGCTTGATCGGCCAAGACGATGCTTTTGATTATTTAGATCCCGAACGACTGAACCGCCCTGCCGGTCTGGAGTTCAAGCCGCTGCCGGGCGATTACGGCAGTTCCGGCGGTGCCTTTCAGGGCAATTGAAAATCGATCTCAAAGACCTGGCCCACATGATGGGCGTCAGCAACTTCACACTGCAACCCGTCTTCGGCGGCCCGACGGTCGAGTGCTTTGATCGGCATGCGCTGCTGAGCTTTGACTCTGATCGGGATCGCGATATCGACCTCGGAGACTTTGCCCGCTTTCAGCGCGACTTCGGGACCGATCTGACCGTGGTGCCGTAGGCACTCCCCGCGCCAGCAGCCCCAGGGCTGCTCCTCGCACGAACACTCGTAGACGCAGCCCTCGGAATCGGGGGGCATTCTTGCTCCTATCACTCCCGACGGACTGGGAAGCCTACGCCACCGGGTTGGTGTTCCAGGCTTCGGCTACTTCTATGGCTCTTAGCATGCCTTGGGCTTTGTTCATGGTTTCTTGGTGTTCTGCGGCTGGCTCGGAGTCGGCTACTATGCCGGCGCCTACTTGGGCGTAGACGCGGCGTCGGCCTTTTTCGGTGGGGGTGATGACCAGGGTTCGCAGGGCAATGCAGGTGTCCATGTTGCCGGCGAAGTCGAAGTAGCCTACCGCCCCGGCGTATGGGCCTCGACGGGTGGTCTCCATCTCATCGATGATTTGCATCGCCCGCACTTTCGGGGCTCCGCTGACCGTGCCCACCGGCAATACCGCCCGCAATGCATCGAAGGCTGTCTTGCCCGCCGCCAATCGGCCTGACACGTTGCTGCAAATGTGCATGACGTGGCTATACCGTTCGACGGTCATGAGTTCGTCGAGATGAATGGTGCCGGGCTGAGCGACTCTGCCCACGTCGTTGCGTCCCAGATCGACCAACATGACATGCTCAGCCCGTTCCTTCGGATCGGCAAGAAGTTCCTTTTCCAGGCCTAGGTCTTCAGCCTCTGTGCGCCCGCGGGGCCTGGTACCGGCCAAAGGCCTACTGGTTACCACGCTGTTTTCCACGCGGCAGAGGATCTCTGGGCTAGCCCCGACCAGGGTGACGTTGGGACTCTTGAGGAAGAACATGAACGGTGACGGGTTGACCACCCTTAGCGCCCGGTAGATGTCGAATGGGTCAGCCTGGGTCTCGACGCTAAGCCTCTGGGATATGACTACCTGGAAGATGTCGCCCGCGGTGATGTACTCGCGACAACGGTCTACGTTTTGCTCGAACGCTTCGCGGGGGACGTTGCTCTCGTAGCTCGGCGAGGCTGATCCGGGCGGCACCAGCGGAGCCAAGCCAGCAGATGCCCCGGTTTGAAGCCGATGGACCATCTTCTCAATGCGGGCAGAGGCTAGGGCGTAAGCTTCGTCGGCGCCTTCGCGCTCGATGTGGGCGTGAGAGACGACCTTGATCAACTTTTGAACGTGGTCAAAAACGACCATCGTGTCGTAGAGGCCGAACTGCAGGTCGGGGAGATTGCGGTCGTCTTTGGGAGCGTTTGGCAAGTCTTCGTAGTAGCGGGCCACGTCGTAACCGGCGTATCCAACGGCTCCGCCGACGAAACGCGGCAGCTCTGGAAGCGAGACGGAACGGTAGTTGGCTAGCAACTCTTCGAGGCGCTCGAGCGGATCATCCCGTCGTTCCTCGGTAACTGTATCTCCGGCGGTTAGTTTAGTGTCAGGCCCTGTCGCTTCGATGATGGCTGACGGGTCCGCCCCGATGAAGGAGTAGCGGGCGATCTTTTCTCCGCCGATGACGCTCTCGAGCAGGAAGGCGTGAGGCTCATCAGCGGCTACCCGCTGGTAAGCGGTGACCGGAGTTAGCTGGTCGCTGAGTATTAGGCAATACAAAGGGACGGTGTTGGCCCGGGCGGCTAATCCCTCGAATCGCGTGCGGTCGGGCTGAATATGAATCATGCTGCAATGCTCCTGGGATGCCCTCAGCGGGCACAGCCTGCTCTTGGCACCATAGAACTAGAGGTGCTCACGGAGGCTGCACCGTATGGCCAGGATGCGGATCCGGCAAGAGCGCACGGAGGAGCATCGAAGTCGGACTGCTGAAATTGAAGAACGTGGGCGCAGGCCTGGTGTGCCAAAGTACGTCGGTTCGTGGCTACCGACAGCGGCAAGCCTGCAGTCTTTGGGTGGCGCGAGTTTCGAGGGCAGCAGTACCGGGCTGCCTTGGGTTGATGCTTAGCTCTCCTGCTGTATGCCCAAATCAGCCGCTAGTTTGCTGGCCCAAGTTCCACCACAACATCCCAGCCCAGAGCACTCGCATAGGTGATCATAGCTACAGCCAGGGTAACTGGATCGACCTTCGACGCGTCGCCAGGGTAGCCTGCCATCGGCATAGCCAGGGCTTTCATAAGGTGTTGGCCAACGTCGGCTGGATCGTACACCGGGTAGCGGTAGTTCCTCATAGCGTGTTCAAGCTGCCCCGCCTGCATCGAGCCAGCCGTGGTGAGCCAGCGGAACGCTTTGTCATTTTCCAAATTGTTGAATTGATTTTCCGGGACCATGCTCGCGTTCCTCCTCCAAGGATGATGTGCAAGTTTCACAAGATGATAGGCAGTCACATCATCGATTTCAGGCGAGGGACTCATAACCAAACAGCGCAGCAGCAATCTTTAGGCTTCGTCTCATAAGAGAGGACGTGGCAGAACTGTTCAAGGGATGGAGCTGATTCGGCAGATCGGAAATGCGAGTCAAAATTGCCGCGCAGAAGCGCGTGGGGACCGCCGGCGGGATCATCCGAAGCGGCAGAAGATATCGCATCTAATATTGAGGAAGGGCTTATGAGGGGCACCGGGTTGACGTCACGGATATTGCGGGGACGATATCCCACAGCAAGTCTGGCATCGCGTTGCACAAGTCGCTGAATCAGGGCGACTACGCGATGGCCATATACGGGGAGTGGCGAAGGACACCTGAAGGCAAAAAGCGTTTCCCCCGACAGGACCTTACGAAGATGAACCTCGATCTCGTGATTCTGAAGAAGCACCTGAAGGCGCAGGGGGTAACTCCCAAGTACGGTTGGCTGCATTGAATACTTCCGGTCAGCGGAGACCATATCGCTGTGCGGATACGTGGCGGTCGGCGCGGCTTGCCTTAGCCGTTGAGCGAGTTGCCAGCTACCAGCTCGAGAGGCGAGCGGATCAAGATCCAAGGATGTGAGATGATGAGCGAAGCGAAGTTCCCATGGGTCTGGCGCGGGATTGTTGTCGTGCTTCTGGGGATGACGCTCCACGTCACGCTTAAGCTATTCTTTGGGATGTGGTTCGTGGTGACACCCATATGCACTGCTTGGCAACTGCTGGGTGGGAGCGGTCGAACAGGAGCTCATGTCGGATATTCAGTTGCGTTCAACTTGCCAACCGCAGCGTTTTGCCTGGCGCTGTTTGCTCTCTTCGTGCATCGACCCCAGCAGGGGGCCGGGGAATCGTACTGTCGCCGGTGCGGGTACATCCTGCGAGGGATCAGCGAGCCGCGGTGCCCGGAATGTGGCGAAAGGATATGAGGGTGTGGTATGAGCACTAAAGCACTTCTGCACTCGCTGTGGCTCGGGGCCGTTGCCACCATTCTGGGGGTAGTCCTAGAGCCCGCGTTGAAGGTGGTCAGCTGGCAGATGCTCGGAGAGCTGCCTCTGGGTTACAAGGAGCTGCATAGAACTCTGCTAGCGGTCGGTCTGCCCTCCGACCTGGCGATTAAGATCCCGTCCACGATAATTTATACTGGACCCACTCTGGCGATATGTTTGGCAGCGTACGTCTGCCTTGTCCGCTGGTTCCCCGGGGAACCAGCTGTGACGCGCTGTCGCAAGTGCAGGCAAGTCCTGCAGGAGCTGAGCGAGGCACGATGCCCAGAGTGCGGCGAAGCGATATAGGGGGCACGGGATGTCCGACGATTTGTGGCGGGCGCTCAAACGGGAAGGGCAAGGGGGGGCAGGCTCACCTTTGCCTGGCGCTGTCTTGTTAGTCGCCCGGCTTGGCTGATTCTCGTATCTCAGCGTTCACTAGCAGCAAGTCTACGCTTGCCCGCGTTGTCTGCCCACCCTAAATGTTTGACCCGACCGTAACCTGACAGGCCATCGCCGAGCGTTTATGATGCTGCCTTCGATGCGGCTTGGCAATTTGGCCGTCTGCCTTGGGAGGCTCATGGTTTGTATCGGGTGACCATTAGTGATCATTTTTCAGCCGCGCACCGGCTTCTCTTGCCCGATGGCAGCCTTGAACCCCTTCATGGGCACGATTGGTCGGTCGAGGTCGGTTTTGTGGGGCGGGATCTGGACGATTCGGGCATCCTGGTTGATTTTGTGGAGGCCAAGAAGCGGCTGGCTGAGGTGATGGGCCTGCTTCATCATTCTGATCTGAATGCGTGCGCCCTGATGCGAGGAATCAATCCATCGGCTGAGCATGTCGCCAGGGCAATCCATGAGCAGATGGCCAACCGTGTTTCCAGGGCTGATTTGCTGGAATACACGCGCGTCGAAGAGGAGCCTGGCTGCTGGGCAACTTTTTTGGCGATGCCACAGGGTTGATTTCAAGGCTGTAGCCCTTAGTTGACGATGAAAAACGCGGTTCCTAAGATGTACTGGGAGCGGTAATATAGGAAGAACTGCCTCAATGTCGATTCCATGCCAAAAATGCAAGCAGTCGCCGGCGACGGTGCATGTCACAGATATCGTGCCGCCCAACGGCGAGAAGCGAGAGCGCCATTTGTGCGAAGAATGCGCTGAAGGTGACGGGATCACCATGAAGCAGCATGAGCCGTTCAACTCGGTGCTGGCCAAGTTCGTGCAACAGAAGGTGGGGCCTGAACTGGACGAGATGGCCAGCACGACCTGTCCATCATGCGGGATTACCTTCCGAGAGTTTCGGGCCCAGGGTCAACTGGGATGTCCGCAAGACTACGCAGTATTTAGCAAGTTCCTCGTCCCGCTCTTGGAGCGCGCCCATGACGGGCTGACTCGGCATGTGGGCAAGGTGCCCGTTCACTTGGCAGCCGATGTAGAGGACGGGTCACATAGTGAACTGGCTGAGCTGCAACGCCGATTGGACAGCGCGGTGGAGTGCGAAGACTACGAGAGCGCTGCCGGTTTGCGCGATACAATGAAGAAGATTCAGACCCATGCTGATTGACGACCTAGCGAAGCGCCCGGGGCGCTGGCTCACCCAAGAAGGCCCCAGGTCCGATGTGGTCATTTCGTCCCGCATTCGATTGGCCCGGAATTTAGAGAACCACAGGTTCTTGTCCCGAGCGGATGATTCGGAGCGCCGCCATATCTACCGCGCCTTGGCTGACGCGGTGATGGAATGTGTTCTGGGCGAGGAAGCACTGCTGGTCAGCATGGAAGAGACGACCGTGTTGGACCGGCAACTCCTGGTCGAGAGGCATTTGGTCAGCCGCCAACATGCCGAGGCAGAGGGCTGCCGCGGGGTGGCTATCTCAGCTGACGAGTCTCGGGCGGTGATGATCAACGAGGAAGACCATCTGCGGCTCCAATGCCTAAGCAGTGGGCTGCAACTCGACGAGCTGTGGACCGAAATCAACCAGCTCGATGATGCCTTGGAGCAGCGGGTTCGGTTTGCGTTCCATGAACAGTATGGCTACCTCACCGCCTGCCCGACGAACGTGGGTACGGGCATCCGCGTCTCGGTGATGTTGCACTTGCCTGCCTTGAAGCTGACCAATGAGATTGACAAGGTGCTCCGGGCAGCGCGGGACATGAAGCTAGCAGTCCGAGGCCTATTTGGCGAAGGCACCGATGCCATCGGCGATTTCTTTCAGATTTCCAATCAAACAACGCTGGGGCGCAGCGAAGCGGAGATCATCGAGGATTTTGGCTGCCGGGTCATTCCTAAGATCGTAGACTACGAACTAGCGGCGCGAAAATCGTTAGCTCAGAATCAGCCCTACCAACTCGATGACCGCATCTGGCGGGCACATGGCATCTTGTCCAACGCCCGGACCATCGGTACCGAGGAATCGCTTTTTCTCCTGTCGCACATTCGACTGGGCATCCAGATGGGTCGGCTCAAAGAGGTGTCCATCGAGACAGCCAACGAGTTGTTTCTGTTCGTTCAGCGGGCACACCTCCAGAAGAAGAACAGCGCAGCCATGGAGGGCGAGCAACGCAGCATCGCCCGTGCGGAACTTCTGCGCGACTGCCTGAACCCCTCAAGTCGTTGAAGCCCAAATTCTTGCATCAAGAAATATCGTTGCCCGGTGATCTGGAGTCTCGGCGAATTTCCCCTCGCCAAATCCAGGCGGCGATCGAGAGCGCCAGGGCAGCCCCTACGCCGTCAGCTATCCAGTCGCTCAATTGGCAATAGCGGCCAAAGAGTGGCTGGAGCAGTTCATCTGCGGCAGCGTAACCCAGATAGATCAACCACCAACGCAGGAACCAGGCGCCGTCCAGCGGCATGTGCCGCAGATGCCTGATCCAACTTCCCAAGAAGGCCAGCAAGAAGTAGGCAGCGGCGTGGACCAGCTTGTCGCCAAGCTCTTCAACTAAACGCCCACCAGGCGGCCTGGGCAGGTGGGTCATCACGAACATGAAGAGCCAATATGCCCACCACGCCCACGTCAATAGTCGTGTAGCCACCGGCGGCAATTGACCTGGCGTGTCTTTAGGCAACGTTGGTCATCGAAGGTTCTTGTGCCGGCGTGTCGGGTTCGACATTGCGGCTAGCTGGGGCTTCATCGGCTATTGGCACCTTGGCCTTTGCCGGTTCTTTCTTGGGGGTCTTCGCTCGCGGCTTCTGCGCCTTCTTGGTCGCGGGTTTCTTGCTCGGTTTCTTTGCTACTGCTGGCCCAGGGGGCGACACTGCAGTGGATTTCTGGGTGTCAGCAACGAGCGCTGCCTGAGGTGAAGGCGTCGCAGTGGCAGGTGACTTGCCGACCGTGACTAGCCCAACAGCCTCGACTGGTTCAGCGATTTCATTCTCTTGAATGCCGCCCAGGACTTCAGCGGCTAGGCTGAGGTAATCTTCGGCGCCGCGGCATCGGGGTTCGTAGTCGAAGATAGTCTGGCCGTAACTGGGACACTCAGCCAGCTTGATGTTCCTGCGGATGCGGGTATTGAAGAGGCAGGCCTCGCTCCAGGGCAACTGACGGCCTTTGGCCTCGGCCAAGAAGCTGGTCAAGTCCTCGACCACCTCGACAGCCAGCCGCGTCCCGGCTTCAAACATACAAAGCAACACACCGCCGACGCGCAAGGCGGGATTGATACGGGCCTGCACCAAGGAAACCGTGTCAAGAAGTTTGGCCAAGCCCTGCAAGGCTAGAAAATGAGCCTGCAGAGGAATGCACACTTCTTCGGCAGCAGCCAAAGCATTGAGGGTCAGCAATCCCAACGACGGCGGGCAGTCGATCAGCATGAAGTCGAAGTCATCGTCCACTTTAGCCAGGGCATCGCGAAGAATCATCTCGCGGCCCACGATGCTGACCAACTCGCTCTCCGCAGCTACCAAGTCGGTGTGGGCGGCGATGAGGCTGACGTTCTTGCGGATCGTTCTGATGGCAGTTTCTACGAGAGCAGATTGAACCAATAGTTCGTAGGCACCGACTTCGACGTCCGCTGGTTCGACACCGTAGTGGATGGTTAGATGAGCCTGGGGATCTAGATCGATCAGCAGAACGCGCTGGCCTTTGAGGGCTAACGCCGCTGCGAGATTGGTGGTGGTGGTGGTTTTGCCCACGCCACCCTTTTGATTCATGATCGCAATGCGTCTCATCGGTCCTCCTTTACCGATCCGGGCAGATCGAAAAGCCCAGCCGTGGCATTTGAGGCATCCTGCCGCAGGAAGCTCTAAACTCGCCCCCTGGCCATTATACGCCCCCGCTGACAGAGTGGTAGCCGAAAATCAGGATTGGGGCCAGCAGGCCTATTCGTTATCTGGATGGCCGGGAATCGCCCTCATTCCGGTCCGAGACCACCTCCCGACACAACAGGCGCCATTCTTGTTGGCCGTTACTGCGGCGCGCATACTGTTACTTGCCTAAATCAGCTGCCCATGATCGAGCACCCCTTAGATGGGTGCCAAGCTCTGACACTTCTCCTGCACGTTAACCAGGAAGCAGCCACGCGGGACGCCCCAGGCCACGCTGCCCTCAGGGGAGAGGCCGCCGAGCACGCCCGATAATAACCCTGTCTTCGCTTCGCAGGCACTGTGGTGCGGAATTACGCCCGGATTGAGAAAATCGTCCGGGAATTGCTTGACATGGCCTACCCTTTCCCGTAAATTATGGGGCAGAGAGAGAGGGAAGTGACCCCACCGACGTTTCAGGGTTCCCCCCTCAAAATACAATTTGGACGTACGGGAGAGAGAGTTGGAGATTTGCTGCACCCGGCTTGACCGTGGTGAGAGCAACGCCAGTGGTTGAGCTTTCGCCGCTGTCAATGCCGGGACGCAGCGCCTCCAATCCCCAGGTCAATCTAAGAGATAACTGACCGCTCCTTTTTGTCATATGCATGGTTGAAGTAACCGTGGTCCGGCAACGCCAGCCCTCTCGGGGGTGGTTTGCGCCGAGGGAGCTATGATTTGAACGTATTCCTCACTTGCTAATGCGGTGAGGCGACGATAAAGACTCAACCTCCTCTATTTAATCCAAGCGGCAAGACGGCATTGCAGTTGTAAGCGAACGGCAGTGCCGTCTTGCTGCGCAGATATGAAGGCCAGAGTTTCAGGCCAGTGCTCCGGTGAGGCCAAGAATGATAGGTCGAGTCCCCACGGTCCGGCCAGCGGGGCGCCACCAATGCCGCTGGGCAAGACACTCCAGGACAGCTTCAGTGCTTGCCAGGCCCTGTCTAGGCATGAGCATGATTCTCAGCTCCGAACCACCCGCACGACTGCACCTACCTCCACAGGGCATCAATAATGCCTACTCCCCGGGCTAACGGCTGCGCGTGGCTTTGATGACTGGCGCGGGATCGTGGATTGTCAGCGAAACCGCCTGATCGGATGACATATCGAAGCGGATTCGGACAGCTGGTGCGCCAACTGGGGCGAATGCGTCCTCTTCGACCCGGTTGAGTGTTCTTGCGACGCGCTGCCCTCGGCGGATGGATAGCAATCCGCGGCGGTTCTTGAAGATTTCAAACTTCTCGTCGGCACCTGGTCCGAAACTGTAGTGGCCAAGATAGCTCGCCTTCTTAGCGTCTGAGATATTTAGATTTGTGGCTTTGATGTCGGCGTTGCCTAGAGACACCAGGTATTTCTCAACGGCGCTCGCTTTCTTGCGATGACGCCCCGAGTTTTGGCTTCCACTCTTGCCGTTGCGGGCATGTTCGAGCAGGGTGATGCCGTGCGGACCTCGAACCTCTTGAATTCCGGGCATGGCTAGGACGCACTGCGTGACGAGTTCCAATTCTCCGAGCATGGCAAACGTAAAGAGGTTTGGCCTGGCGCCATGTTCGATGAGCAGCTCGGCGATGTCGCCTCTTCCCACGTGCGAAGCTGCCCCCAGGGCGCTCTCCCAATCACCAAAACCCCAATCCCACGACGCGATGGCCAGGGCAGGCCTAGCTGAGACGAGCTCCTTCACGCGTTCGAAGCCAAAGTGAGATGCGGTGACGACTTCCTCGACGGTCTTCCTATCTTGGGCTGGGAACTCGGGAAGAATCGGCGCAGCCGGCGAGCGGTTGCCAGCCTCCTCTTCAGATTCATCGGCCCCAAGCCCGATCGAAGGAAAAGTGCCGAACAGGGCGACCGCTCCGCATGTTGCCTTGGTAGTGAACAGAAAATCCCGACGCGACAGAGAGGATAGCTCAGTCATGACAGATGCCCCGCTATTCTATGGCCCGCATTGCGATTTGCCCGAACGCTGAGGGTCATTGTAGTCAAGGTGACGTCCACGATCCAAGCTAGAACGGCGTTTGTCGGAAGCTCATACATCTAATTGCATGAGCTGCCCGCTGGGCTGGCTGAGGATTCACATCGCTTATCGCCCTCAGGCAGGAAGTCCCTGTGCCGAGGCTGCGATCCTAGGGCATATCCCTATTGCGAGAGCGGATGCAATCGAACTCGCTGATCGGCTTCGCCGTTTCGTTCTCGATTCAGTTGCTCCCATTGTCCAGAGGAGTGCCATCAGATGCGATTGGCCCCTGTAGTTTGTCGCCATTTAGATCTAACTGGCTTCGGATGGCCTCTGCAAGGGCGGGGGTATCCTGCACGACCATGTTTGTGTCATGGGCAGGATCATCGTCGTTCTGCCAGCGCTCGTTCCACCAAGCAAACCCGATGATTCGCGGCCACCGGGCTGCGAACAGGTCAGTAAGAGCTTCGTTGGTCCATTGCTCTGGCGGCATCTCGGCGTTGTTGGCTGCTGAACCCATCTCAGCAACGATGATCGGCTTGTCTTCGGCGAGCGCAGCGAGGCGATCATACTCAACATCGAGTTGTTCGCGGAAGGATTCGACCTCGGTCTCGGTCGGATCCCCGGCGCCATACACGCTGATCGCCAGCCAGTCAACATAGTCGTCGCCGGGGTAATAGTTCTCAAAATCATTCCACGCTTCGTCCGGAACGTCGGGGGCGTTGACGTGGAAGACCCAAGTGATGTTGTCGGCACCCTCGCCGTCAACGATGTCCACGATGTGCCTGTAGACAGCCACGAATTGCTCCGGCCCGTCTGGCAGTGCCGGATCGCCGTAGCCGGTGGTCTCTCCAGCTCCGTTCCATACTCCGTTCCAGCTGAACCACTCTCCATTGCATTCGGTTCCCCATTCGACCAGAAGAGGCGTGCCGAACTCGCTGGCGGCTGTGCCCCAGTCCTCCAGGTCATTGTCGAATTGGCCCGACAGAATGGCGTCGAGGTTGTAAACGGGATCTGCGTGGTCCTGTTCTCCGTCGTTGCGAAGCATTAGGCGGATGAAGGGGATGGAACCTGCCTGGCGAATCCACTCGGCTGTCTCCAAGGGGAACGCCCTGTCTTGGTACCAGTTGTGCGAGAAGTATACCCAAGCCACTTGGCTGCCGACGGCTTGCTCGAATGCCTCGGTGAGTCCAAGGGAGACATCGTCTTCCAGGGCTTCAAAGCCCTCATCGCCGGGAAACACGCCGAAATAGAACTTGCCTTCTGGCGGCGCGGCAACCCGGAGCCCTCCCGCGCTGATTTCAACCTCGCCTTCGTCTTCTCCGTCAGCGATTTCTGCTCCGCCACCTCCCCCGGTGCTTGTAGTGCAGCCAGCAGCCAAAAACAGCGCAGGCCACAACCTACCAAACCGCATTGCGTTTGCTTGCATCGAGTTTATCTCCATTTCTAAGCCGAAGAGGTGATCCCAAATCTACCATTCTTTGGGCTCTGTACTCGTCATCCTACGAGATGGCGCTGCTCGACTCAAGCTAGAAATACGTACTTATCGATCCTGATATCCGTTCTCTGAGCGAAACAGCATTCAATACGAGATTGGCTTGGGGGTCAGCTGGCGGTGGAAATCACGAGCACGCAGGCGCTTGCAAAGAGGGTCACGATGGCCACCCATCCGATCAGGATTCTGTTTGCATAGCCAATGCGGCCAAAGGGTTTATCCAGGATGTCGAGTAGACCCACGCTCTTGTTGCAGGCTGACCATAGCCACTGGTGTTTGGCTGCTGCGGTGATCGTTCCACCATCGAGCGACGCAGCCACCAGCTGGTCGGCGCCGAGATTTGATTCGTCTGATGCGGAGGGCGTTTGTGTTACAGTGTCGGGTTCTTCTCCGAAGTCAGGGATGTCGTCCAAACAGCCCAGTTCTTCAAGGCTGCCCGGGTCATCCATTAGGGGATGGCCTGGCGCCTTGGCTTTGGGTGCGGCCCGAGTGTCCCCGGCTGGTGCGACGCCCTCTCCTGCGGCAGCCAGAGTTGCGTCGGCTGTATTCGGCGATGCGGCCTCGGCATCTTCAGGGGGGTCGTCGTCAGATCCCAATTCGCGGCAGGCTTCGTTAAGCAGAGAGTCGATTTCGTCGAGTTGAGATTCCACGCCCTCGTCATTTGGATCCTTCTCCTGGGCGTCTGTTTTTGGGGGAGGGACGTACTCGGGCAGTGGGCCTGCGCCGAGATTCTCGCTGAGTTCAGAAGTCAGTTTGATCGCAGCAGCCAGAAGGGCATCGACGTCGCCCGATGCGGCTGCGTCGGCCAACGGATCGCTGGGAGGATTGTCGGGGGACGGATTATCGGACATCCATCGTTGGTCCTTAGCGGTCTAGTCGCTCAGAAGACTATTCGGACGTATCATTGTATCGGTGCCCATGCAGCCAAACTTCATCGCTCTCGCTGAGCATGGACGAGAATCTCAAGCGCCCCCTGACGCTCCGGCGGCAGAAAGCCTCACCAGGTGTCTCGTTGACGGTCGGCTTGGGAGGAAACGGCATCGGCAGTGTTATTAACTGGGCTGCCAGGATTTGAACCTGGAACCTCCTGATCCAGAGTCAGGCGTTCTGCCAATTGAACTACAGCCCAATGGGAAGGGTATTTTGGTCAGGTTGGGCTTGGCCGTCAAGGGCAGACGATATCGCATGGGCTAGGCGCGGAGATACAGCAAGGAATCCAGCTTGTTTGACCGAAAGAGGATCAAGAGAGCCTGACCTTTGTTCGGCGCGGTGCTCTGCGAGAATGCCAACGCGTACAAGATGAACGGTTGCCAAGCGTCGGCTGTTTGAATGCGCATGAGCTTGCCAGAACCACGCTCGTTTGCGGGGAAAACGTATATCATGGTCAAGACCAAAATTCTGGCAACACTGGGCCCTGCCAGCAGTTGTCCAGCCATCATCGCCAAGATGATTCGCGCCGGGTTAGCCGGTGCCCGGATCAACTTTTCGCACGGCACACACGAGCAGCACGCAGCGACCATTCAGTCGGCGCGGGAGGCTGCCCGAGAGTGTGGGACCGCCTTGGCTATCGTGGGAGACTTGTGCGGCCCAAAAATCCGAACGGGGATCATTTCATCCGACGACAACCTGTTGCGTGTTGGTGATCAGGTCATCATCACCCGCGAAATTATCGACGGGACTGCCAAGCGGTTTTCAACCAATTACGCCCGGATGATTGACGAAGTGGACGCGGGCCATCGCGTGCTAATCGATGACGGGCTTGTGCGGCTACAGGTGTTGGAACGCAAATCCGATCAGTTGATTTGCGAGTGCCAGGTTGGCGGCACGTTGTCGAACAACAAGGGTATCAACCTCCCTGATAGCAACCTCACCACGCCGACTCTGACCGAAAAAGACAGGGTCGATCTCGCCTTTGCAGCCAAGCAGGGTTTGGATTGCATCGCCCTATCGTTTGTTCGACGCCCAGACGACGTGGTGGAACTTCGCGAAGCACTGCACCGTCTTGATTCGTCCATGCAATTGGTGGTCAAGGTGGAGACGCCGCAGGCGGTTGGCCACCTGGATGCGATCATCGAATTGTCGGACATGATCTTGGTAGCCCGTGGTGACCTTGGCGTCGAGATGGATTTAGCCAAAGTGCCCTTGGTTCAGAAGGACATGGTCGACCGCTGCAACCGCACCGGTACACCGGTGATCGTAGCCACCCAAATGCTACAAAGCATGGTGACCAACAGCACACCCACACGGGCGGAGGTCAGCGACGTAGCCAATGCTATCCTCGATGGCTGCGATGTGGTGATGCTGTCGGCTGAGACCGCCGTTGGACATGATCCGGTTGGCGTTGTGCGTATCATGGCCCACATCGCTGCCGAGGCAGAGGCGTTTCAAGCGGGACAACCAAGAACGGACTTGTTCCGCATTGGATCGCCTTCGGGGAATGAGATGACCACCCCTGCCGCCGTTGCCCGCAGCGCCTGCATCGTTGCTTCGGACTTGGGCGCAAAAGCCATCGTGTCGCGACTTCAAGCCGGGCGGGCGATTCGACTGATCAGCAAGTACAGACCTTCATGCCCGGTAATCGGCTTGGCTTCAGACGACGCGCTGTTACGCAGCATGGGCCTGTACTACGGCGTGATCCCAGTGCGTTTCGATGGCAACCTGAACGATTCTGAAACGGTGGCCCGGTTGGATGAGTGGCTGCGGGAGAATCAAGGGCTTGCTTCTGGCGATTGGATCGTCATCGAAGCCGGCGGCGCCCGCAATGGGCCAGTCACTGGTAGGAGCATCGTGATTCATCCCATCGGCAAGTGACGCATCGATGCGAACATGCCTATTCCGAAATAATCGCTTCGGTTTTCTTTCGCAAAGAGTCTTCCGAGTCGAATCCGATTTCCGCATCCTTGATCATGCCGTCGCGCCCAATCCACAGCGTTGTCGGCAAGGAATTGACTTTGAATTTCAAGGAAGCCTTCTGGCCGTTCAAGAGAATGCGCTGCTTTAGGCCCTTCTCAGCCGCGAACTTGGCAATGGTGCCTTTCTCTTCGTTCCAGGCGTTGACGGCCAATACGACGAGACCCTTGGACTTGTAGTCTTCGGCGATCTTGCTCAAGTGCGGAGCCTCCGCACGACAGGGAGATCAGCCATAGGCCCAGAAGGCAAGCAGGACTGGCTTGCCTCGGTAATCGCTTAATTTAACTTTGCCGCCATCGAGCGAAGCCAATTCAAAGTCAGGTGCCTGCGTGCCCTTCATCTCTTGGGCATACTTAGCCGACGCACAGCCCGAGGTAAGTAGCCCTAACACGATCAAAGCCGATGTGCCCAGTCGCTGCATGCGATTCTCCTTGTTAGCCTTGGCTCTACCAACCCGGGACGCCCGTTTGCCGAACGCATGACCAGAGCAGTACGCGATGGTTTGACATGCGTCAAGTGAGGCCAGATCGCGTCCGCCGCCGCGAGTCAACTGTCCAGGATTGGCGACCTGCGCAGCGTCAGCGTGATGCAGAGCACGAGCATGGCCACGACTACCACGAGCACATAGGCGAGATCAAACATGACGGTCGGTGGGCCGAAGGGTAGCGGGATGGCGAATTGGCAGACTGCCCACAGGACTACTAGCGGCAGGATGCGGATGATCGAACCACCGGTCATGGCTAACAGGGTGGAGATTAGCCAGAGGTTGATCACGTTGCCGTAACCCCAGGGCAGGAACGGGCTTCGCATTTGGCCTAGGGTTAGCAGAGCGAACCAGATGAGGACTAGGTGACGACGGTTCGCGGGGGATGGTTCGCCGGCTTCGGCGGATCCGCTGGTTTTGGCTGACCGCGTACCTGCGGCCGCTACTAACGCGAGCAGGATCAGCGTGAATACCCAAATCATGATCTTGGCGGTTGCGGCTGGATCGAGTCCGCCTAGTAGGCCTAGTTTACTCAGCCGGTGCGGTATGCCCATCACCGAGAGATTGAGCGCTAGCGGGCGGAGGACCTCGAAGGCGAAGGAGAAGGCTTCGCCACTGGCAAGCCTTGGCAGCTGAGATTCGACGAACGCGCTGAAGGGCTTGGTCCCAAAGATGGCCAAGGTGATCAGCACATAGCCGATCATGGCTAACCCCGTCGCAGCTGCTGCCTTCCAACGCCGGGCGAATACGAGATAGGCTAGTAGTACGCCAGGGAAGATCTTTCCAGCGGCGCAATAGCCTAGGACGGCTCCCCCGCTCACATACCTGCCTTGTTCGAGCAGGAGCATGCTGAGCAGCGACAGGGTGATGATCAGAAAATGGACGTTGCCGATTTCGATCGCGCTCAGGGTGGTGGTGGCTAGCAGGACCATCGGCAGCGGAAGCCAATGGGCGCTGAACCTCGGCCCGCCAAGCCAGTTTGCGTAGGCGATGGCGGTGATACAAAACATGACGATATTGATAGCGAACCAGAATGTCCTTAGTTGAAAGAAATCGTGTCCAAGCATCATGAGGGCTTTGGGCAATACCAGGAACGGTGGCGGGTATTGGTACCGGTCGATGTTGAGTACGTCGCCGATGGTTTGGTGGATCGGCGTCGGAGTTTTGGCATCGCGGTAGAAATCTTGCGAGTAGATGTTCTCGCAGCCCTCGCCGGCTAAGTGAGCGGCGACGATGTAGCAAGTGAAGCAGTTGTGCTTGAGGAAGAACGGCTTGTTCATGACCTCGTCGGGTAGCTCTCGGCCCATCGGGTTGAAAACGAAGTCCTTATTGGTAGCGTCAAGCATGTAGACGCTCATGTGCCCGAGTCGATAAGCAGCAGCGCCGGATAGCACGAGGAAGAGGACCAATAGCACTCGCTGGCTGTTGCTGGAACGGGAGAGAGTGCTGGGAAGCATGCTTCGCATTAGAATCGCAACGAGAAACAGGAGAGCAGCTGTCCCGGCACCTGCCACAGCCTTGGCAAGCCCCAGCGCCAGCAGGGCGACAAATAGGCTAGGCCCCGCCAGGGCGGCGCACGCGATGAACATGCCTGCGCGAACGCGCATCGAAGGCGCTGAAGCACCGTGTATGTCCGTGCGGGCATTCTCCATCCAGCGCATCTCCAGTTTGCATCTCAGGCGTCACTTGGGCCTGCCCCGAACAGACAGGCACAATTTGGCAAAGTGCTACAGGCCCTTCTTAGGATAATTGGTTCAACCGGCGATCCACCTCGTCGAGGAACCACGCTCCATCGACGAATCGCTCGGGCGTTGCGAAGCCGTCGGGCGCGCCGCGTCCTGAGGCTATGTGGTGGGCGACGGTTGTTCCGCCCCAGCTTGTGGTCAGCTCCATGGCTGAGAACCCGGTGGCTTCGTCGGCGGTTACGTCGATGCGGTACTCCCATGATTGTTGGAGGGCATCGCTCGCCTTGCATCCGGTGATCGAAAGCAATACGCGGTCCCGATCACTTGCCCGATCATATCGAAGCACTTCGTTGGCGAGGAGCAGCTCTCTGAGTTGCAGATCGCGCTCGGCATTGCCTTGCAAGAACCCCAAACTCCTCCAACCTTGAACGCAGGCTAGGTGACCGTTGTAGCGGACCGTTTTGTAGTTGAACGATTTCACACCGCACGCGCAAAGATACTCGACGATGGGCAGCGAATTGTTGGACGTGGCGAAGCACTCGTGGGCGTCATCGAATCGTTCAGCCAAGCCACAAGCTTGTTCGTATACGATCTTCCCGTCCTCGATTGCTGGGCAGACGCCGCTGTACTCGCTGATCAGTCCTTGTGGATCGAAAACAAGTTTGTAGCCTAGCGGATTGGTTGCAGGATCAGGCAGGTCAGCCGGCAAGCCGCCGCAGCGGATGCGTATTGAGTCTGCCCCGAAGTGCTTAGCTAGGTGCACGGCGGCGATGTTGGCCATCCCAGGGGCTAGACCGCACTCGGGAACCACCGGAATAGATTTGCCCTTAGCCAACTCTTCTTGCCGGGAGACGACCTCCGGGTTGCCGCCAAGGTCGCAAACGGGCAAATCCACGCCGAGGCAATTCTCGGTGATCTCCGGGTTGAATCGGTACGGAGCGCAACTCAGCACCACGTCCGCCTGCCCCCTGAGGCTTGCCCAATCGAGTTTCGCTGAATCCTGGATCTGGATCTTTTCGCTCGCGCCAAGCAAGGCATCCAGCCGCTGGCCCGCCGCTTCGCACTGCTTCGCATCTGGGTCGAAGGCCAGGACGCGATCTGCATCGCAGTTCTTGGCCAAATCATAAACAGCGGCCAAGCCCTGGCGACCCAACCCCAACACGACATACCGATTGCCCATGAGAACTGCTCCGTTACAATTTCCTAGTCATCCGCGAGATTACAATTGGTCGAAGCATGCTAACCACGCCAAGGCAAGAGGGCTATGCCTACCCGATGATTCAATCTGATTCAGTCGCGAATCAGCTTGAAGTGGCTGACTTGGCCCGCTTGGTGGTCTTTGCCGTTATTGGTTTTGGCGGAGTTTTTGCAATTGGTTGGATTGGCTCGATCCGGCAGAAACCTCTGAGCATAGCGCCATCCTTGACGATCAATCGTGGTGCGACGATGTCGCCGCTGACCTCCCCTGTCTTGGCGATCTCGATCAAGTCACGGGCTTGCACGCTGCCTTTGATGCGCCCCTTGACCAGTAGATTCTGGGCCATGACCTGGGCTGCTACATTTCCCTTGCGCTCGACGACGATATCGCCGCAGGTGGCGAATTCCCGAACGGCTTTGTAGGTCTTGACCTTGTAGCTCTCCAAGATCAACCGCTTCTTGCAGTGCGGGCAAAAGATGGACATAGCCTTGTTGGCTACCTCGATTTCGCCGACACAATGGGTGCAGAGCACACGCTTCATACCAAGAAAACTCTGAAGGCGGGGGATCAAGAAACAGCCCAATCCTCCGACGACGCCGATGAACTCTTAGAAGGTAAAAGCCCTGCGGCGGGCTCGCCCATCGTCGGCTTGGGTGCTGCTTATGGACTACTTCTTCCCGACGGGTTGACCCGGGTTGGGGCCTTTGCCCTTGGCTGCGTCGATCGGTGTTGCCGGCGCCGCAACGCCCCCATTCTTGCCGTTACTTTGCCCATTGCTGCCAACGACACAATGGCCCACGAAGGTCGCACCGTCGGCAACCTCTAGGCGATTGGTATGCAGGTCGCCCTTTAGTCGGGCGGATGCACTTAGTTGGATCTTGCCGGTGGCCCGGAGGTTCCCCTCGACTTCGCCATCGAGCTGGATGTTGCCAGCCTGAACCTCGCCTTTCAGGCTTGCGCCTTCGGCCACCACGAACTCACCCTTGGACGAGATTTCGCCCTCGAATTGCCCCAGCAGTCGCACGCCCTTTTCAAAGCTCAATTCGCCCTTGAAGTGGGCGTCGGGACCGAGCACGGTCGCGAAGTCTCCCTTCGGTTCAGTCATAACGGGACTCCTTTCAAGATGGATCCATTATTTGCGGGAAACCCGCATTTGCTCCCCGCCTAGATGCTTCAGCGCCGCCTGGAGTATAGCAGGATCAGACTTCCTGGCGAGTGGCGAATCGATCTAGAAACTTCAATAGGAGATGCAGGGAGACAATCTGCGCGTAGCTGCAGCGGTTGGAGGTCGCCGGTGGTCGAGCTCGATGGGCGCGGCCGGGCGCAACTGCTGGTTGGCCAACGAGATGGGTAGCTTCAACTCAAGGGGCCTGATTCTGGATCTGCGCGTTCAGGCCTGTGAGTTCTTGAACGTGGCCGGTGCATTCGATCAGCCGTTCGTCGCTAGTTGTCGGATCAACCCGATTGTCGGGCTAGGAGCATGGAGCGGACCAGCGAGACTACCGTCTTTCGCTCGACCGGCTTGGTCAGGTAGTCGTCAGCCCCGGATTCGGTGGCCCGTTCTACATCGCCGGTTTCGTTGAGGGCGGTGATCATGACGATGAGCACGTCGCGCGTCTCGGGATTGCTCTTGAGGTGGCGGCAAACTTCAAATCCCGACATCTTGGGCATCATGATGTCCAGCAGGATCAGGTCGGGCTTCTCTTGGGCGACGCGGTCGAGGGCTTCGACGCCATTGGCCGCGGTAGCCACCGTCACTTCAGGCTCCAACTCCTCCATGTAGACCTCAAGCAGCTCGAGATTCTGCGGATTATCCTCAACTAGCAACACCCTGGCGGGTTTCAGGGGTATGTCGTTCGATTCGCTCATCAGCCAGTTGTCCTCGTTCGCTTGAGACCAGGATTCATGGGTGTTCTGCACTCCCCCAAGTCAGGTCGCTGGTTATACAGCCCCGAGAATCTCTGGTCCACCGGACCTCGGCGGCTGGCCCGGGGGCCGGGGCCCCCAATCGTGCCCTAAGGCGTCCTATACCGCCCAAGAGTCGGCGAGGAGCAGCTGAGGAGGCATTTTTTGGTTGAATCGAGTAGGCGCGTTCTGTAGGATCATATTATTAGGGTATCGAGCGAAGGAGGGGAACCTGCGCTATGACAATCCACGCCCAGTGCATATGCGCGCTGATTCTATTCACCTGCACATCAGCCCCCCCACCATCACTAGCGGGGCCGCCAGAGCCGGCAGACTTCTACGTCGCCCCGTGGGGAGATGACGCTGACCCGGGGTCCTTCGACAAGCCTTTTGCGACCCTGACCCGGGCACGCGGCGCCGTGCGAACTCTGATCGCAGCCGGATTGACGGCGCCGGTCACCGTGCTCGTCCGGGACGGAACCTACCGTATCACCGATCCCATCATTCTAAGCCCTCTTGATTCGGGCACCGCTGCCCATTCGATCACCTACGCAGCCTACCCCAACGAACGCCCGGTCGTCAGTGGAGGTCGGGCCATCAGCGGTTGGACCGCCCAGCCCGATGGAACCTGGACTGTCGATATTCCCGAAGCGGTGGGCGGGGCGTGGCCTTTCCGGGAGTTGTTTGTCGATGGGCAGCGTCGCCCCCGGGCACGACATCCAAATAGCGGGTTTAACAGAGTCTCCTTTGCTGAGCCTGATCAACGGACTGCCATCGAACTCTACGAAGGCGACTTACCGCTATCGACGAACCTGGCTGGTGCGGAGTTGGTGTTCCTACACGATTGGTCCATCTCCCGGGTCCGCATCGATCAGGTGGATCACGCCCAGAACATCTTGACCACGGCTGAACCGATTGGTGCGGCTGTGTTCATCTTTGCGATCACTTTCTTTGAGGAGCATCCCAGGTACTTCGTGGAGAACGACCTCGCCCTGTTGGATGCCCCCGGCGAATGGCACCTCGACACAGCCACAGGCCGCCTGACCTACAGGCCGATGCCCGGTGAACAAATCGCATCGATCGAATCCATCGCCCCGCTGATCGACGAGCTGCTGGTCGTTCGCGGTGATTTTGGAGATGACGTGAATCCAGCAACCGAACAATCAGTGACCAACGTTCACTTCGACGGCATCTCCTTCGAGCACTGTGAATGGCAGCTGCCCAACGGCGGATTCGCAGAGTTTCAGGCCGGGTTCTACGAGTGGCGGGATACGTCCGTTCCGTATGAGTTCCCTTCGGCTGTTACCTTCGAGCAAGTCGAGAACTGCAGTTTCGTCAATGGGCGAGTCTCGCGGGTCGGCGGTTGGGGGTTGATGTTTGGACGGGCTGCTTCGCAGTGTTCTGTCATCGGAAACGTCTTCACCGACATCGCTGGGAATGGAGCACTCATTGGCGAGGACCGCTTCCGCAATATTCCCGGCGGATTGTGGTGGGTGGTCAGGCCGGACCAGGCTGCGTCGGGCAATATCTTCGAGAACAATCTCGTCGAAGAGTGCGGGAAGGTCTTCTTGGGCTGCGTCGGCCTTTGGGTAGGCTTGGCCAACGACACGTTGATAGATCACAACCTGTTGCGCTTCTTGCCACAGACGGGCATTTCGGTGGGCAACAAGTTCGACGAAACGCCGACGCCCTGCTTTGGGAATTCGATCACCAAGAACCACATTCACGACGTAATGCTGACCTTGTCTGACGGCGGGGCGATCTACACCGTTGGCTTGCAACCCGGCACGGTCATTGATGGCAACTTGATGCACTCCATACCGCCCAATGTCGGCGCCGCCTCGAGCGTCGGAGTTTTCATCGATGAAGGATCTGCTTCGATCAAAATCAAGCAGAACGCATTCCACTCGATCGCCAAGTCGCCCATGAAATTTCACATAGCAGGCGTCAATACGGTAAGCAGCAATGTGCTGCTCCTGCCCAACGCCGGCGTGGAGCCGTTCCTTTACTTCAACATGGATCCGGCCAACATCGTGCTGAGCATGAACGATATCTCGGTAGTCAACTCGCCGGTCACTTGCGACCACTCGGTGTACGACACGCATTTCGATGCAGGACTCGAGCAGAGATACTTGGACACCTTGATCGAGCCCCCAGTTCAAGACGGCTGTGCCTCCTGCGCGGGCGTGCCCTACAGCGGCCTAACCCTCAACGCGTGCAGCCAGTGCAACGAGCCAGAGCAAAGCTGTACCGTACCGACCGTTTCGCAATGGGGCATGGTGACCTTGGCGGCGCTCTTACTCATAGCCGGCACGCGGGCGGCCAAGACGGCATGCGTATCCGCGAATGCCAATGCTTGACGAAGTGCCCCTCGGTGGATGCTCGTTCACCAGCAACCAACCATTCGCAGCGCGTTCCAGTGATTTGATCGCTGGCTTCGATTAGAGTGGTCAGCCTTCCGCGCCTGGCGATACCCACCCCGGTGCTCCTTGTCGTGCTAACTGCCCCACTTTGCTTCCGGCAAACGACTGGTCTACCATCTCGGCCGTGATGCGTTGGGTAGCTAACTTGGTTTATTTTGTCGGCGGGTTGGTCTACTTGCCGATCCTCCTCTACCAGATGCTCGTTCAGGGCAAGAATCGCAGCGGATGGGGCGAACGCTTCGGGTATTGGGACATCTCGCCGAGCGACAAGCCCCGAATCTGGATCCACGCGGTCAGCCTGGGCGAAATCAACGCTACGCCGATGCTGGTCGAACAACTCAGCCAGGCCCTGCCCGGCTACGAAGTTATTTTTTCCACCACGACCGACACCGGCTATGCCCGTGCTTGCCAACTGTATGGGCCCGGGCGGGTTTTTCGCTATCCGCTGGATTTTGGATTCGTCGTTTCGCGCGTACTTCGGCGAGTCCGACCCTGCTTGATCGTGCTGGTCGAGTTAGAGATTTGGTACAACCTGCTGCGGACAGCCGAGGAACAGGGAGTTCCGGTGGCGATCATCAACGGACGCCTGAGCGAGCGAAGCCAACGCCGATTCGGATTGGCTAAGCCGGTAATCAAACCCATGTTTGCCCGGATCAGTTGGGTCGGCGCCCAAGACGAAGCCATCGCCGAGCGATTTGTCGTGTTGGGGACGCCGGCTGACCGCGTCGAAGTAACCGGCTCGGTGAAGTGGGATACAGCCACGGTGGCTGACCGTATCGACGGCGCTGACGAGCTGGCCAAATCCATGGGCATCGACAGCGGCATACCGCTGTGGGTCTGCGGCAGTACAGGCCCCGGGGAAGAGAGTCTGCTGCTCGATGTCTACGACAAGCTGCTCGACGACGGCGCAGAGATTCAGCTGGCCCTGGTGCCGCGAAAGCCGGAACGATTCGACGAGGTAGCCAGCCTGATTCAAGGTCGCGGTTATGACTGCCTGCGCCGCAGCCAACGCACCGATGGGAATCCGCCGACCGCTTCAGGTGGCTCCAAGCGAGTGCTACTGGGTGACACCATGGGGGAACTGCGCAAACTGTACTCGCTAGCCGATGTGGTCTTCGTAGGCCGATCACTGGTGCCCATGGGCGGATCCGATCCGATGGAAGTAGCTGCCCTGGCTAAGCCGATCCTGGTCGGTCCCCACACCGACAACTTCGCCGCGCCAGTCGCAGCCTTTGCTCAAGAAAATGCCATCCAAGTCGTCAGCACGCCAGCTGATCTAGCCGAGGCCATCAGTTGCCTCTTGAGCAATCCCGACAAGGCCCAAGCCATGGCAAATAATGCCCGCCAGGTGGTCCAGAAAAACCAAGGCGCCACCGAGAAGACGGCCAAAAAGCTGGCTGCCCTGGCCAACACCCGATAATCCCCAGCTAGCCACGCCACCGCCGCAAGATAAACAAAACTGAATTCAATTTGTATTTTCTTAAACATAATATATACTATACCTTGAGGATTGTTGAATGACTGTTCAGGATCAAACAAAGCAGTGGATGGATCACCTCAGCGAGGAAGACTTCGCTTTCGTGAAGCGGTTCATGCTGGCGTCGGGGTCGCTCAAGGCGATGGCCAAGGCTTACGGCGTGAGCTATCCGACGGTCCGTCTGCGCCTTGACCGGCTGATCGACAAAATCAAGATCGTCGAGAGCCAGGAAATCACCACGGCTTTTGAGCGCCGACTTCGCTTGAAGTATGCCGAAGGTCGGATCGATATGAACACGCTCAAGGAGCTGTTGACGGCCTACTTCCAAGACAAGGGGGAAGAATCATGATGGGTGTCTTAAACTTACTCACTGTTGTTCTAGCGGCAGCCGCAGCCTCGGGCAGCCCCGAGGTATTGCGAGAAATCTCATGGGCATCGACCGCGCCGGAGGCGGGCGAGGTCATCCTCGCCGATGGTGAAAACAAATTCGCTCATCTGCGAGTTGCCAACGATACTGGCAGCCCGATCACGCTAACTGTCTTGACCATCGAAGAACCATCGGTCGGGGATTCGGCCTATGCGATTCAAGGCCAAGTTCGGTACGAGAATGTGCAAGGTAAGGCCTACCTGGAGACTTTGAATTACTTCGCTGGTCCTGCGCCCTCCTTCGCGAGGACCTTGGCATCTAGCGGCCCGATGCGCGATCTCGAAGGCTCTTCGCCCTGGCGTCGATTCGTGTTGCCCATGCAGATTGGGCCGTCTGCGAAGAAGGGGCCAAGCAAGATCGAATTCAACGTCGTCTTGCCGGGCAAGGGAACTGTCGAATTGGGACCTGTGCAGCTAGTTCAGTCTCCAAACATCGCTCAGGCTATGACGACCAGTGCATGGTGGAGTGAGCCGACAAGCGGGTTGGTCTACGGCATCGGCGGCAGCCTGATGGGCTTGTGTGGCGGCGTCATTGGCGCATTGGCAGGGATGGGCAGGGCACGGCGGCTGATCCTACCGATGATGCGAACTTCCGCGGCCCTTGGCGGAGTAGTCGCCTTGTTTGGATTGGTAGCCCTCCTCTCTGGTCAGCCTTTTTACATCTACTTCTTCGCCCTGTTCTTCGGTATCGACATCTGCGTGATTATGTTGGTCCTTGCGCCAGTTGTTCGCCGGAGATTTGCGGAGTCGGACCTGCGGAGGATGGAAAGTCATGATGTATCGCCGTCCGGTTTGGACTCGCCGATTTCTTAATTCCAAGTCCCTACCGCTGGCATTGGATGTTTGCTCCTAACCCGTTCTCCGACAACAGTTAATCGCTGGTCTGGCTCTGGCGCTGGTCGTTTTGAGTGCGACTGGCCCTACATTTTCTTACCCGGTTGATCTGGACCTGGGTGGCTTGATCCGGGATGCTGTCTCTGGTGGAGTATGGATGGATTCTGCTGGGCCGATCCGTCTACTGATCCGATTGATTGTTCAACTCGATATTCCCCGGTTCTTTTTGAAGAGAAGGATGGGTGTCTTCATGCACGCTGCTTTTGCCAACCGTCGTTGTGGTTCTGGTTCTGTTTCTGTTTCTTTCTTGACCTTGCTGATGTTAGCCGGCCTTGCGGTCAGCTCTGCTGCTCCTGAAGCGGCCGCTCAGTGGACTCGATGGGGAGGGCCTACGCAGAATTTCCAAGTTGATGTCAAAGGCCTGGCTGACAAGTGGCCCGAAGATGGTCCCAAGAAGCTGTGGACGCGAGAACTAGGCGAAGGCTATGCGGGCGTGCTCGTCGACGACGGCGTCCTCTACACCATGTATCGCTCTGAAGGCAAGGAGCGTATCGTCGCTCTGGGTGCCGACGATGGCTCTACCGTTTGGGAGCACGCCTACGATGAGAGCCCAGCCGACGGCCACGTCAAGCAGTTCGGCGAAGGGCCTCGGGGCACACCGCTGATCATTGGCGACGACATCTACAGCGTAGGCGTTGCCGGCCAGATGACTTGCCTGAACAAGAAGACGGGCAAGCTCAAGTGGTCGCACGATCTGTGGGAAGAATACAAGGCCTACTTCCTCAACCACGGCTATTCATCCAGTCCTTTTGAATACAAGGACACGGTGATCGTCCTGACCGGCGGTGAAGGCAACGCGATCATGGCCTTCAACAAGAACGACGGAAAACTCGCCTGGAAGAACCTCGATTTCACCAACAGCTACTCGACGCCGAGTTTGATCAATGTGGATGGCCAAGATCAGCTGCTGTGCTACATGGGCCAGGAACTCATCGCCATCAATCCTAACAACGGCGAACTGTACTGGCGGTACGAGATTGGCAACCAGTGGGGGCAGAACATCTGCCAACCTGTCTATGGCGACGGCAACATGCTCTTCCTCTCCACGACCGGGGCTGGGTCGCGGGGATTGAAGCTGACCCGCGATGGCGACAAGACCAACGTCGAGGAAGTATGGAAGACCCGCAAGGTTCAGCTCTACCACGTTACCAGCATAAGCTTGGGCGATTACGTCTACGGCTCTAGTGGAGCGGGCATGGGCAAGGTGAATTTCTTCTCCTGCATTAACCGCAAGACGGGCAAGATTGCCTGGCGCGAGCGAGGCCTATCCAAGGCGACCACCCTGTACGCCGATGGCAAGTTCATCATCCTCGACGAGGACGGCAAGCTTGCCTTGGTCAAGGCAGATCCGGAAAACTTCGAGATTGTCTCGGAAGCTCAGGTCTGCGAGAAGGTAGCCTGGACGGTTCCGACGCTGGTAGGCAAGACGCTCTACGTTCGTGATCAGAAGAACATAACTGCGCTGGATATCGGCTAAGACCCCAAAGGGTAACGCAAACAGGAATGTGGCACCGGCATCTTGCCGGTGGAAAGTTTAGCAAGACACTCCGATGGGGCAGGGCTAATTGCTCTGCCCCTTCGTTTGTAATAGGACCGCCCACCGAGCATGAAGTTGTTGCAAACGCCACGCGCCGCATGATAAGTGCCCAAGAACGGAGCCCTACAACAGCCTGCTAAGGCACCCGTGCTTTGGGAAAGTCCGTCCAGGGGCATCCCGGGCGGTCGCCTGTCCTCTTGTCAATCAACCGCGGGCGCCGTTCGGTTAGAAACAGGACGATTTCATTTGGCGACAATGATCTGCAAGCTATTTCGCCGGAATGGTCATTCTTCTCGAATTGGAATGTTCCGGTTGGCGCTCCTGGTTTGAGGCCAGCTCGCCGTCGAAGCTGGCGAATCATCTCTTTGCCTAAGTAGTTCACCGGCGGGACCATCTCGAACCAACCGAGGTAAGCGTCTTCAGCGTCGTCCGGCAGGCAATACAGCATGCGGTAACAGTCATCTTCGTCGTCATACGCAAGCATAACAGCGCAGGCATTGTCGCCCATGGCCTGGTCCAGGACGAGCCGAATGAGCAGAGTCGCTTCGCGCTTGTAGCCCGATCCAATCTCCGCATCCATCACCCACTCCACCCCAACTTCATCCTCGTGAATATCGAGGTCAAGCGGTTTGGGAGCAAGCCACTGTTTAATGCCGAACATGTTGATCTCCAGGAACGAACCGCAACGGAACGAGAAATTATAGCCCTCCTCCGGCGTGTGGACAACGTGGTGCGGGTCCTAAATGTCGTCTCGCGACTGTGCGGATGAGCGTCAACTAGAGCGCGGATTCGGAATCCTCCGGAGAGAAGACTTGAGACGACACTCAGAAGGGGTAGAGCAAAACGTTCTGCCCCTTGTCTTTCGTAACAGGCTCGCCCAACGCTTGATGATCCGCCTGCAAAACTCGACATGAAGGCCGACTCAACCGTTAATTTACGCGAATATCTCCATCCGATTCGCGTCCATGCGCGGCACAGTCCTTCGGGGTTGTTGGGGAATCACGCTTACTTCTCCCGGCCAGCCCAACTCATCAGCCGCATGCAATCGCAAGCAGAGCGGTTTCAGATTAGAATCAAGACCTCGTGGACGAAACGCGCGAAGGCCAGTTGATTGAAGGTCGCCTTGTGGATCAGGATGGCATGATCCATCGGGACGTGCCTTGCCAGGGGTGCGGCTACAACCTCCGTACGCTGCACGCCACCAGCCGCTGCCCGGAATGCAACGCAGAGGCTATCCAAGCGTTGGTTCTCAGATCAGAGGAAGGCACTTTTCTGAGGTTCTGCAATCCGCAGTGGCTGGGCACACTTCGATTGGGTGTCGTGCTGATACTCTGCGGTCACGCCGTACCGCTACTCGCCTTCCTCTCGGTCATCTTGATACCTTCCGTTTGGGGTGTTGGGTTTCTGCTGATCGTGGTTGGAGATGTGCTCAGGCTAGCCGGTCGATTCTGCCTGACATCCACCGAGCCGTGCGCCATCGGGGCGGATTCGGGCTGGAGTCTTCCCAACGTTGTTCGTGGGGCATCTGCCCTGGGACTAATGGACACAGTCTTATGGGGGTCAATTCCACTCAGGAGTACCTCAGCGTCTATCGTCTACCTCTTGGCTGTGGCCGCTCTGTTCTTGGTTGAGCGAATTGGTACACTGGCCTACCTAAGACGGTTGGCGATTCGCCTACACAACCCGAAGCTCGTCTCGTCGGCAGGTATCTTGATCTGGGGTTGGGCGATTTGCGCTTGTCTGGTCATGTGCGCGATAATCCAGTTCACTTACTCATCCGGCTGGTTGCAGGTGATCGGTATACCGATTGGGGTAATCGCCGGCGGCGTTCTCATCTGGTACGTCGCACTCATGTTTCGCTTCCTGTCCCGCCTTGCTGATGCCGAGCGGTATTCATCGGCGTTAGGCGATGCCGAACCGCTTGCTGCTGAATCCTCGTAGCGCGACTTGTTTCGCTCGCGGCGGCAATCTCGATCCTGATCAACGCGGCCTCTTCCTTGCAAACTAAAACGGATGCAGCGTCTTGGATCACCCCAAAGATGCCATTGGAGTGCTCAATGCCGATGCTGATTGAGAATTGACGAAGCCTTGATCTCCGAATCACGAGCAAGCAGCTACGTCTTGGACCGCATCTCGGACTTCCCGATGGGCGTGGCGTCATCATTCCGACGATGCGAGATCGCAACCAGAAGGACATTCACTTAAGATTGCAATGCGTGGACGAAACTCACCAAGGCCAATTGATAGAAAGTCGCCTCGTGGATCAGGATGGCATGATCCATCGGGATGCGCCTTGCCCCGGGTGCGGCTACAACCTCCGTACGCTGCACGCCACCAGCCGCTGCCCGAAATGCAATGCAGAGGCGATTCAAACGCTGCTCGCAAGGTCAGAAGCTGGCACTTTCTTGAGGTACTGCGATCCGCATTGGCTAAACAAGGTTCGACTGGGCATCGGGCTGATGTTGGCCGCTGTGCTGTTATGGAACATCGGATCATTCATATTTGTATTGGCAGCACCGCTTGGGATCGATCCTCGCGATTATGCTTTGTTTATGATGGTGATTGGGGCTGCCCTCGATCTTCCGGGCCGGTTGATCCTGACTGCCGGAGAACTAGGGGACATTCCGGATCGAATGAATTGGGAGCTCCGCTCCTTCATTCGCGTGACGGCCGTGCTAGCCTTCATCGCTTTGTCAATACAAAGATTGTTTGTTCTCGGCCTTGGCTCGACAGGCTTAATCTACGGCCTGTTCGTCGATGTGATCTACTTGGCTGCCGGTATCGCCACGATGATGTATCTGCAAGTTCTTGCCGTTCGCTTGCCAAATCCAAAGCTCGCTTCGTCGATGTCCGCTGTGGCCTGGGGCTGGGGGAGTTGCATT
>JAJDDP010000196.1 GCA_029260235.1 Phycisphaerae bacterium | reverse complement strand
TGGGATTAGCGCCTCGCCCGGGTTTGCTGCGCCGGACGGGTAATACCCTTCGGTGAAATACTGCCGGGCCAGAACTGCACTGCCGGCTATGGCGGGGCAGGCCATCGACGTGCCGGTCATGGATGTCCAACTACACGCGGTACTGAATTGAGAAGACATCGTACCACAGCCAGGGGCCATCACTTCAGGCTTGCGTCGACCATCAAATGTCGGGCCGCTGATTCCATCACACCAGGAATCTTGATCGGGCGAATCCATGGTGGCTGAGACAGCAAGCACGTTCTTTGCATTTTCAGGGGAAAACGCGATCGCAGCGGTTCCGTTGGCAACAGCAAATACGATGAGGGCGTCTTCGTTGTCGTGGCTGAAGCGGTCGGATTGCTCCGACCAAGTGGCGTAGCTCGAGCTAAATGCCCCGAAACTGTTGCTGTGCACAAAGGCGCCGTCGTTGAATGCATCCTGGAAGCGAGCATACAACGTAGATGGGGCAGAATTCACTGCGAAGAAATCGGAGAAGCTAATCCGAGAAGCGAACGAAATGCCATCGCGGAAATCGGCGACGCCGTTTGTGCCCGCATCACCAGCCAAGGTGCCCGCAGTGTGCGTGCCGTGGTCGTTGGTGCCCAGCGTGCCCCGGTAAGCCACCACTTTTCGGTGAGTGAATCCGATCGGCTCGGTATCGGTGAACGAACAGTGAGTGGTGTCGAACGGGCCGTCAATCAAGCCAATGATTTCGTTTTCGCCGTGAAGGCCTTGGTCCCAAACCGAATTCTGATTGGCTGCGTTGGTCTGCATGATCCACGAGTTGCTGTCGTTGCGTAACTGGCCTTGGGGGGCCGCCTCAATGAATTGAACGGAATCGAGCTGGGCTAGCAAGGTCAAACTGTTGGTGGGGACGATCGCGTCGATCAAGGTCATCGTGCCCTGGGTGCTCGTGTGGATGACGGCTGCGTCTAGTTTGTGCAATCGATCAAGGACAGGGGCAGCCTCCTCAGACTCAAACAAGCATATGACAACCTGAACAGTGTCTGTTGATCCGTTTGGGCTGCGCACTTGGGCGACGGGTGTCGCGATAGCTGGGTCGAGTTTCCACTCGGGGAGGAAGGTGCCCACCCACTGCACAAAGGGAAGGGCCTTGACCGCATCAACCTGGTCGGGCCGTAATTTGGCGACGTAGGCATGGGTTGGAAGGTACCGCCCCAGGCGCATGCCCTGATCTTCAAGCACTTCTCGTTGGTGGCGCGTGATGGCGGCGCTGAGTTGGATTACATGGCGACCGGCTTGGCTGGTCCGTGGTCCAGCCCAGCGTTCCTGGACGCTCGTATCTACGCGGCCGCTGCGAAGATGAAGCACGCTGTTGTGCGATTTAGGCGAAGGCTCTCCCGCGCCGGCCGTCGAACAAAGAGACGTACCCACAAGCACAAGAACCAACTGCATCGCCCGATAAATAGATATGGTCATTCTTGGTATACCCCTCCAATATCTAAGCATAGCTACCTCTCTGGCGCATTTCTAGAGAGGCTCTGAAACTAGGTTCTGTACCCAAATAGGCCCTTACGCTCACGCAAAGGGGTTTGCCGCTGGCCAATCCTCTGATGCTTCTTATTTAAGGACGTAGTTGCCATGGATTTCATGTACCGGCATGGTCCCAATTGGCCGCAATTCGTCTGGCAACCGGTTTTGGCCGACGAAAAGAGGGCTTGGAGGAAACACCATGAAACGAATATCACTGGCGATCGGCTTGGTAGGACTGCTAATTGGCGGCTGTGCAGGCGTACTCGATCCGATCACAGCAGAAGCAGCCCGCATCGCTCCAACACAAGCGCTGCGACCAACATTCGATTCAAGCAGCGGCACTTGGCTCCCCTCCTGGGTCGATCCGGAAAACTTCCTACTCTTTGATCAGCAGGGCGGCGAACAGTTGTAGTTGTCTATGCCTGGCGTAGATGAGACATTGAAGTGATTCGGTATGTGCCAACCATGCCCTGGGCGCGGTCCTCTGCCGCCATTCTCTTGACGGTCACCCTTGGTCATGCGCAAGATGCAACCCGTACTTGCTCGGTTGAGTTCTCTTTGTAGGAGTCATGGACCATGGCTGACTCGGTTCGTCCCAAGCGTATTGGCGTTTTGAGCGGTGGCGGCGATTGCCCGGGGATCAATGCTGTCATTCGAGCAGTAACCAAGTCAGCGATTTGCGAATATGGCTTGGAGGTGTTTGGCATCGCGGATGGGTTCTTGGGCTTAATCGAGAACCGAATTCATCGATTGGCCTTCGACGACGTCTCCAACATTCTGACGCGCGGCGGCACTATCTTGGGTTCAAGCAACAAGGCTGACCCAGCCGAATTCTGTGTGGGAACCGACGACGCCGGGGAGCTGATCTATGAAGATGTCAGCGACCGGGTGATCGATCATGCTCGGTCGCACAACCTGGACGCCATCATCTGCATCGGCGGCGATGGAACCATGAGCGGGGCAGCCAAGCTGGCTGAAAAGGGCTTGAAGTTTGTCGGGGCTCCAAAGACCATCGATAACGATCTGATGGGCAGCGAGGTGACCTTCGGCTTTCACACGGCTGTGGGCATTGCGACCGAAGCGCTGGATCGAATCCACACCACAGCATCGAGTCATCACCGGGTCATGCTGGTGGAGATGATGGGCCGAAACGCGGGATGGCTGACCCTGTATGCGGGATTGGCCAGTGGGGCGGATATCATCCTGCTACCGGAGATTCCCTTCTCGCCGCAAATCGTGGCCGACCGCTGCGTAGCACGGAGCAAACACGGTAGATCCTACACTATCATTGCTGTGGCTGAGGGAGCTAAGCCCATCGGTGGCGAGGTCGTGGTGGATCGCGTCGTCCGCGACTCTCCAGACCCGATTAGGCTGGGCGGGGTGAGCGAAGTCCTCTGCGAACAAATTGCCGACCTGACTGGCCTCGAATGCAGAGCGACAATACTGGGGCACGTTCAGCGGGGCGGTACGCCGTGCGCCTACGACCGCGTCTTGGGAACCCAATTCGGGCACCATGCGCTCGGTCTGTTGGTCTCAGGGCAATTCAATCGCGTAGTTGTGATGCAAGGTGGCCGGCTGGGGAGTGTTGGTTTCGACGAGGTCGCCGATCGGCAGCGAACTATTGGGGGCGATGACCCCATCGTAGCCGCTGCCCGGGCGGTGGGTACGAGCTTCGGGGACAAATAGGCTTCCTCGGGCGATTTGACCGAATGGCCCGCTCACGAAATGCTGGGTTTGGGGGCCGATAAGAACCGATATCCAGTAGAGTTGCAGGTATCTAGCCTAGCAAGTGTTTGAGTTGTTAGCTGTAACCCCTTTTGGGGTAGATAGTTATGTCATTCTATTGTTGACCGGCAGGTTTTCGGGCCATAGGATTGAGCGGCGAAGGCATCGAGAAGGGCTTGCTGTTTCGCCAGATGCCTGTTTGCAGGAGCGTTTGGAGCCGATTCATAAGAGTGGGGATTCCAAGCAGAACAGATGGCTAATCCCGCCTGGGGGCGGCAAGGACCATCAGCCTCACTAAGAGGAGTGCGGTTATGGAAAACGGTAAGAGTCT
This sequence comes from Phycisphaerae bacterium, assembly GCA_029260235.1. Classification (GTDB taxonomy): domain Bacteria; phylum Planctomycetota; class Phycisphaerae; order UBA1845; family UBA1845; genus OFTM209. The sequence continues at coordinate 18,827 of JAJDDP010000196.1, read as the reverse complement.
AAGAGAGCTTGTTCAAGGCAGCATCGATCCGCAGCGTTTCCGCGAGCACCACTGGGAGGGAACCTTCTGGGACTACCTCGAGAAGGTGCAGGAAAAACCGACCTTTGCCCGCAATGCCTTTCAGCGGATCTACGACATGATCATGCACTTCGGCTGCGAACGCTATACGCAGATGCGCGAGGATTATGTGCGCTACAATTTCTTCTCTGACCCGATCGACAAAGGCAAGGATGCCATCTTTGGCCTCGAACCCTCTCTGATGAGTTTGGTGGATTTCTTCAAGTCAGCAGCTCATGGTTATGGAACCGAGCGACGGATTCTGCTGCTCCACGGCCCCGTTGGATCGAGCAAGAGTACGATGGCCCGCTTGATCAAGAAGGGTTTGGAGTATTACTCGCGCATCGATGAAGGTGCCCTGTATACCTTTTCCTGGAAGGTCAAGGAGGCGGATGGTACAGAGCGGCTTTGCCCCTGCCCGATGCACGAAGAGCCGTTGAAGCTGATCCCCGCTGCGGTCCGCGACCAAGTGCTCAACGAAATCAACAAGAACCTCCATGAAGGAGAACAGGTTCGTGTATCAGGCGAACTTGATCCGTTCTGCCGCAAGATGTTCGAGGACTTGCTTATCGAGTACGACGGCGACTGGGCTAAGGTGATGGACCACATCGTCGTACGCCGCCTGATCTTGAGCGAGAAAGATCGTCGCGGAATCGGTACCTTCCAACCCAAGGACGAAAAAAACCAGGACTCGACCGAGCTGACCGGCGATATCAACTACCGAAAGATTGCCGAATACGGGTCGGACAGCGATCCAAGGGCGTTCAACTTCGACGGGGAATTGAACATTGCCAACCGGGGCATGGTCGAGTTCATCGAGGTGCTCAAGCTTGACGTCGCCTTCCTCTACGACTTGCTGGGTGCTTCGCAAGAGCATGTCATCAAGCCCAAGAAGTTCGCCCAGACCGACATCGACGAAGTGATCATCGGGCACACCAACGAGCCCGAATACAAGAAGCTTCAATCAAACGAGTTGATGGAGGCCTTCCGCGATCGAACCCAGAAGATCGACGTGCCCTACAACATCAAGCTGAGTGATGAGATCAGAATTTACGAGAAGGATTTCAACTCAGAGCGCATTCGCGGTATTCACATCGCCCCGCACACCATCGAGGTGGCTGCGATGTGGGCGGTGCTCACCCGCCTTGACGAACCCAAGAAAGCTGGGCTGACCATGATGCAGAAGCTCAAGCTGTACAATGGCAGGAGCGTGCCCAACTTCACCGAAGACAGTGTGCGCGAGCTGCGCGACGAAGCGCCCAAGGAAGGCATGAAGGGCATCAGCCCAAGGTATATTCAGGACAAAATTTCCAACGCACTGGTTTCCGACCAAGCCTTGCAGGAAAAATGTATCAATCCGTTCATGGTGATGAATGAGCTCGACTCGGGTTTGCGTCATCATAGCCTGCTCAACGATGAGGAAATCAAAAAGCGGTATCAAGAACTGCTTGGCGTGGTACGCGAAGAATACGAGGACATTCTTAAAGGCGAGGTGCAACGGGCAATCAGCGCCGACGAAGATGCGATCCGCCGCTTGTGCAGCAACTATATCGAGAATGTTCGGGCCTACACCCAGCACGAAAAAGTACGCAACAAATACACTGGCAGAGACGAAGAGCCGGACGAGCGGCTCATGCGCAGCATCGAAGAGAAGATCGAGATTCCTGACAGCCGCAAGGACGACTTCCGCCAGGAAATCATGAACTACATCGGTGCGCTGTCGCTGGACGGTAAGAAATTCGACTACACCACCAATGCCCGATTACACAAAGCCCTTGAGCTAAAACTTTTCGAGGATCAGCGCGACACCATCAAACTCAAGAACGTCGTCTCGGGCGTCGTTGATGATGAAACCCAGGCAAAAATCGACGTGGTCAAGCAGAGGCTGATTAAGTACTTCGGCTACAACGAAACCAGCGCGACCGACGTGCTGAACTATGTAGCCAGCATATTTGCCCGTGGGGATACCAAGCAGGAGGAGTAGGGAGCTGTCGAGGAATGGTCTCACTCGCTGTGGCGCCGGGATCTTGCCGGTGAAAACCCCCATACCCTCCTTACCGCTTGGGTAGCTCGTTGTCCTATGAAGATCCACAAAGATCACCAGCGCTTCCGTCAAATCGTCAAGGGCAAGATCCGCGAAGACTTGCGGAAGTTCTTGACCCGCGGGGAACTCTTGGGCCGCGAGGGCAAGCGGATCATCAGCATCCCCATCCGGGGGATTCAAACACCACACTTTCGCTACGGCGACAACAATGACGGCGGCGTAGGCTCTGGAGAAGGAAAGCCAGGCGACCAGGTGGGTGAAGGCGACGGCCCTGGCGGTACGGAGGAGGGTCGCCACATCACCGAAGTTGAAGTCAGTCTCGATGAGCTGGCTGACATCTTGGGCGAGGAACTTCAACTCCCGCGGATCAAACCTCGGGGCAAGCAACGAATCACTTCAGAGAAGGACCGCTATAGCGGTGTTCGGCAGACTGGGCCTGAGTCACTGCGTCATTTTCGCCGGACCTTTCGGCGCGCTCTACGACGGCAGATCATCGCTGGCACGTACAACCCCGACGACCCGAGGATCGTTTTCGAGCGGCGCGACAAGATGTACCGCAGCTGGAAGACAGTCCTCAAGCCTCAATCCAACGCTGTGATCGTGTACATGATGGACGTGTCCGGCTCTATGGGCGATGAACAGAAGGAGTTGGTTCGCCTGGAGGCGTTCTGGATCGATGCTTGGCTGCGGCGTAATTATGAAGGAATCGAATCGCGATACATCGTTCATGATGTTCGGGCTGGTGAGGTTGACCGGGAGACGTTCTACCATCTTCGCGAAGACGGCGGCACGCGGATCAGCAGCGCTTTTCGCTGCGCCAAAGCTCTCCTGGAGAACAGCTACCCCGCCGACGAGTGGAACATCTACATGTTTCATTTCTCAGATGGGGACAATAGCTCGGAGGCGGATTCTCGCGAGTGCTGCAAGCTGCTCAAAGAGAATCTGCTCCCCCAATGCAATATGTTTGGGTACTGCCAAGTCGCCAGCGCGTACGGCAGCGGAAATTTCATCAACGTTCTGCACGAACATCTGCCCGATGAGGAAGAGATGGTCACCTCGCGGGTCAACGGCAAAGATGACATCTACGACAGCATCAAGGCGTTCTTCTCCAAGGGCAAGTAGTAGAGATACGGGTTATGTTCATCGCACTGACAACCGAGCTTCGCGAATGGGCTGAGCGCATTGCCGAGTTCGCCCGTAGCGAGGGGCTGGATTTCTACGACACGATCTTTGAAGTGCTCACCGTCGATCAGGTCAACCAAGTGGCAGCCTACGGCGGGTTTCCGCAGCGCTACCCCCACTGGAAGTTCGGAATGGAGTACGAGCGGCTGCGCAAGCAGCATACCTATGGGCTGGGCAAGATCTACGAAATGGTGATCAACAACGATCCGTGCTACGCCTACTTGCTCAACGACAATGCTGTGGTTGACCAGAAAACGGTGATGGCCCATGTGTACGGGCACGGCGATTTCTTCAAGAACAACACTTGGTTTAGCAAGACCAATCGCAAGATGATGGACGAGATGGCCAACCACGCCACTCGAATTCGCAGGTATGTAGAGCGCGTCGGACTTGAGAAAGTCGAGTGCTTCATCGACACCTGTTTGAGCCTGGAAAATCTGATCGATCCACACTCACAGTTCATGCGTCGCGAATCGCCGCGATCAGCAGTGCCACGAAGGCCGGAAGACAAGAAGGTAGCCACGCGATTTCCAGCCAAAGCCTACATGGACAGATACATCAACCCTGCTGAGCAGATGGCTGCTGAAGAGCGAGAGATCGACGAGGCAGCCCATGATGCAGTGGGCAAGAATCCGCCGGCGCCGCAGCGCGACATCTTGCTTTTCTTGCTTGAGAACGCCCCACTGGAGGATTGGCAGGCCGATATTCTGGGCATTGTCAGGGAAGAGGCCTACTATTTTTCACCACAAGGGCAGACGAAGATCATGAACGAGGGCTGGGCCAGCTATTGGCACTCGACGATCATGACCAACTACTGCCTGAGAGATGAGGAGTTAATCACCTACTGCGAGCATCACTCGGGCACACTGGCTACTTCTCCGGGCAGACTGAACCCATACAAGCTGGGCATCGAACTCCTGCGGGACATCGAGCAGCGATGGAACACGGGCCGCTACGGGCTGGAGTACGAACAATGCGAAGACATGGACGAACGCCGCAACTGGGGCAAAGGCAAAGGGCCTAAGGGCCGCGTCGTAGGGTGCGATTCTCCAGGCCGGCAGAAGATCTTCGATGTGCGCAAGACTCACAACGACGTAACCTTCCTGGATGAATTCTTGACGCCCGAGTTCGTGGATGATCAAAAGCTGTACCACTATCGACAGGATCCAGCCACCGGGCGCATGGTGGTTGTGGATCGCGATTTTCGCCGCATCAAGCAGCAAATGCTCTTCATGCTAACCAACCACGCTCAGCCTTACATCTATGCCTTGGATGGGAACTACCGAAACCGTGGTGAACTGTACCTCGGGCAGCGACATGTGGGTGTTGATCTGGACATCAAGTACTCAGTTGAGACGCTCAAGTCTATCCAGCAGATATGGGGGCGGCCCGTCCACCTCCACGCGGTGATCGATGAGACGCCGATCTTGTTTACTTATGACGGTGAGCAGGGTACACAGCAACAGATTGACGAGTCTCTGCCGGCACCCGCGAACAGCGTCGATGGCTCTGACATCCCCAAGCGCGAGCCCATCGGGTTCTAGGAAGTTCCCCGATGGTACGGCGAACAAGAACTATTGCTCAGCCGTATAGAGCGCAGAGGACGCAATGTTTCGCGCCTAGAGCGGCTATGTCAGAATGCACCTGGGCGTAGCTTGGGCAGATCGAATCCCTCTTGCTTTGCTTTTCTCTGTATCCCCTGTGGCAAGCAATGAGCACGAGGTTGCTTCAACCATGTACGGAGTCGCTTAAGATGGCCACCGCCAACATCGACATCGTAGGTCCAAGCGAATATGGGCTGATTCGAGATCTCTACAACCAAATCTTCGCGCCTTCGGTGGAGGATGTCTTCTTTAGCCGCCGCCTAGAAAACCGCCACAATGCCCTGATGATGGTGGCAGAGCTGGAGAAGGAGCCGGTGGGCTTCTCCTGCGGGTATGAACTGCGGCCTAGCACTTACTACAGCTGGCTATCCGGGGTGATCACCTCCGCCCGCCGCATGGGGGTCGCTACACAACTGCTGTTGGCTGAGCACGCGTGGGCCAAAGAAAAGGGCTACGAGATGGCCCGTTTCGAGTGCTACAACAAACACAAAGCCATGGTCATGCTAGCCACCAGAACAGGCTACGACATAGCCGGCACCCGCTACGACTCCCACATGGCCGGCAATCTGGTCATTTTTGAAAAGAACCTGCAAGACAGCACGCCTATCGAGGAGTTGTAGAACGGCGTCACGGGCAGTCTTGCGGTTTGGGGGGCGTGAGCCAGCTAACTGCAACGTTGACCAGGGTGGCAGCCGCAAACGCCAGCGGTAGGTTGTACACTTCTACGTCGCCAATTTTGTTGTCCAGCAGGGCCTTCCAGAGAATGGCTACCACGAACCCGGTCAGCATCCCGGCTACGCACCCGGCGTAGGATGCCCGCTTCCACATCAATGCCAGGATCATCTGCGGGCCGAAGGCTGCGCCCATCACCGCCCAGCCGTAGGTCAACACATAGGTGTAGACCTCGACCTCTTCGCTGATCACCAGCAAGACCGCAACGACCCCTAGCACAAAAATCGTGATTCGATTCAGGAGCAGTTGACCCGTCTTGCCCGATTTGCCGCCCAACAAATCACTGGCGACGCTGCTGCCAGCCACCACCAGTTGACTGTCCGCCGTTGAACAGATCGCTGCCAACACGGCGGCTAACACCAACCCGGAGAGTGCGCTCGGCAGTAAGTGCATGGCTGAGAACACCAGGGCTAGCTCGTTTTGCTTGCTATCCGGGTCAAGCATCACCTGGGCCCAATCCTCGCCGCGGGCAGCCATTTCTCGGGCGACCAATCCGACCGTCACTGCCCCCCAGTAAACCAGCAGGCCCCATACGACCGAAATAATGCCGGCTAAGCGCGCTTCCTTGCGACTCCTGAGCGACATGAACCGCACCAAGACATGCGGCTGACCCGAGTAACCAAAGTTGATTCCCAATGCGACGGAGCCGAGGAGGAATCCGAAGAAGGCAAGACCACTTTTCTCCGGAGTGAAGTGCAGCAGGGCAGGATCAACCTCACGCAGTGTTTGGAAGGTGGCTGAGAAACCTCCCTCATGGATCAACAGGTAGATGGGGAAGACAACCAGCGTCCCGACCATCAGGAACGCTTGGACAAAATCGGTCCAGCAGGCTGCTCTAAACCCGCCGCTCACCGTGTAGATCAACACGATCGCAGCCCCGATCAGGACGCCATTTTGGTAGGACACCTGGTCGGACAGCGCGCTGAACGATTTTCCTGCGGCGGCAAATTGAGCGGCGACGTACAGCATCATGGCCACCAGGATGACCACCACCGAAATGAACCTGAGAACAGGCAATCGCTCCTTGAAGCGGCGCGAAAAATAATCGGGGATGGTCAAGGCGCCGAGTTCGCGGGATTGATCGTTCAAGCGGCCGGCTAAAAAGAACCAGTTGAAGATGAAGCCGAGCAGGCAGCCGGGAATGATCCAATAGGCCTGTACGCCGGATGAAAACGCCAAGCCCACCAAGCCCAGCGTCACCCAACCCGATTCGCTTGAAGCTGAGGCGGATAGTGCAGCGATCCAAGGCCCCAGGCCCCGACCGGCCAGGAAATAGTCTTCGTCGCTACGCTTGGCGAATTTGGCTGAGTAAAGGCCGACGCCGACAATGGCCAGCGTATACACCAGGAAAGAGCCGGCTAGGACGGTCGTGTTTACAGCCGATTCAGCTAGCAATGCATCCAAGTTCATACCCCTGGCTTCTATTTGTTCATGCCCACGCTCAAGCCGGGTTAGTTGCTCGGCTGTTCGGTGCGGAAGGTGAGGTTCAGGGTTGTGGGGATATCCACATCGTCATGGGAGAAGGTGAACACCAGGATGTCGCCGCAATCAAAATCAATCCCGTCGATGAACACCCGTGTGCTGTCGTCTGGGCTGACGCCTATGGTCACCCGCAGATCGGCATCGTCGATGAAGATGACCTCCAGGTCGCTACAGTCCCGGCTGAACGATGTGACTTCGCCCGGGCCTACGTCGAAGGTTCGCTCAGTACCAAACTCGCGCACCAGGGCTTCGCTGATGACGTTTTGATCATCGCCGTAGAACAACGTGCCATCGACACGAAAATCGGGCGATGCATTCACCAAGCGAACGGTGATGTTTGGTGACCCCGCAACCGCACCAGCCACCGCCAGAGCGGCATCGCACCCCGTCAAGAACAAAGCAAGGCCGGTGATACTTCCCAATGCTATCCATGTACGCATTCTGATTCTCCCGAAGAGACTGTTTCAATACCCAAAGGATCTGCATCCTACAGCACACCCACCGGCTAGAAGCCGGTGCCACAGAGGGAATTGAAACAGCCTCTAAAAGTTTCAAGAGGCCGATTGATCAGCCCATCATCTACTTCAACCAAGTGCCCGACAACTCCGGGCGGCCAACTCTTCGCGGTGCATCGAATCAAGCGAAGCCCTCGGGGTGATCCTTGTGCCACTGCCAAGCTGTTCGCATGGTGTCAACGATGTCGGTGTATTTTGGCTTCCAACCCAGTTCGGCCATGATCTTGGTTGGGTCGGCATACAGTTCAGCCGGGTCACCCACTCGGCGCGGAGAAGGGGTGGCTGGGATGTCGTGTGCAGTTACTTCGCGGGCGGCATCGATCACCTGTTTGACGCTGTTGCCCACGCCGGTGCCCACGTTGTAGTAGCGGAACTTCCCTGGCTGCTGAGATTCAATGGCTAAGCGATGCACGACGCCCAAGTCTTCCACATGGATGTAGTCGCGGACGCAAGATCCATCCCGCGTGGGGTAATCGACGCCGAAAATCGAAATCTGTTCCCGTTGGCCCAGGGCGACTTGCAGGATCAGCGGGATCAGGTGCGATTCAGGGTCGTGATCCTCACCGATCCATCCGTCGGCTGAGGCACCGGATGCATTGAAATACCGAAGGCAGCAAGCCCCCAGATTCCACGCCTCGGCCGAATCCCGCATCGCCCACTCCATCGCCAACTTGGTGTGGCCATATGGGTTGATAGGGATTTGAGGCATGTCTTCGGTAATGGGAACCGATGGGGGCGTTCCGTAGGTGGCGCAGGTCGAGCTGAACACCAAGCGATGCACCTCATGCCGCTGCATAGCCTGCAGCAGGCGAATGGTGTTGATGGCGTTGTTGTCGTAGTATTTGAGCGGCTCGCGGACCGATTCGCCCACGTCCAAAGAAGCGGCAAAATGCATCAACCCGTCAAACCCGCCCGATGCCAAGGTGCGATCAACCAACTGCTCGTCGGCTAGGTCGCCCTCGACCAGCGTAGCCTTTGCATCCACCGCCTGGGGATGGCCGGCGCTTAGATTATCGAACACCACCACCTCGTGGCCGGCGGAACACAGCTCGCGCACGCAGTGGCTGCCGACATAACCAGCCCCCCCTGTTACCAATAATTTCATCCGACCCACTCCTATTCGCCCGAAGGCGCGACTGGCCTTTATTCCACAATGATGTCGTCCAAGGCGGACGCACTGATCACGGCCGAGGCCATTACGAATACGCGGCGGCGGTTTTCGGAGATTCCGTCGCGCTTGGCTTCTGCGATGTACATCTCCTTGGTGGCATGACCGTCTCGACAGTCATGCACATCGGCGGCCTCCAACCAACAGCCCCCGGCGCTGACTTCTCTTAGAACGCCCAGGTAAACGATCGCAGTGTTGGTATCCAGCACCACGGATCGACCAATCAACGTCTTCAGTTCATCCTGCATGGTCTCTGTCCACACAAATTGGTTTGTTGCCACGCCGAGTCAGCCAGCTATAGTAGTTCCTGGCCAAACAAGGCGTCAAACCAAATTTGCGAGCACCTTCCATGACCCGACACCCAAACGATATTCGTGCGTATTCCCCAATGAGATTGTTGAGTAGTGCGGGTGGCTGGGCAGTCGTTTTGATGCTCGTAGTTGTTCAACAGGTTTCTGTGTCTGCGGACGACGCCAACGCTACAGAGTTCAGTATCCGCTTCCGTGCCCTAGAGGCCAATGATCTCGCGGGTCACTACAAACTGGCTGAGTGGTGCAAGGATCAGCGAGAGTATCAGCTCGTGCTCAAGCAGTGCGACTATATCTTGCGGAAGAAGGCAGACCACGCCGGCGCGACGCTATTGCGCGAGTGGGCCAAGAAAAACATGATCGGTGCCGGCGGTGACGTCGAACTCGAGCCGAATATTTCGACAGGCAGGCAAGGACCACTCGGTCGAGTAATAACCGACGAAGAGATCCAACATCTGCGCCGCAGCGAATGGATCTTTGGCCAAGAAGAACGCACCGTCGTTAAGCTCAAGAAGCGAACAGCGGATCGTTTTTATGACCAGATGAAGGACGATCCGCGGTTCAAGTATGCCAAGCCGGATTTCTTCCGCCTCCTGCCGACCCCAAAGGCGGAAGTTATTCTTGAGTTAGCCCCCGATATGTTCGTCGAAGAAGCGGAGATTACATCGCACACCAAGCGGTTCGACGACCTCGCCCGGAATGTCATGCCCTTTGTCTTGAAGAATTGCGCCACCTCGGGATGTCACGCTGAGAACAGCCAAGCCCGTTGGCGCCTGCGTAGTGGACGCCGCGTTTCTGAGAATGTGTTCTACACCAACTACTTACTCATGCATCAATTCGAGTTGAACAACGAGCGGGTGATCAACCGCGACCTGCCCAGCATGAGTATGCTGCTCCGCTACAGCCTTCCCCCGGCTAAGATTGGCCTGGAGAATCCAACCAATCATCCTTTCGAGATCGAACCAGCCTGCGCGGACAAAACCGACAAAGACTATGTGGCGATCCTCGCTTGGATCGAATCGCTCAACATCCCCACGCCCGACTACGGTATCTTGCTCAAGAAGAAGGCACGCAAGAGAAGCTAGTGCCCATGCAAAAAACAGTCACAGCCGTCTGCCTGATCACCATTTGGTCTGCGATTGGGGCTAGCGACTACGGTGTCTGGTTCTTCGAGTTGATTGTCGGTCTAACCGGCATCGCCGTATTAGCCCTCACCTATCGGCGGTTTCAGTTCAGCGGCCTTATCTACTTGCTCATCTGTCTGCACTATGCCGTGCTGGCTGTGGGGGCTAAGTACACCTATGCCCTGGTTCCTCTCTTAGACTGGCTTCGAGACGTGCTGGCGTTAACCCGAAACCACTTCGATCGGGTGGGCCACTTTGCCCAGGGGTTCGTTCCTGTACTAATTCTTCGTGAACTGCTTATTCGCGTGGTGCGCGTCCCGCGCGGACGGATCCTTCCGCTCATCTGCATCGGGTTAGCCCTGGGATTTAGCGCCCTGTACGAACTCATCGAGTGGTGGGTGGTGTTGCTCTTCTATCCGGATCAGGGGCCTGAGTGGCTCGGCATGCAGGGCGATATCTGGGACGCCCAGTGGGATATGTTCATGGCCCTGTGCGGTGCTACGCTCGCGATTCTGACCCTGTCCAAGAGGCATGATCGCTCAATGGCGAATCTCTCTACCCAAGTCTAAGGCCGCGATGGTCTGGTAACTTCCCCTATGGCTGCGGTTTGGGCTGGTCCGTGCCCGATTCGAGGGGAACGATCTCGCTGGCGACAAAGACATAGATGGGGTCCACGTCTCCGGTTTGGAGTTGGATTTCGATTGCACGGACTCCGACGTAACGCCCCAGGTATTCCTCCACCTTGATGCCTGAGTCCTCGGGCACCTCGACATAGCCAAGCGTGCGAACCGGCGTTTTCTTGGGATCCACCAACCGGTACCGCCTGGGGCCGATCTTGGAATCGTAGATGGCGCTGGGTCGCAACTCGCCGGTCACATCGAAACCATCGTGAATCGGAAACTGGCGAGGCCTGATCTTGGCCCGGGCTGCCAGGGCGGATGTTCGGCTGCCTTGGGCATCTTCACGCAGTTTTCGAACGTGCTTGACCGCGTCGAGCATCTCGATGCTGCCACGAATCTGGTTGATGCGGGTTTCGGCATAGAGCTGGGCAAACTCGTCCGGAGTCCGGGCTGCCAAGGCTTCAAACTTTTTGATAAACGGAGTCAGCTCGCGCCGCATCATCGGCTTGGTCAATTCCGCCTGGAGCTGAGCATCGAGTGCTTCAAGCTTCTTGCGGACGTCTTTCACTTCCTCAGGGTTGTAGGTGGTCACTTCGCTGGTTGAAGCGGTCAGCTCAGCCGTGATTTCGCTGGTGGATTCTTCGCCAGTTGAATCACCGGCAACCGCAGTGCCCTTGGCTGAGTCATCGGCCTGGCCGGGGTCAGCCTCGGGGGAAGCAATCGCTGGGGCGCTCCGCGCAGCAGCCGCCTCGGCGGCAAGACGGTCTTCTGGAATTCGGGTTACATACTCAGCGTTGACCCACAGCTTCACGCTTTTGGGCGGTGTGATCCGATAGAATCCGCTATCGGTTTGGCCAACGATCTCGACCTCGGCGCCGCGGGATAGTTTCATCTGAATCGCGTACATCTTGTTATTCAACAGCGACCCAGCCCGGACACGGATGTTGTCGCCATTGACTACGCCGTGCTTTCCGTCACCGGTGTCGATGTACTTGTCAGCCATCAGGCTGAAACATTCCTTGGGCGGCGTGATTGCCAACCAGTCACCCTCTTTGTCAAGCACCCGAACTCGGTTGCCCGCCTTAAGCTTGGTCACCGTGTAGAAGTTGATGCTCGGGCCGCTGCGGACATACAAGTTGTCCGTGGAGATTTCGCCAATCCAACCCGGTGGTTGCTGTTTCGGTTTCTGCCCCTGATCCAAACTTCCAGTGCTGTTTGAATCGGCAGGTGGGGTAGTTTGGACAACCACAGAAACCAGCAGACCGACGATGATATTGATCGTGGACATGGGTTCAATCCTTGAACAAAGAGGGTGATCCCTCGGGGAAGAGTCCTACCCGAAACATATCCCTGTCGCCCCAAAGTGTCAAACAAACGTGCTATACTGCCGCTCCCATGCAAGCGCTCCGAACATCCACTTCTGGCGCAACGCCTGGCACAGTGCAGGTCAGGCCGATCAAGACTGACGTCGATGTAGAATCCGCCATTGTGAGTTTCTGCTCGGCCAACGGTGCGTTTATTCTTGAAAGTGCAGACCACCGCTCAGGTTACGGGCGATTCACCATCATGGGGTTTGACCCTGTTCACACGGTCGAGGTCGATGAGCAGGATAGCGATCCCCTGGGCAGCTTGGCCCGAGAGGTCAGGCAATTTTCCCTCGCCCCAGAGCTTGCCGCACCTGAACCGCCACGAGAAATCCCATTTTTCGGCGGCTGGGTGGGATACATCTCCTACGAATCGGGTTTGTCGGTAGAGCAAATCGAGCCGACCCCAGCCCGAGACATTCATCTCCCACAGCTGCGTCTTGCTCTGTACGACTCAGCCGCAGTATTCGACCACGCCTTGAACCGCTGGTACGTCGCCGGCGTGGATTGGCCTGGGCGCTTGGGTATTGATCGCCCGCCCCTCGCCCAAAGACTGGGCCGGTTGGCTGATCGACTGACCTCGTCGCCCGCGCCGCCTCCGATCAATTGGGCCAAGCGTCCATGCCCGGCGCCAAAGCCGAACATGAGCCTCGATAGCTATCTGGATCGCGTTGGCCAAGTCAAGAGGTACATCGAAGCGGGCGACATCTACCAAGCCAACCTGACCCAACGATTCAGCACGACGACCAGCGCGACGCCGCTCGAGTTGTACCGAAGACTCCGCTGCACCAACCCTGGCAGCTATGCAGCTCTGTTGGCCTGGGACGATAAAGCTGTGATCAGCTCCTCGCCGGAGTTGTTCCTTGATTTGCGGAACGGTTTGGTGACCACCAGGCCCATCAAGGGCACGCGCCCCCGAACCGGAGACGAAACCGCAGATGCCATCGCCCGCCAAGAGCTTCTGCGAAGCGAGAAGGACCGGGCTGAGCTGAATATGATCATCGACCTGCTGCGCAACGACCTGGGCAAGGCTTGCGCGTTTGGATCTGTCCAGGTGACTGATGCGATGATGCTGGAAGAACACCCCACTGTTTTTCATCGGGTGGGCAGCATTCGAGGGCAGCTCAGGCCTGGGTGCGACTGGTACGATCTGCTGCGGGCAACGCTCCCGGGTGGTTCGATCACCGGCGCTCCTAAGATTCGGGCGATGCAAATTATCAATCAATTGGAACCTGCCTGCCGCAGTGCTTATTGCGGCTCGGTAGGCTACATTGGCGTAGATGGATCATTGTGTCTAAACGTAGCCATTCGCACCATGGTCAAAGATGGTGACGCCTTGCATCTGTTCGCAGGCGGTGGCATCGTAGCCGACAGCGATCCTGACGCAGAATACCAAGAATGCCTGGCTAAGTCGGCTGGGATGATGCGATCCCTCGGAACAGCTCGACCAGAATCTCCCCTGTTCGCCCCTGGAGCATAAGTGCCAATGAGTAGCACTGTTTTTCTAAACGGCGGCTTCGTATCAGCCCAAGAGGCTAAGATCAGCGTCTGGGACGGCGGCTGGTTGCACGGCGCGGGGCTCTTCGAAACCATGCGGGCCTATGACGGCAACATTCTTGCTCTGGACGCCCACATCGACCGGCTGATGAACTCCGCCGAGAAGCTGCTCTTCCCCTTCGAGCGGTCCGACCTGCCTTTGACTTCCGAGTTTGCGGAGCTGCTGTCCAAGAACGAACTCAGCAACGCCCGCATTCGGCTAACCGCGACGGCAGGGCCTACGCTGGAAACAGGATCTGCTGAAGAAGAGCCGGCGGGAGATCGCCCTAAGCTGACCATCTGCGCCACCGCCCAGAAAATGACGCCCTACCCGCCCGAGCTGTACAAGTCGGGCATGACCGTTGCGCTTTGCCCGCACAAGGTTTCGCCGAGCGATCCTCTGGCTGGGCACAAATGCACGGCCTACATGCAGCGACTCCTCGGGCTTCGGTCAGCCCACGCCATTCAATGCAGCGAAGCGCTCTGGTTCACTACCTCCAATCAACTGGCTGAAGGGTGCGTCAGCAACGTGTTTCTGGTCAAAGGCGGCACGCTGTTTACGCCGACGCTGGAAACGCCGGTGCTGCCGGGCATCGTTCGAGCGGCCGTCTTGAACATTGCCGCCGAACAAGAGCTGGGCGTGGAAGAGAAAGCCCTGACCATCGACAATCTGCTCGATGCCGATGAAGTGTTCCTGACCAACTCGATCATGGAGATCATGCCCGTAGGCCGAATCGAGAAAAAGGAAATCGGTTCAGGTAAGCCAGGTGCGGTGACCCAAGGGCTTGCTGAACAGTATCGCCTCCGCGTCAAGAAGGAGTGTTTTGGCGATGGCTAAGCGAACCAAACAATCGACCAAAACGCGGGTAGCCGACGTTTGTGACGCACTTAAGCAGATCGCCTCCTTAGGGCTTGCTCAGGATTGGGATAACGTCGGACTATTGGCCGGCGACGATTCCGCTGTGGTGCGACGGCTGCTGTTGTGCATCGACTTGACACCCGCGGTTGTTGAAGAAGCCATTCGAACCAAGTGCCAATTCGTGATGGCCTATCATCCTCCGATCTTCAAGCCAATTTCGCGGTTGGTGGCAAGCAGCTCCGGCGCTGATGCGTCGATCTTCCGTTGTATCGCCAACGGCATAGCCATTTATTCGATGCATACTGCTTTGGATTGTGCAGCTGGAGGCACCAACGATGTCTTGGCTTCGTTGTGCAACCTCATCGATACCGAACCGATCGAATACACAACACTAGGCCCATCCAAGTGCAAATTGGCGGTCTTCGTTCCGCAGCCTGATGCCGACAAGGTGGCCAATGCCATGTTCTTGGCTGGGGCGGGGGATATTGCTGATTACCAAAAGTGCAGCTTCGCCAGCCGAGGGGAGGGGACGTTTCAGGGGGCAGAGACGACCAACCCCGCCGTCGGCAAAGCGGGGCGTTTCGAACGGGTGGCTGAGCTAAGGCTCGAAACCGTCGTGCCCCAATCGAAGCTGCCCAACGCAGTAGTCGCCCTGTGCGACGCCCACCCTTACGAAGAACCTGCGTTTGACATCTACCCCTTGAAACGAGAACCGGTGCGGGGCATCGGTTGTGTGGGGCGATTCAAGAAACCTACGACACTCGGAGCGCTGGCGGCCCGGCTCAAGAAAATGCTGCCGGCTGAGTGTACGTTAATGGTCGGCGATTCAGGCACGAAGCTCTCCCGCGGCATCGTTTGCGTCGGGTCAGCCGGTAGCTTGCCCTTTAAGCTCGATCTGCAAGATAGCGATGTGATCGTCACCGGCGAAATCCGTCACCATGATGCCCTGTCCATAAGACGACGAGGCTGCTCCGCCATTGCCCTGAGTCATTGGGCCAGCGAACGCCCTGCCTTGGCCAAGTTGGCCAACATGCTGGGCGATCTTCTGCCCGTGTTAGAGATCAGCCTGTCAAAGGCTGACTGCGATCCATTCAGCAGGGTGTAGCCCAAGAACGATTTTGCTCGACGACCTCCGGAGAATCCGAGATGCCCAGGCAATCCATTGTTCCGTCCATTGCAGCTGTCTTGACTGTAGCGATTCTTTGCGGCAGTTGTGTGACCGCAACCGCCCCGCAGGTTGTTGCAGGCATAGAGGGTGGAGCACCCATCAACGGCGGTTCCGCGGGTGGGGATGGCCAACTCCCCGACGACGGCTCATCTCCCGGCCCAGACGACAGCGGTTTCTCGCCAATCGGCGCAGGCAGCTTCACGGTGCGCCTTGACTCTCAAGCCTCGCCTGATGGCGGCATTGCGGTGCGCGTTTTTCATCCTTCTACAGAATCCCGTCGGTATGAGGAGGGCGCTCCGTTGGCTATCGTTGTTCCGGGTGGCCACGCCCCCGCATTGGTCAGCCGCGATCGCGATGCCGATGTACTAGCCGCAGTGGGCAACGGAGTCATCCACGTTTCCTTCTCTATGCCCGGGGCTATCGATGTCGATGCTGAGGGAACAAGCGGGGGCGAGTACGACTATCGAGGCCCCAATTGCAAGCGGGCTTTAGCGGACACGATTCTCTACGCAATGGGGCGATTGGCGGATGCCGACGGCCAACTGATCACCGACCGCCTCGCCTTTGCCATTCCCTCCAACGTCGGCCTGGTCGCTCTTTCCAACGGAGGCAACTTGGCTTTGACCGCCTTGGCAGACTTCGCCGAAGAGCTGGAAGGGCTGGCCTGGCTAATTACTTGGGAAAGCCCCATCGGCGACCAGACCGTCACCGTTGAGTTGGGCGGAGGCTCGCCGGCCGAATCCTCTCTAAACCCGTTCTACACGCCGGGAGACTGCGAACTAACTAGCTGTCCTTGGCCCGGGCTCGAAGACGCCCTTGCCTTCGACCTGACCACCACATTCCTGCTAGAGGATCCTGCCAACGGCAGCACGCGAGAGCTTGCAGGTTTATTGTATGTGGACAGCAACGGGAATCGAACCCTCGATGCCAACGAATTCAGCTTCAATTACCTGGGCGGCCCCGGTGATACCTCTGAAGGCGTTCACACTGCCAAGGCCTATGTGTCGTCCGAGTTGGCCGACCTCGTCGAGCAAGAAACGGGGCGCCTCTTTCTCTCGGGCAGACCAACCTGGATGGCCTCCAAAGCCGAAGTCGATGCCTATTGGGCTGAGCGCGATGGATCGCTTGCCCTGGGGGCCGTGGTCAATGCCTTTCCGGAAATGCCGGCGATTGCTCTGGCTAGTTCGGTCGATCACGTTCAGGCTCAGCCCGATCACCCCCACGTCCGCTCGATGGTCAATGGCTGGCGGCAATTCGGGGGCATCTTCATCCGCCTCAATCCCGACTCAGCCTACCTAGCCAAGATCACCGGCTTGGATCCCACCGAGTTCCCCGACAACTTGGCGAACCTGCCGATTCCCTATCCAGGCATCGATGAGATGCTCGAACCTGAAACGGTCGGTCAGATCCCCATCAACTCTACAGTCCTGCAATCAGCCGCCATCCATGAGCTGACCGACCGCACCTGGGCCGACACCCTGGCCGCTGATCTAAATGATGTGCTTCTGCCTGCAGAGTGAGGGGGGCGTGCAGGACCGCTTCGATGTCTCCCACGCGCCGGGTGTTATGCAGTATTCGGGCCAAAAAAAAGCGACCGCGAACACGAATCCGTGAGACGGATCAGTATTCGCGGCCTGCCGGTGATCTTGTGAGCGAGAGTGGTTTTGGATTCCCTGGATCAGTTCCGGTTATTTCGGAACCAAACCAAGGCGTCGTCAGCCAATCCGCTCAGCTCTCCGCGATCAATGGTGCCAACGATGTCGTTGACCCCATCCCCGTCAATGTCTACTACCAGTAGGGTGTTGATGAACGTCCCCTCTTGATCCACGCTCTGGGCGGCTGGATCGTTGTTGCCGCTCGATACAGCGTCAATCAAATCGCCGATACTTGCGCCGTTGGTTGTGGCATCATCCTCTGGCAAGGAATCGTCGACGATCAGGTTTTCCTTCCAGTGGTCAAATACGCTTGGCGCTCTGGCTGAGTCAAACCAAACCACTGCCCCCTCGGCCGCTATCACGGCCTCGACTTGTCCATCTCCGTTCAGGTCTCCGATGGCCATGCCTTGAGGCTCGCGTTCCAGGAACTCCGCCACGGTGAACACCCGCCAAGGATTGCGGATGAAAGTGGTAGAGGGTTCAGCTGGAGCTTGAAACCACTGAACGATTCTGCCGGCAGAGGAACGCACGACGACGTCAGTTAGGCCGTCCGCATCGACGTCGGCCAGTGCGAGTGTATCGGCGCCGCCGGCGATGTTGCCCAGTGGCACCCTGATGTTCCAGGCGAGCAAATCGCTGACCGCATCGACATTCGTCCCCAGACCCTCTTGGATCATGGGGTTGGGCAGCCAAAAGATGTTCGTGTTTCTGGCATCTGGGTAGGTGGCTACGACGTCCAGGTCGCCATCGCGATCGACATCCAACCCGACGACCGACTTAGCCGTTGGGAGATCCTCGAAGATCGTTGAGTTATCCCATACGTCTTGGTTGCGGGCACGGTCGGGTCCGGGATTCAAGTACAGATCGATGCGGTTAATTTGGGGATCGCCCTCGGCTGAGTTGAATGCCACGACGATGTCAGGCCCCAGTTGGCCGTCGAAGTCTCCGATGTCGAACCCGCTGTACCCCTCTTCTTCAGGCAGCTTGCCTTCTGTTCCGGCAAAGAACGAATTGTCCAGCACCGCGGGTACAAATATCTGGGTGAGCGGATCAACCGGCGTAAAGAAAATCGCCAAGCCGCCCCACAGCGCGCCCTCGATGATTCCCCCATTGTCGGTCACGTCACAGTCTTCTCGCTCAAAATCGCAAACAGCCAAGGTGCCAGTGTCCTTAACCAACGCGACGATGTCCGGGATGCCATCAGAATCCATATCCGCCGCTCTTAGGCCGGACAATTTGGTGATGGGCGTACCCCCGGCAACCGGAATTGTCAGAAAGAAGACCTCCCCATTCTCATCCCGTCGCTGGAGATGGACCTGAATAGGTTGCGATTGGTTCCAAGCACTGACCAAATCCATCATACCATCGCCGTCAAAGTCGGCTGCATCGACGAATGCGGGGCCGGCTGA
>JAJDDP010000195.1 GCA_029260235.1 Phycisphaerae bacterium | reverse complement strand
GTGATCCTTGGTCAGGATCTCCTTGAATACGTTTGACAGCAAGATCTCGCCGAAAAGGATTCGGTGACTTGGCGGTCTGCATGGATCAACGAGGCGTTGCAGGCGGAAGTCAGAGGCTTTCGACGAAGACGGATTTCTTCTTGCGGAGGGTTCTCATCGAGTCGCGAACGGCTTCGGCGACTTCATCGGGATTCTTGATGCCCGGGACTTGGAGCGATTTGTCGCTGGTATCGGTGGAGAGAATCTCGACCGTCCCCAGGCCAAAGAGGCGGTTGACGAACGTCTTGGAGACTCGCACGTCGTCTACCCTGATCAGTTCCGACTGATCGATGGTTCGGCTCAGGAGACCTCGGTGAATGAACAACCGCTCTGTGGTAAGCCGAAATCTCCTACCATAAACGCCAACCACAACGCGTGAAGCAACGACTAGCCCGGAACCAAGAATTGGCACCGCGGCGATCCAGAATGCAACCGCACCACTGAGGTCGTCGAATTTGCCCGCTGCCCAAATCATCAGGATTGATAGGGCGCTGCTTCCTGCAAGCCAACCCAGCAACGAAGGGGCGAAACTATGCCAGTGAGGCCTCCCCGTCCAAAGCGTTTCTTCTTGACGGCTGGATGCTGTGTCTGATTCGACCATTTTTGGATCGGCGAACAGCGGGGATTCTGCCCCGGGCGGAGGGTCCGTTGGTGGGTTCGTCGTGCCGTCTGGGGTTTGAGCCGGAGGCCCACCCTCAGGTGGAGTTGCGTTGTCAAGATTCGCCATGGATCCAATCCTGTGTATCGAGGCAAAGTAGGTGCAGCTGTGCCGAATTGTACCCGGGAATCCCCGGTCTCACGAGGCCCGGGATTCGCTGGTCAGTCCACTAGAATGGGATGACTTAGAACAAGGCATGGTGCCCAAGGTCCAACGCGAAGACGATCTCGCCTGATTGGCTCGCTGTTTCGCCGATTTGAGAAAACTGGGGCTGGTATTGGGCCTATTTTTGACCGATAATTTAGGCTCATGAGCGAATCCTATCCTGGCCCAGATCGCCGTAAGTCTGAAAGAAGTGAGCGTCGGCACAAAGGGGCTGAGCGCCGCAGTGGGCTTGATCGCCGGCGCGGGCCTGGGCGCCGCCGCGGAGAGATTCGCCGCGCCGCAGAGGAAGGGGAAATCTCGGGCGAGCTTTATGAATTCATCATGGCCATCGATGAATACAAGCGGATCAACAAGCGTCCCTTCCCTTCGCACTCAGAGATTTTCGAGATTGTGATGTACCTCGGGTACCGCAAGGTGGCGGACCAGGCTGAGCACATCAACAATCCAGACGGCGCAAGCGAGGAAGACTCGTCGGAATAGGGTAACGCATTGTTCGCGGGCCGGTCACCGCTTTGGTAGGCCTACCATGGAAAGTACGCAACAAGTTGCTTGGCTTTTTCAGATCCTGATTCTGGTCGGCCCGATCGCTGCTTACCTTATCGTGCTGGGTTTGCTGAATTCTCAACCGGCACCAATTCTGATCGATGCCCGCAAAGACTTCCTGATCCTGGCTGCTGCTTTAGGGCCCTTGCTCTTTCACCCTGCCTGGACCGTTATTCAGTTGGGACAGGCTTGGGTCATCTTGCCGGCGGCGGTTTGTGTCCTCGGCGCGGTGCGATTGCTCCTGCCGCGAGAAGAGAGTGGCTGGGTCGTCTACAACAGCTCGGCTGGGCAGATATTTCGCCTCATTCGCAGAAGTGCTGACGATCTTGGCTTGGGCATCAAGCAGGCAGGGCCTTCCCTGGAATTGCCGAGTTGTCACCTGGCGATTCACATCAGTCCCGTGCCGCTACTTCGTAATGTGAGCTGTCACCTCAAGATTACTTCTGATGCGGCAGACAAGAGGGACGCAGGACAAGCGGTGGCCCGAGAGCTCCGCAATTGCCTATCGAGCCGCTTGAAACAACAACACCAGATTCCATCGATTGCAGGGGCATCGCTGCTCCTGGTAGGCGTAGCGGTAATGTTGTTGCCCCTCTGGATGATGTCCCGCCATAGCGATGCGGTTGCCCAAGTCGTATCGCAATTCCTATTCGGTTAACCCACCTGAGCTGGTGTTCCTTCATGCCTGATTTTGATTCTGCCATCCAGCGACTCAAGCGCGAACTGGTCGATCTTCGTCACGAGCTGCACGCCCACCCGGAACTGGGTTTTGAAGAGAAATGGACCGCGGCCCGTCTGCTGCAGGAACTTGAGCCCCTGCCTGGGCTAGAGTTGCGCTCCGGCTTGGCCAAGACGGGGATCGAGGCTGTTCTGAATCGGCACAAGCTTGGCCCGTGCGTATTGCTGCGGGCAGACATGGATGCGCTCCCCATCCAGGAGGACCATCCGGGCCTCGAATACGCGTCCACCATTCCCGGCAAGATGCACGCGTGCGGGCACGATGGGCATATGTCCTGCCTGATCGGAGCCGCAAAGGTGTTGACCCATTTTTCCGAAGATCTGCCCGGGAAGGTGAAGTTTATTTTTCAGCCGGCTGAGGAAGGCGGCGGTGGAGGCGGCAAGCTGGTAGACGAGGAGGGCGTGCTTGAGAACCCTGATGTAGACGCTGCCTTTGGGTTGCACGGCTGGCCTGACGTTGAGGTGGGGCAGGTGATGGTCGGTTCTGGCCCCGTGCTGGCGGCCGCCACAGCGTTTTCAGTGACTTTGAATGGCACTGGAGCCCACGCCGCCTATCCGCACACCGGCAATGATGTGATTCTAGCTGCTGCCCACACCATCACAGCCCTGCAAGCTATTTCTTCGCGATGGGATCCTGTTGATCCGGTATTGGTCTCGGTGACGATGGTGCAGGCAGGCCACACGCATAATGTGTTGCCTGGTACATGTCGATTGATGGGGACCGTCCGCGGGCTGGCCCAGGAATCGCACGATCAAGTCATGGACAAGGTGCGACATATTGTCGGCAGATCGGCCTCCGTCTTTGGTTGCACCGGCGACGTTGAATTCAAGCCAGGGTACCCAGCCCTGCACAACGACGCGAAGTGTGCCGCCTTCGTTTCGCGTATCGCACTAGAACTGCTGGATCACGAGAACGTGGTAACCGATCCACCGCCGGGTATGGGTGGGGAGGATTTCTCATTCTTTGCCCGCCGCGTGCCTGCTACTTGGTTCCGCGTGGGGGTCAAGCAGCCCGGTCAGCCTGATTGCCCCGCCTTACACAGCCCTAATTACAACTTCGCCGACGAGGCCATTGGTGTTGGCGTGCGCATGTTCTGCGAGATCGCCCATCGTTATCTTCACGAAGGCTTGCAGGCCTGAACCACTCATGAACGCGAATAAGACAGGAGCGATTCGCGTCCATTGGCGGATACGACGGGCCTTTATGTCGGTTCCCGTGGGCAGCGACTGAAGGTGCGATCATGTGTCCGCCTCTCGACAGACGTCGTCGGGCATGTATCGTATGTAGTTGATGCTACATGCTGACTCCATCTCCAAAGAGTATCCAACCCGAAGTGGGCCGTTGGCTGTCTTGCGCGGGGCTTCGCTTCGCCTGGAATCCGGGGAAGCTGCGGTCATCATGGGCCCCTCCGGTTCGGGCAAGAGCACGCTGTTGAATATCCTGGGAACCTTGGAAACCCCCTCGACGGGCAAGGTCGATGTCGACGGCGTGGACCCGTTCTCCCTGCCGCCAAAGCAGTTGGCCCGCTATAGAAATGCTCAGATAGGTTTTGTCTTTCAGGACCATCACCTGCTGCCACAATGCACGGTGCTTGAGAATGTACTGCTGCCCACTTTGGCTGATGCTGCTAGCAAGGGCACGCCGGAGCGTGCTCGGCATTTGCTCGACCGCGTCGGTTTGACTGATCGGTTGGAGCATCGGCCGGCTGAGCTCTCCGGCGGCGAGCGACAGCGCACAGCCCTTGCCAGGGCACTGATCAACAGACCAACCGTCATTCTGGCAGATGAGCCCACGGGGAACCTCGACCAATCGATAGCAGAAGGCGTCGCGGAGTTGCTGGTAGAATTGCATCGCGATGAGAAGACGGTCTTGATCGTAGTTACCCATAGCCGGCACTTGGCTGACCGCATTGGCAGCATTCACCAACTCAGCGAGGGTGGGCTGATTCCCGAGTAGATCCGGTGTTATGCGCTTATTCGATTTCCATCGACGATCAGTTACCTTCTTCTGGCGCACCAACTTGGCCGTAATGGCTGGGGTTGCGGTGGGAACCGCTGCCCTGACGGGGGCACTGCTGGTGGGTGATTCGATGCGGGGCAGTCTGCATGACGCTGCGGTGGGGCGGTTGGGCCTCATCGACTACGCGATGGTCACTCCGGGGTACTTTCAAGAATCGTTGTGCGACAGAATCTCCGACTCCACCGAGTTTGGTCAATCGTTCAACCACGTCGTCCCAGCCATTTCGGTGCAGGGGAGTGCGACACAGGCTGAGACGCGAGCCAGGACCAACCGCGTTGACGTGTTTGGTGTGGATGACCGGTTTTGGACCTTGGTCGATCCTGCGGTAGGCCCTGCAGTAAACATGCCCGCGGGCCGGTCTGTGCTCTTGAATGCGGGGTTAGCTGACGAATTGGCTGCGGAGGTCGGCGACACCATCTTGTTGCGAATTGGCAAGAGCGGAGATGTCGCCATCGAAACGTTGCTGGGGCGCCGTGACGACGCCGGAGTCACTTTGAGATTGGAGGTCAGCGGGATCGTGCCGGTTGATGGGTTGGCGGGATTCGCTCTCAGTCCCAGACAGCCGATTCCGCTGAACGCGTTTGTTCCGTTGTCGGTCCTGCAATCAGCCTTGCACCGGGATGGGCGGATCAATGCGCTGCTCATTCGAGGCCGCCAAGCCATAGCAGATCTTCAAGAAATTCTTGCGGCTGAGTATAGGTTGGGTGATTCTGGAATCACCCTTCGCGTGGACAATGAACGCGGATATGTCGCCTTGGAGAGCGAGGCTTTCTTGCTGGCGCCTCCAGTCGAAAGCGCAGCCCGGCGGGCTGTCTCGGCCTTGAACTTGCAGTCTACGCCGGTACTCACATATCTAGCTAACAGCATCGAGCGGCTCGGCGACGATTCGCGTGGCATTCCCTATTCGACGATCAGCGCCATCGGGACGGGCATCGGATCAGCCCCAGAGCCAGAAGAGGGCGAGATCGTGCTGAACGGGTGGGCGGCGGATGATCTTCAAGCCCGCCCGGGCGACTCGGTTCGCGTGTCCTACTACATGACCGGACGATTTGGCCAATTGGAGACGCAGACAGCTGAGTTTCGCGTCGCGGCCGTTGTGCCCATGGCAGGCGATGTCGCTGATCCGGGGTTTACGCCTTCGTATCCTGGCATCACCGACTCGCGAAGTTTGGCGGACTGGGATCCACCCTTTCCGGTTGATTTGAACAAGGTGCGCGACCAAGACGATATTTACTGGGAGTCGTACAAAGCCGCCCCCAAAGCATTCATCAACTTGCAAGAAGGAATCAGCCTGTGGGCAGATCAGCCCGAGCGGTTTGGTAGTTTGACCTCCCTGCGGATCATGCCTGAGGCTGACAAGGGGTTGGAGGCACTAGCAGCAGGTTTTGAGGCGGAGTTGCTGGCCGAACTGCGGGTTGAGGAACTTGGATTCGGTTGGCAGTCTATCCGCGCCGACGCGGAGGCCGCTAGTCGGGGATCGACTGATTTCGGCGGACTTTTCATGGGCTTTAGTCTGTTCTTGATCGTGTCGGCAGCCATGCTGGTGGCTTTGTTGTTTCGCCTCGCGGTCGAGCATCGCGTGTCAGAGGTTGGCATTCTGCTGGCGACAGGTTTTGAGCCTAAACTCGTAAGGCACATGCTGGTGTCGGAGGGTGTGATTCTTGCGGGGCTCGGTTCGCTTGCCGGATTGGCCTTGGCCATCGCCTATGCTTGGCTGATGCTGGCAGGACTAAGATCTTGGTGGTCCGAGGCAGTTCATGCTCCGTTCTTGACGCTGCACACAACCCCGCTGAGTTTTGGAATCGGCTATGTCGCCGGCGTGGGCGTCGCAGTTCTGTCGATTGCTTGGTCTATTCGTGGTCTTACATCACTATCGCCACGTTTGCTGATAGCAGGTAGGGCTACGCAGGAGGGTAGCTTAGCCCCTAGGCCCGGTTCTATTCGATCCAAATGGGTTGCGGCCTGTGGGTTTGCGATTTCACTGGCCTTGATGGCTGCAACCGCCAAGAGCGGGGCCGCGGCCAGGGCGGGTGGGTTCTTCGGTGGGGGGGCATGTGCCCTGGTAGGCTGCTTGGCCTTGTTTCGTGCTTGGCTCAATCAGGGCGGTCAATCTGGAGCCATAGTCCGCACTGGAGTATCTGCCTGGGGGCGACTGGGCATGCGCAACGCGCCTCGCAACATTGGTAGGAGCATGCTCACCACGAGTCTCATTGCCTCAGCCACTTTCGTCATCGCTGCCCTACAGGCCTTTCGAATTGAAGCGGTGGATTCCGCCGCAGATAAGTCGTCCGGCAGCGGCGGATTCTCGCTGTATGCAGAATCGAGCGTTCCCTTAGCCTTTGACATGAACACGGCTGCGGGTCGAGATTCACTAAACATGAATTCTGAAGCTTCTGGTTCGCTTGAGGCGGCAGAGATTTTTCCGTTCCGATTACAGGGCGGTGATGAAACCAGCTGCGTCAACCTCTACCTCAAGAAGCAACCCAGGCTTCTCGGTGCCACTGAGGTTATGGTGCAACGAGGGGGATTTGTCTTCGGGGCGACAATGGCTGAGTCGGACGAAGAGCGGGCCAATCCGTGGCTCTTACTTCGGCGACGATTCGATGACGGCGCCTACCCGGTTGTGGGCGATGAGGCTGCGGTATTGTGGCAACTTCATTCGGGGTTGGGCAAAGATATCACGGTCAAGGATGACCGGGGCAACGATGTGGTCTTGCGATTTGTTGCTTTGCTCAAAGGCAGCCTATTTCAGGGCGAGCTGGTCATGTCCGAAGCGAATCTTCTTCAACTACACCCAGCCACACAGGGGTACGGCTTCTTTCTAGTTGAGGTGCCGGCGGATCAGGAGAAGCTTGTGGGCCAGCTTCTGGAGCGGTCCCTAGCTGATTTTGGATTTGACGTGGGGCGCACGTCCGAGCGGATCGCAGCCTACAGCGCCGTTCAGAACACCTATTTGTCAACATTTCAGACGCTGGGCGGCCTGGGTCTGGTACTCGGGACGGTGGGTTTGGCCGTCGTCCTGTTGCGGAATGTGTGGGAGCGTCGGTCTGAATTAGCCCTGATGCGAGCGCTGGGCTTCTCGTCCATCGCCCTGGGTTGGGTGGTGATGGCTGAAAATGTGCTGCTTGTGTCGGTTGGACTTGCCTGCGGACTGATTCCAGCTCTCTTGGCTATCTCCCCGCACATTGTCAGCACGCCGTCGGGCATCGCATGGATGTCGATGGGTGGGATGCTGCTGTCGGTCTTGGTCACGGGCGTCGTCGCTGGGTTGCTAGCCCTCCTGGCCACTTTCCGCGCGCCGCTGCTACCTGCCCTTCGCTGCGAGTAATGCTACCGCAGTACTTGCAACTCGCCTGCTCGAACCACAAGAAATAAGGGCAGGTTTTCACCCGCCCTTGGGAAGATATCACTAATAGCCCGAAAGATCGGCGTTTAGCTGACTAGGTGGCGTCCGCGTTTTCGCCCGCAGCCACTGCTTCGCCCTCTTTGTCTTTTTCGGGGGCCTTGACGCCTTCGAAGATGAGCACGGGATCGTCCTCTTCAGTCGCCGGTGGCTTGATCGAGACGATGACTCGATTACATCCGTCGAATTCATCCCGCAGCATTCGCTCGGAAAGGGCGTCCTCGATGTGCTGCTCGATGGCTCGACGAAGCGGTCGGGCCCCGAACTTCTCATCCGTTCCTCGTTCGATGAGGAAGTCTTTGGCTTCGTCGTTGAGTTCCAATTCCAGGCCTCGTTCTCGCACACGGCCGGCCAGTTTTGCGACCTCCAGATCGATGATTAGGGTCATGTCGTCGTGGGTCAGCTTGTGGAAGACCACGATTTCATCGAGCCGGTTGAGGAACTCGGGGCGGAAGTAATTCTCTAATTCGCTCTTGAGCGTCTCCTTCATCTTCTCGTAGGAAACGCTCTCGTCCCTCTTCTGGAAACCGAACGTGTCCTGGTGAGTGATTTTGGCTGCCCCGACGTTGCTGGTCATGATCAGGATGGTGTTCTTGAAATCCACATGCCGTCCGAATGAATCAGTCAGCCTGCCTTCCTCCATGATCTGGAGGAGCATGTTGAAGACGTCAGAGTGGGCTTTCTCGATTTCGTCGAGCAACACGACCGAATAGGGCCTTCGCCGAATTCGCTCGGTCAGTTGGCCACCCTCTTCATAGCCTACATACCCGGGAGGGGCGCCGATGAGCCTGGAGACGTTGTGCTTCTCCATGTATTCGGACATGTCCATGACCATCAAGGCGTCAGGGTCACCGAACATGAATTCCGCTAGGCACTTGGCCAAGTAGGTCTTGCCCACACCGGAAGGCCCAACGAAGATGAAACTTCCCATGGGGCGGTTGGGATCTTTGAGGCCACTGCGTGATCGGCGGACCGCTCGGGCAATCGCCGAGACGGCTTCGACTTGAGAGACGACCTGCTTGTGCAACTCCTCTTCAAGACCTAGCAGTCGTTTGGCTTCGGTCTTATCCAGCCGGGTGAGGGGAACACCGGTCATGGTGCTGACCACCTCTGCGACGACTTCCTCATCGACCACGCCGTCAATCTCTTTGCTCTTGTCCCGCCATTCGCGGGTGACTTCTTCCTTCTTGATTTTGAGCGATTCTGCACTGTCTCTCAATTCCGCAGCCCGCTCGTAATCGGCACCGCGGACGGCTTCGTCCTTTTCCATGAGGAGATGATCGATCTCCTTCTCAATTTGGGAAAGGTTGGGCGGCTTGGTCATGCTCTTGAGACGCAGACGAGCACCGGCTTCATCAATAACGTCGATCGACTTGTCTGGTTGCACTCGTCCAGGGATATAGCGGGCTGAGAGTTCCACCGCCTGCTCGAGGGCAGAGTCGGAAAACTGTACGCGGTGGTGTGCCTCATAGCGATCGCGCAGGCCCTTGAGTATTTCTACGGTCTCCGACCTGCTGGGCGGCTCTACAAGAATCTGCTGGAAGCGGCGTTCCAAAGCCCCGTCCTTTTCGATGTACTTGCGGTACTCGTCGAGCGTGGTGGCGCCGATGCACTGAATTTCGCCGCGGGATAGGGCTGGCTTGAGTACGTTTGACGCGTCAATTGCCCCCTCAGCTCCACCTGCACCGACCAGCGTGTGCAACTCGTCGATGAATAGGATTACGTTGCG
Source organism: Phycisphaerae bacterium (assembly GCA_029260235.1). Taxonomy (GTDB): domain Bacteria; phylum Planctomycetota; class Phycisphaerae; order UBA1845; family UBA1845; genus OFTM209. The sequence goes on along the minus strand of JAJDDP010000195.1, from coordinate 26,783 downwards.
GGCCCGGCGGACCTCGTTCATCACCGCCTTGATCCGCTCTTCGAACTGGCCTCGATACTTCGTACCCGCCACCATCATGGCCAAGTCGAGTACCACGATTCGGCGGTTCGTAAGGATCTCGGGGATGTCGTTGTTGATGATCTTCTGGGCCAATCCTTCAACGATGGCTGTCTTACCGACACCGGCTTCTCCCAGAAGGACAGGGTTGTTTTTCTGGCGACGGCAGAGGATCTGGATGATTCGTTCGATCTCCCTAGAGCGCCCGATCACTGGATCGAGCTTGCTCTCGCGGGCCATGTCCGTCAGGTCTCGGCCGAAGGAATCGAGAGCGGGCGTCTTGCTCTTGCCTTTCTTGGCTTCACCCGAGGACATGGGGGCGCCTTCTTCGACGTCACCACTTGCACCGAGCAGGTTCAAGACCTCCTCGCGCACGTCTTCGAGTTTTAGGCCCAAGTTCATCAGCACTTGGGCAGCTACGCCATCCTGCTCACGGAGTAAACCCAGGAGCAAGTGCTCTGTGCCCACATAATTGTGGTTGAGATTGCGGGCTTCTTCGATGGCGTACTCGATGACCTTCTTGGCGCGCGGTGTCTGGGGGAGCTTGCCCATGGTGACCATGTTCGGGCCACTCTTGACCAGCTTTTCAACCTCGAGGCGGACCTTGCGCAGATCGACCTCCAGGTTCTTGAGCACGTTGGCCCCGACACCGGAACCTTCCTTCACAAGGCCAAGCAGGATGTGCTCTGTCCCGATGTATTCGTGATTGAACCGCTGGGCCTCTTGGTTAGCCAAGGCCATCACTTTTCGTGCACGATCCGTGAATCGTTCAAACATCTTGCCTACTCTCCTTTTCCCGAGTCCCATGAGTGCCAGCTGCACACCCGAAAGAGTGCCTCCGGGTTTCATGACGGGGTCGGTTGATTATTCCCGCCTTACATTCAAGGCGCACCTACAGCCCTTAGCTGGCTTCTGAGAGCTTGCACCGCTCTCAGTCGAGACGGCCACTCACTCCAGGCGCCGAAAGGATAACACCAGCCGAATAGGGCGGCAAGCAACGCCTTTCCCTTCGGTGAGCGGTCCTACCTGCAGTTGTATCGGCTTTAGGGGCAGAATGCTGAATGTAGGCGTTTGACGGAGCAAGGCACAGTATCGGGGATAGGCTGTATCGCTCTCGCGCCGCTTGGAAGGCACGTTTGTGGATGACCATAGCCGTGCTGGCGCCGCGGGCTTGGGGACAAAAAAAGACCCGACCGCGGCGGTATGCCGTGGTCGGGCCGGGTTCTTTCGCCGCCGCTTCCCCCTATTGCAAGGCGGCGGCGTGTCGTTGCTGCTCTAATGACTACGCCCGGGGGTGGGCGTCGTCGTAAGCTTGTTTGAGCCTCTGACTGGTCAGATGCGTGTAGATCTGGGTGGTCGAAAGGCTCTGATGTCCTAATAGCTCTTGGACGCTGCGAAGATCGGCGCCGTTGTTGAGCATATGCGTTGCAAAGCTGTGTCGCAGCGTGTGCGGGCTAATCGTTGGGTCAAGCCCCGCCTCTGCCAAATACTTGTCCAGCTTGCGGCGAACGGATCGCGTGCTGAGACGCTGCCCGTGCTTATTAGCGAACAAGGCGTTCTGGTCGAACTCGCCGGATCTTGGATCCTGCCGCCGCTTCTCGAGGTATCGTTGGATGGCCACTAGAGCGGTCGGGCCTACCGGAGCGGTGCGCTGCTTCTTGCCTTTGCCCCGAATCCGGATAGTCGATCCTTCAAAATCGACGTCCATGATGTTCATGTCCACCAATTCGCTGACCCGCATCCCCGTTGAGTACAGCACCTCGAGCATGGCTCGATCTCTTGCCCCCAACAGCGTGTTCGTATCGGGGGTGCTGAGGAGCTTCTCGATTTGCTCGATCTCAAGAAACTTGGGCAGGCGTTTTTCCTGCTTCGGCGTACGGATCGTCGCGAGGGGATTGTCCTCGATGTAACCGCGCCGCCGGCAGAACTTGTAGAAGCTGCGTAAGGTTGCAAGCTTCCGAGCAGTCGTCGATTTCGAGTAGTCGAGCTGACCGAGGAAACTGAGGAACTGCCGAATCTTATCGGTGTCCACAGCTAACACGATCTGTCGAAGATCGATCGCCGTGCTGGTGGCCGTAGCGATTGTGCTGCCCGATGGTTCGTCCGTGCGGGTTCCAAAACCACCCACAGAGGAGCCATCTGAACCGCCAGGCGCGCCCTTGCCGGAGCAGAGATACTCGGTGAACTGCCTCAAGTCTGCGGAGTAACACTTGGCCGTATGCGGCGAGAAGTGTCGCTCGAACGTCAGGTAGTTCAAAAATTCTTGGATTAGGTTATTCTCGGTCATCTTTTATTAGCTACACCACGGCGAGAGCCACACCGAGCTCATCAAGACCATTGGTCCGCATCGGGTCACGATGCACATAAACCAGGCCTACGTCGTGACGATCTGATCGAGCTCCGTCTCGAGGCGTCGACCCATCTGATAACTTAAAACTGCCGCATCGAACCAATCAAATCGGCTCACATTGTCTGAGGCAAGCGAAGCAAAGGCATCGATGACATCGGCTTCGTGTCCTGGTGCGTAGCGAAATACATAACGCTCAGAACCCTTGACCAGCGAGAGTTGTCTTGATGCATTCATCTTCTCAATGCCTCCCTACGGCTTAATCCGAAAGCCTCATGCTTTCGGGAAATCGAACCATTTCCGCAATGGTCGAGAAGCAGCAGAACCGCAAGTAGTGGCGTTGGCTGGCCAAGTAAAGCCTCCATCCGAAGGCTGTGTCTTGGTCGCCGCGCGACGTTGCAAATTCGTGGACCTGCTGTTGGATTTCGTCGTGTGCTGCGTTGAAGACCCGTTGGGCTTGGGCGATGAGATCGCCTGGTTTTTCTCCTGACGTGCCGCTGGCCGCTGGCCTGGCTTGCCTGGAGACCAACACCGGATCGAGGCCTTGCGCGCCCCTGTTGGGAAGTTTCCCGTACAGTTGAGCGGTGATTCCGATGATGGGTGGCTCGAATGGGTCATATTCATCGATCGCAAAAATCAGGATGGCGTCAGCACCCAAGAGTTCTCGAATAGCCATGGCCTGTTGCGGGGATGCTACCTCGCGGATTCCGAACCGAGCCATGACTGCCAACACACGACTAACCGGAATGACATTGATCCGGTTTACATGTCCCAACTCGCTGGCCATTAAGTCAGCCACCTCGTTGGGGTCCAAGTCTGCCGTACCACTGAAGTTCAGAGCAGGGGCGACCGCAACGGTCATAGGCCCCCACCAGTGGTTCGGCACTTGGGTCTGACCAGCGGCAACATTGGACCGCTGGGAACACCCTCCCCCGCCCAGGCAAAGCCCGCAAACTATAGCGAGCAGGGCGTTTGAATTCCTTTTCGGCTTGCTGAAGGGGATCATCCTTGATCCTACTCCTTTGGTTGCGGTCGGCTGACGGCGCGTCCCATCGACTCGCCTTCATTCGTCCTCGAACCAGTCCCAGAGTCAACCCGGGACATTCCAGTCATCGTCCATTACCCGGGCCACCTTGACGTAAGCCCTGGGATTCCCGGTGAATTCACGATCCTTGCGGCTTGGCGGTCGATCGCACAGCCTGAAATTGCGTCGATTCTGTCTGCGAATCAGGTCTGCTTACTACCGAACCCGTGGATCGAGTGGTCGGCATCAACGACCAGATGTTCTCTTTGCCTTCTCGATTACCAGTATAATAAATCCGCCCCTGCGTGGACCACACCGGGGAAAAGCTCGGCGTATTTCCGCCGGTTAACCGTGTTTTGTTGGTGCCGTCGATGTTGATGATCCACAGGTCGGCGATCTCAGCACTGGCAGAGAGATCCAGATACTCATCAGCGCCAGGCGTGGTGGCGGTCACTGCACAATACGCGATCTGGGTAGCGTCCGGGCTCCAGGTGGGGAGAATCAATGCCTGTTCGGCGCTAAACGCAATCTCAGTGGGGAATCTTGGCTCGTCATCGATCAGCTCAAGGGTCCAAATGCTGAACCATCGGCTGCCTCGCTCTCGGGCCTGCTGGTAAAGGATCGAATTGCCGACAGGGGACCACTCGGGGAACAGCCCATAACCAATGAATCGCCTCGTGCCGCCGGCGATCACATCGCTGATCCACATCTCCCATTGGCCACCATCGGGAGCCGAGCTGCAGTACGCAAGCGAACGGCCATCAGGCGCCCAACTGGGCGAGACATCGTGTGAGGGCGTGCTGCTGATCTGAATGAGGTTCGTGCCATCGATATCGATAACCCATATGTCCCAGTTACCGGACCGATTGCTCGCAAAGGCAACTCGACTGCCATCGGGCGAGAGGGCTGGTTGGACGTCGGATGAGGGGTCCGCGACCAACTGGGTGACCGCCCGTCCGTCCACCGACTTGATGTACAAGTCCGGCATGTGCGAATGTCGGGTTGAGGCAAAGACCATTCGTTCGCCCTTGGCGTCGATGTTGGGGTCGAAGTCTGCCCCTTCCTCCGCGAATGTATGGCGACGCACCGAAGTAGCTTGCCTGCTCTCAAAGCCCATCATCTGCGAATCAGGAAGCTCGCCAAAGAGGGTAATCTGCTGATCGGTCGCAGCTGCAAGCCGAGGTGTGGGCTGCAAGACCACTGGTTCAAGGTATTGTTGTTCCGGCGCACAGCCAACAGCACCAAACATGATAGTGGACAGGATCAACGCAGAGGTCTCGCAAAAGATACCGGTTGTTGGGCTTTTGGTTTGCATGATGGCGCCGTGACTCCTACGCAGAAAGCCGCAACCAATTGCTCACGACGGATGGGCAACCGTGTTGACGGCCAGAGCGGTTATTGAAGTAGTCATCGGCGGGTCGCATATCACTTGCCAGTTGTGCGTTTCGGTAGTTTGTTTGCCTGTGTCCGATAACCGAATTATCGACTTTTCAGAACAGCGACCTTCAGTGATGCAAGGCGCAACTTTCGCGCTCGACGGGCAACAATTGCGCTTCTTTGCGCGGGGCTGAGAACAGCTGAATTGATGGCAGGCCCGGTGTGGACAAAACATCCCAAAGATCGCCTACCGGGGTGCGGGCCGCTTAACCCTTCTTGCCGAGGTTTCGCTGGCGGGCAAAGAAATTGCGGACGATCAAGGAGCACTCCAGCTCAAGCAGGCCGCTCGTCACCGAGACCTGGTGATTTGCTCGTGGATCAGTGACAAGTTGATGCATCGAGCCACAGGCACCTGTCTTGGGGTCGGCTGTGCCATAGGCGAGTCGGTCGAGGCGGGCCAAGAGGATGGCTCCGGCACACATGACGCAGGGCTCGAGGGTGACATACATCGAGCAGCCCGTCAGCCGCCAATCGTTGCGATACTCGCAGGCGGCAGTGATGGCCAGCATCTCTGCATGGGCTGTGGGGTCGTGCAGGCGTTCCTTCTGGTTATGCCCTCTGGCGATGACCTTGTCTTGGTGAACGATGACCGCGCCGACGGGCACTTCGTTGGCATCGTCAGCCTGGCGAGCTTCGGCAAGGGCCAGCTTCATGAAATGTTCGTCATTGAGGGGTAGGAGCACGAAATCCTCCGAGCACTCAGGCTCCTTGGCTGAGTAGGCGTCTATTTGATGCTTTGACACACAATGACGATACCGGCTTTCTCTGCTGCTTCGACGGTTCGCTGGCGATCAATGATCAGAGTCTTCTCTGCTTCGATGACCAAGAGGGCAGCCCCGTTCCTTTTTAGATTGGCGATCGTATCAGGCCCGACCGTAGGCACGTCGAAGCGCAGGTCCTGATCGGGTTTGGCTACCTTGACAAGTGCCCATCCGCCGTGACGGCAAAGTTGGCCTGCCCGCTCGATCATGCGGTCGGTGCCTTCGATGGCTTCTACCGCAATAACCTCTGTCTCCTTGACGGCGATGGACTGCCCGATGTCGAGTCGGCCCATCTCCTTGACAATGCGCCAGCCGAACTCGGCGTCTTTCTGCTGGGCAGCCGAGGGTTGGCGACTGGTCAAGACGCCTTCAGGCGCCATGTCTTTTGAGCAATACTTCACACAGTCTTCCAAGGTAATGCCCTTTTGCGCCATCGCGTCGGCCACGGCGCACAACACCGTGTCGTTCCGTTTGTCGGGGACGTCGAAATACCAAAGGCGGATGCTCGCCCAATCGGGCATGTACCGCAAGAGCCGGAAGCGGCCATACATCTCAGACTTGTGCACCGAGCCAGCCAAGATGGCCTCAGAATCTCCCCAGCGCCGAAGCGTCCGAATCCAGTGGCCTAGCCGCACCATCCCGGTCCACCGAAACCGATCCGCCTCTGCCGCCAAAGCAGGGTCCGCCAGGCCTCGAAGCCCCAGGATATCTACCCGGCAGCCGGCCGCTCGCGCACCGCGAGCAACCAGAAATGGGAATTGGCCTGCACCGGCAATGAGGCCGAGGTGGGCGTCGTGATGTTGCGTGCCTTGAGTCATGTTCTATCTTGGTCCCGACCTACCATCGGTGAATCAGGGCAAGCGTATCGGGCAGATTTGATCACTGCAAATAAGTGTCAGCTTGATAGTCTCTCTGGCAACCGTTCACCTCGTTGTGTCACGTCCCGGCATTTTCCAGGATGGCGATGATTAGGATTACACATAGACATTGGGCGAAGATGACGCAGGCGAACGCCCAAGTGGCAGAGGGTAGCATGAGGGCGGACATGGCTGTTGTGGCTGTGGCTAGGTAGATGGTTAGTACTGCCCAGCGCGTGGACATGCCGCGTTGGATGAGACGATGCGAGAAATGACGATGGTCTCCCTGGAAGGGGCTTGCGCCTGCTTTGAGGCGGTGGCAGCAGACACTGACCACGTCGTAGAGCGGGATCGCTAAGACGATCAACGGGACCAGCACGCCAAACGGCTTCAAGTCTTGGTCTGGATCATAGAACGTGGTCAGCACGGTCAAGACGCCCAAGAGGTAGCCGATCACCATACTGCCGGCGTCACCCATGTAGATAGACGCAGGGGAGAAGTTGTAGGGCAAGAACCCGAGCAAGGCGCCTACCAACACAAGAGCTAGTAAAGGCACGAACACTTGGCCTGCCAATATCGCTGACACGGCGAAGATTGCCGCAGCTACGACGGCGACACCGGCTGAGAGGCCGTCCATGTTGTCCAAGAAGTTGAAGGCGTTGGTGATCAGAACAATCCAAAGCACCGTCAAGACGGCTGAAGCGGGCAGAGGCAGGAATTCGAGCAAACGCACGTCGGCAAAGAAAAACAAGGCAACCGCTACGATGACTTGCACGGCCGCTTTGGAGACTGCCCCGAGATGGCGAACATCGTCGATCAAACCCAGGATGTGCAGAGCCAAAGCACCAGCTAGGACCATTCCCAGACGCGGCAAACGATCGGCGACGCCGCTGGCATGAGTGCTGACTAAGTCAGGAATCCAGTCGGGCAAGTCGACTTTGCCAAGAACCATCACACCCAAAGCTGCCGCCAGGGTAGGGGCACCAATGGCAAAGATGATGGTGATTCCGCCTCCCAGGGCCACCGGCGATCCGTGCTGCTTGTGGCCTCCCGGGTTATCGGTGAATCCGCGCCGCAAGGCCCAACCGCGAATGAAGGGAGTTGCTATCAAAGCCAGCAAGAAGGGAATGGCCACTGAAAGGATGATCGCAACGGTCATGGCAGGGGAGTGTATGGGCCAAGGCGGGGCTTGATCAACCGCCTGGGGTTTGGCCAACAAGGCGGACCACCCGGAGACAGGGCCGGGCAGCGGGAACAGAAGAAGCCCGGACGCTGGTAGGCGCCCGAGCTTCGGATTTCCTGGGGGATGATTCGCTGCTAGCCGGTGACGTCGATCTCATTGTCGTCAGCATGGTTGGCTAGGAACGAGTTTACCTTCTCTTCGATGTTGCCGATCTTGTCGGCAAGCTTGGCATCGAGTTTTGCAGCTTTTTGGTCGTACCGCTGATTAATCTTGGCCTCCTGCTCGGGGTGGAGGGCCAAGTTGAGATTACGGGTTTCTTCCAGCTGGGTCCCTCGATCGGCTGCCTTAGCGGTTACGTTGGCAATTGCTTCATCAGCCCGGTCCCGCATGTCCTCTTCGCGGGGTCTGGCCAACTGCTGGGTCTGATCGGTACTAAGCGGTTCGATTCTCATCGCAAAACTCCGTTGTGCTGCTCTACCAAAGCTTGTCAGGCCGGCAAGGGCCTAGTATTCACCGCCTCCTAACTGGGCGCTTCCAATTGTGGGTCTATCGACGAGTTGTCTCGCCGAACTTGAAAGCGGGGTGGAATCGCCTCTGTGGAAATCCAGGCGACGAAGTTATTGGACGTTGGTGGGAGGGCATGGGCCAGCACGCCTTTGATAGCTTGGCGGCGCCCGCCTCAATCTGGCAGGGATAAATCGTCCAGTGAACAGATGGTGGTCTGCGGCTGGCCGTTGGGAGCTGGGATCGCTGTCCGGTAGATACCATCGGGCCTGACGATGCGGACGGTCTGCCAGCCGAGCTTGTTGGGCGCGACGAAATCCTTGGCAGGGTTGTCAGCTACGTAGGTGCAGAATTGCGGTGCTAGATCCAGTTGGTTGGTCATCTCTTCAAATGCGCGCACATGAGGTTTCCAAAAGGAGCGGCCCCATCGGTCAGTGAGGATGATGTGGTCGATGCGAGAATCAAGCCCGAGGGCAGCCACTTTGATTGCCTGAGTCTCACATGGACCGTCAGAGATGATCCCCAGTTGAAACTGTCCTGCGATTTGATCAAGCAGGATCCTCGCGTCGGCGTGCAGCTCAATACTCGGCTCATGATTGCGGAAGTGGGCCACCATCTCAGGGACCAATTTGTCAGAGTCAGGTGATCCAGCCTCCTTTACAACCACATCAAACACGCGGTTTCGGTCGGGTGAATCGAATAACTGCTGCATGCGCAGAATCAAATCATCGCCCCCGACGCCCATCCGGTCGGCGAAGGCAGAAGCGACCGCACGGTACCCGCTGAAAGTGAATTCGCATTCCGGGTAGAGTGTGTCATCCAGGTCGAAAATAATCGCATGAGTTAGAGTCATGTTCAACGACTTTAGCGTCGCGGGCTTTGTTTAACGGGCTTGAGGTTGCCATTCAAGAAGATGGACTGATCGTAGCGAAGCATGGTGATGCCATCCTTGTAGCCCATCGCGTCGTAGCGCAGCTTCTTGCCAAGCAGCTCGGCCATTAGCCATTTTGGAAAGTTTGCTCCGGCACAGATGGCCAGGGGCGCCCCTCCACCAAAACGCGGATTGATTTCGATTGTACGGATTCTTCCAGAGCGCTCAGCCATGCACTGTATGGTTACTACGCCGCGAAAGGTTCCAACTGAGTCCGCGACTCTCATGCCGAGGTTGATGATCTTGGGGTCCTTGACAATGATGCCCTTGCTGACCTCCCCCGAGCGCACTTCTATTCGTCGGCGGGGCACGGCACACCTGGGTTGGCCTTCCAAGTCGACATACACATCGAGGGTGTATTCTGAGCCTTCGACGAATTCTTGGACAATGGGATCGGGCACCCGTTTGCCCAGCACTTTTAGTTCGACGAGGTTGTTAATTCGATAATTGCCCAGTCCTGCACTGCCCTCACGGGGTTTCATGTAATAGGGGAAACGGTGTCGCTTGAGCTTCAATGCTTCTTCCCACGTCCAAGTCGTGGGCGTGTCGATTCGTGCGGCTTTGAGGGCTTGATAGGTGAGAATCTTGTCGCGGCAGATCTCGATTACTGGAGCGTCAGAAAGAAGGATCCGGCAACCGATTGCGGCAAAACGCTTTGAAGCACGGGCCAGGGTGAGCAGGTCAGAATCGATCAACGGAATGATCGCGTCGATCTTTTGCCTCGCCACCAATCTTAGCAGATCAGAGATGTACGTTCGCTTCTTGATGGCTGGGACGATGTGAGTTCGATCAACCGCGTGCATGGCCGGCGCAAGTAGGCCGACGTCGGCGCCGTGCAGGGTCAAGTCGATCCCCAGCTGCTTGCCAGCCCGGCGAAAGGCATCCATTAGTTCGATTCGCCGACCTACGCAGGTGAATAGAAGCTGGAGCTGCTGCCGAGCGGTTGGCTTTCGAGAAGCTCTTGATTTTGGACCCGGTGGGGGCATAGATGTAAGATTCCCTCAGTGTAACAGGTCATCCCAGAGATGGCCTGGACGCGAATATATCGGCTCAAAAGGACTAGGACCAGCCATAAAGGGGTAGGTTTGCTGCCCTGGGTCCGGAGTGGGGAAGGTCCGAGAATGGACGCGGTCATTATTAGCGTAGGCATGGAGTTGGTTACCGGATTGACGGTAGACACCAACGCGGCCTGGTTATCGTCGGAATTGGCTGCTGTGGGCGTGCAAGCCCAGCGGCATGTCACAATAGGGGATCATGGGTCCGCACTGGCTGAGGAGGTCCGCCGGGCGGCGGCGGAAAATTCATGGATCGTGGTCACGGGCGGCCTAGGCCCCACGACGGACGACATTAGCAGGCAAGCAGTGGCTGAGGCGCTGGGCGTGGAGCTGCGCGTTGACCCCGACGCACTCCGGCAGATCCGTCTCTTCTTCGAAACGCATGGCTACCGCTGGTCGGAATCGAATGCGCGCCAAGCCGCAGTCCCCGAAGGAGCGGACTTGATCCCCAACAAGTGGGGTACCGCCCCTGGAATCCACGCCCGGATCGGTCAATCGGAGGTTTTCTGCTTGCCAGGCGTGCCGCGGGAGATGAAAGCCATGTTCCAAGCGGCTGTGCTACCCCAAATCGCCCCATCGCAGGTGGGGCCTGTGTTGATGTGCCGGTCCCTGCGGTGCTTCGGGGCTGGCGAATCCACGATCGGCGAGCAGATTGCTGATTTGATGAAACCGGGCGGAGAGGTCGTAGTAGGCACGACAGCCCAAGAGGGGATGATTAGCATCCGGTTGGTGGCCCGGGCAAGGACGCCTGCCCTAGCCTGCGGGTTGCTGGATGCCCGGTCTGCGGTGATCAAAGACCGGCTTGGTGGTCTGGTGTTCGGCGAAGAAGATGTGTCCCTAGAGGCTGTAGTTGGTCGATTGCTGTTGGGACGGGCCTCGACGGTGACCACGGCAGAATCGTGTACCGGAGGGTTACTGGCCAAACGCCTGACTGACGTCCCCGGCAGCAGCGGATACTTTCAACGCGGCTTTGTGACTTATGCCAACGAAGCCAAGGTTGGCGTGCTGGGCGTCGAGGCCCAGATCATTCAAGACCACGGCGCGGTCAGCGCAGAGGCTGCCGCGGCGATGGCTTCTGGTGCTCGAAGGAGTGCCGGAGCGGGTTATGCGCTTTCAGCCACCGGTGTAGCAGGTCCGGGCGGGGGATCCGAATCCAAGCCGGTGGGACTAGTCTATATTGCCTTGGCCAGCTCGGACGGTTGTGAAGCTCGCGACTGCCGGTTCGGTCAACACTTGCCGCGGGCAGAGATTCGAGACCGGGCGTGCAGCGTTGCATTGGACATGTTGAGGCGTAAACTGCTCGAAGTCTGAGGCAGAGCGTCGCGCGTTGAGTCGGTGGCGCCACTGCTGTTGAAAATGCTAAGCCTCGATTCTACAATGCCGCGGCTTTACCGGGCTGGCTCGATCAGCTTGGAGACAACGAGAATTAGCCCTGTGGAGGCGTGCTGACCGTGCGAGACTACTTTCGTAACATCTACTTGACGGTCAAGACCATCTTCATTGGCATGCGCATCACGCTCAAGTATTGCTTCGCCAGAACTATCACCTTGCAGTATCCCGACGTGGCTCCCGCATTGCAGCCAAGATTCCGAGGCTTTCATTTCTTTGAGGCTGAGAAGTGCATCGCATGCGACCTGTGTGCCAAGGCATGCCCGGTAGATTGCATCTACATCGAAAAGACCGGACCAAGGAAGATCGATAAAGCGACGAAATTAGCCATGGGCGGGGCTATGACCCGGTATGCGATTGATTACGCCAAGTGCATGTTCTGTGCTCTGTGCGTCGATCCTTGCCCGACGGAGTGTATTCACATGGGCAACCTGCACGACATGTCGGGCTTCACCCGCAAGGATATGATCGTCGAGTTCACCGAGTTGGCTGCTCAGGGCTTGCAGACGCCGCAGCCACTCTGGATGACCAAGGACAAGCTGCCCGATTGGGCGGCTGCCAAGAAAGCCGACTGGGAGTCTTTCGAGTTCAGTACCGATGGGCGAGATGAAGAAGATCGGCGAAAAGAGATGGTCTTGGCCATGACCGAAAGGAAGCCGGCGAAAAAGTGATCCATGCCATGAGCGAAAGTGTGGCTTTTCTGGGCAGCAGCTCGGTACTGGCACAGGCGAATCCCGATGCAGGCTCCGGCGCCATGGTGGTTCTTGGAGTGATCATGTTGTCGGTGGCCGGGTTTCTCATCTGCTTTGGTGGGTTGTTGCTGGGCCGGTTCGTTCGGCCAAAGATTGCCCATCCGGTCAAGGCGGCCATCTATGAATGCGGCGAGCCGACCATAGGCCAGGGTTGGGTACAGTTCGACCTGCGGTTCTATGTGGTGGCATTGGTGTTCATTATCTTCGACGTCGAGATTGCCTTGTTTTGGCCTTGGGCGGTCGTTTTTGGTGGTGGGACGGGTGCGGTTGGTGCGGAGTTGGATCAACTGCGGACGATGGCCCTTTATGACATGCTGTTTTTCTTCGGCGTGATAGTCGTCGGGTTCCTCTACCTTTGGCGGTTTGGCTACCTGGACTGGGTAAGGGCGCTCTCTGGGGGCGAACCCGAATTCCCGGTCGTCGGATCGGAGTCAGCCTCATGAGTTGGATTGAGAATCGGTTTGAAGAAGGCGTGATGGTCACCTCCTTGGACTGGGCTATCAACTGGGGTCGGAGCAGTAGCGTTTGGCCGATGACCTTCGGCTTGGCCTGCTGCGCCATCGAGATGATGGCCGTCGGCGCGTCGCGGTTCGACTTCGACCGCTTCGGGGCCGGCGCGTTTCGGGCAGCCCCTCGCCAAGCTGACCTGATGATCGTGGCAGGCACGGTCACCTATAAGATGGCGTCGCGGCTCAAGCGACTGTACAACCAAATGGCTGAGCCGAAGTACGTGATGGCCATGGGTGCTTGCACTGTGGGTGGAGGCCCTTACTTCAAGCATGGCTACCATGTGGTTAAGGGTGTGGATTTGGTGGTGCCGGTCGATGTCTATGTGCCCGGCTGCCCCCCGCGCCCTGAGGCATTAATCGAAGGTTTGATCCGACTGCAGGATAAGATCAAGCACCAAACGCGTGCCAAGAAGTCCATGAACACTTTCCGCGAGGCTGCGATTGCTTAGCTGCGGGCTTTGTAGTGAATCGTTCTTGGCGGTAGGTAATAAGGACTAACCAGGTTATGGCCCCAGAAGAGATTTGCGGCATACTCAAGAGTGAGTTCGGCGAGGCAGTCGAAGATGCTTGCCTCGATTGCGGTCGCCCCTATGCCTTGGTTAGCGCCGATTCCTGGCCCAAGATCGCGCGGTTTCTCCGGGATGACGCTCGGCTGGGGTTCAATTTACTCTGCTGCATCACCTCCCTGGACATGCTGGCTGAGAACAAATTGGCCGCTATATACGATGTGTGCCGAATTCCATTTGAGGGTAAGGCTGATCTGTTGGAGTTTGTCCACGAGTTTGCAGTTCGGATCGAGGTTGATCGGGACAGCCCGAGCATTCCCTCGGTGGCTGAGATCTGGCCTGCGGCCGATTGGCATGAGCGCGAAGCCTTCGACATGATGGGCATTGTTTTTGACGGACATCCCGATCTGCGGCGCATTCTTTGTCCGGATGATTGGGTTGGCTATCCGCTATTGAAGGATTACGAATTCCCGGTCGAGTATCAGGGCATTCCCGGGACGACTGAGCACGAACTACTTAGCCCGCGCCATTGAGGCCGCGGTTTGACCTGATGGACGCCGGCAGTGTTAATCGCTGGATTTGGATGGTGCTTCAGAGACGACGGCACCAACCTCGGATTGAAGGGCCTTGAATGGCTGACACGGTTTTAGAATCTGCCCCTGATCTTCTGATGGACATCGACCGCGTCGAGCAAGGCGATGTCGAAACCGAAGAATTGCTCATCAACATGGGGCCTCAGCACCCGGCGACGCACGGCGTACTCCGCTTGGTGCTTCGGGCTGATGGCGAAATGGTTATCGAGGCTGTGCCGCATATCGGCTACCTGCACCGCTGCGCCGAAAAAATCGGCGAAAATCTCCAGCCCTATCAATATATTCCATACACAGACCGGATGGATTACTTGGCTGGGATGAACAACAACCAGGCGTATTCCATTGCGGTTGAGCGAATCGCCGGCATGGAAGTACCGGAGCGTGCCCAGTATCTGCGGGTTATCTTCGCTGAGCTGAACCGCATCGCTTCGCACTTGGTGGCCTTTGGCACCTACGGGCTGGATATTGGGGCCTTCACGGCCTTCCTGTACTCGTTCCGGGAACGCGAGATGGTGCTAGATCTCTGTGAAGCTGCTTGCGGCGCCCGGCTGACTTATAGCTACATCACCATTGGCGGCGTGCACGACGACGTGCCCGATGGCTGGTTTGATCGCTGCCTTGAGTTTCTGGATTACTTCGACCCGAAGATCGACGAGTACAACCAACTGCTCAGTTTCAATCAAATCTTCGTGAAGCGGACAGCCAAAGTTGGCGTGGTCTCTGCCGAGGATGCTATTGCCTTTGGCCTGACCGGGCCCTGCTTACGCGGCAGCGGCGTCAAGTGGGACTTACGCAAGTCGACGCCCTATGACGGCTATGAGAAGTTCGACTTCGACATCCCCATTGGGCGCCCTGGCGGAACCGACGAGATCCCCCACAGCGTGGTCGTGGGCGATTCTTGGTGCCGGTACTACGTCCGTCTCGAGGAGATGAAGCAGTCGGTAAACCTCATCCGGCAAGCGATTCGGAATTGCCCCGAGGGCGCGACCTTGGCCAAGAAGAACAAGACGGTCAAGCTGCCCGATGATGAGGTATATGTTGAAATTGAGAATCCCCGTGGTCAATTGGGCTTCTATATTCGCGGGGATGGATCTTCCATACCAGCCCGGGTCAAGGCGCGAGGTCCGAGCTTCTGCAATCTGTCCATCGTCCGCCATATTTCGAATAACTGTTTGATCGCAGACGTGGCTGCCATCGTGGGCAGTCTTGATGTGGTGATGGGCGAGGTAGATCGGTAGTAGGCGACCAAAGAGATAGTCGCGGTTTTGGTGGCATCTGGCGACAGAGCCGCTACAATCCCGATCCTTTTGCTGATGGCGCGTTGGATGGTTGCGGTGACGGAGTGCGGCAGTGACGCAGTTTTCCACACCTTGGGTTGAACGAAACAAGCCGAACCTCTCAGCGATTGAGAAGCTGATGGTCGGGGTAGCCATGTCGGTGGCGGGACTGGCCGCGCCGATCCTACGTCGATTCCCGGCGGCCATATTCTTCGGCGCCGTGGCTGGGGGTGTGGTCGGCATCTACTTGGTCGCCCTGCTCAGCGAGGCCTTTCTGGGTGAATACCACCTGCTCAGGGACATCTTGGCGGTGACCGGCGTTTCGCTTTTTGCAGCCCACATTCCTTTGTTCGCCATCTGGTGGGAGCGAAAAGTAGCTGCCCGCATTCAGTCGCGAATGGGGCCCATGCGGGTCGGCGGTTGGCATGGCTGGGCTCAGTCGATGGCCGACGGTATCAAACTCATCGCCAAAGAAGATCTAGTGCCGGCCGCTGCTGATGCAGCCCTGTTTCGCTTGGCACCCTATGTCACCTTGATTCCGGTGGTTATCGCCTTCCTAACGCTGCCCTTCGGTGCTCATTGGATCTTCCGCAATATGGACGTGGGCCTGTTGGTCATCGTGGCTATGTTGGGGGTTGAAGTGGTGGGCGTCATCATGGCTGGCTGGGGGTCCAACAGTAAATGGACCGTCTATGGCGCCATGCGAGAAGCGTGCCAAATGGTCTCCTACGAGATTCCCATGGGCATTTCCCTCTTGCTGCCCGTCTTGACTATCGGGAGCCTAAATCTTGTTCAGATTGGCGACGCCCAAGCCGGTGGTTGGCATACTTGGTTGGCGTTCCAAAGCCCATTCATGTTTGTAGCGGCCGTGGCCTATTACATCACGTCGCTGGCCAGTTGCAAGCGGGCTCCGTTCGATCTGCCTGAATCAGAGAGCGAATTGGTGGCTGGTTTCTTGACCGAGTATTCGGGCATCCGCTGGTCGCTGTTCTTCTTTGCTGAGTATGTGGCTATGTATATCGTAGCTGCGTTGGCGGTGGTGTTGTTCTTCGGGGGGTGGAGTTCACCCATCTCGCCGGAGTGGATCCCTGATTGGATGGGACGATTCCTCTTTGCGGACAATGCAGCAGCCCGTGCTGCCCAAGGTTTGATTTTGGGTGGCCCGATCTGGATGGTGGTCAAGTCGTTCTTCCTGGTGTTCGTCCAAATGTGGGTACGCTGGACGCTGCCCCGGATTCGAATCGATCAAGTTCTGTATTCCTGCATTCAGGTGTTGTTGCCACTTATGCTGGTTCTGCTGATCGGCCAAACGCTGTGGGTTCTTTGGGTACCCGAAGACAGTCTGCTAGCCATGGTAACGCGGATCGCCTTATCTTCCTTTACGGGTTTGGCGGGGCTTGGTGCGTGCTGGATTATCTTCAAGGCCCGATTGAAGAAACGCGCCTTGGTCGGCGTGCTGGCTGTTGAGCAATTGCCCGGTGCGTAGGTATCGCCCAGTGGGCGCGAACGGAGAAACGGTTACGGTGTTGAAGCCGCAGCTAAAACTGATTCTTGCAGCGGTCATTGCATGTATGGCTATGACAGCTGCTCCGCGCGTGGCGATGGCGTCCGGCGGCGGGGGATTGGATGAGGGCGGCTTCGTGTCAGACGTTCTCGGTGGTTCGCACCCTTTGTTCGAGGCGGTCGGGTTCTATCTGTTCGGCGGGTTGGCGGCATTCTCAGCCATAGCGATATGTTTCACCAAAGATGTGGTTCGGATGGCCATCTGGTTGTTCGCCACCTTGGGCGCTGTGGCCATTCTGTATTTTCTGCTGACCGCCTATTTTCTGGGGGTCATTCAGATCATCGTCTATGCGGGCGGCACTTTGGTTCTGCTCATCTTTGGTGTGATGCTGACCACCAAGTCGCCGTCTATGCAGTTTGCCGTCAGCAAGATTGGGCTGGCTGCGGGTGGTGTCGTTTCTTTATTGCTCTTTGCAGCCTTGATGGGCTTGGTGCTTGGGACCGACTGGCAGCGAGGTGAGCCGACCGGCTCCATCCCGGTGGCGACCCTGGGTCGGGATTTACTGACTACCTATCTGGTTCCTTTTGAGGTGATTAGTGTGTTGCTGCTGGTGGTGATGATCGGGGCGGCCTACTTGGCCCGGCAGGAGCGCGAATAGGCTATGCTTGAGATCGGGCTCAATCACTACCTGGTATTGGCGGCCATTATTTTTTGTGCGGGCGTATTTTCGATGGTCAGCAAGCGGAACGCGATTGGTGTGTTGATTGGCGTTGAATTGGTGCTCAATGCGGTCAACATCAACTTTGTTGCCTTCGGAAAATACAGTGGTGGAAACACATCGATCGATGCCCAAGTGATAGCCCTCTTTGTGATTGTATTGGCGGCAGCTGAGGCGGCGGTCGCCGTCGCGATTTGTACGAATTACTATCGGAATTTGAATACCATCGACATCGACCGAGGCGACGCGGTCAGCGGTTGATGCTCGCTGCAAAGGAAACGAGTGGAAGCAGGTTGACTTTGTGGGCGTTGGGATGTCCCGGACGTATCGTGGACAGAATGCTCCAGAGGCCACAATCTTCACTCCGCTATAACGCATGAGTTGGTACGAACAATTCTTGGTCGCTGGTACGGTGGTTCCGCTGATCGGCTTTGCCTTTCTGGTGTTCTTCGGCCATCGCCTTGGCAAGCCGCTGAGTGGCTGGTTCACGGTATTGGTCATGGGAACCAGTTGCGTGCTTGCTACCTGCGTGCTATTCAGTTGGCATGGGCTTAGCCCCGCGGACCGGGCTGAATTGACTGCGGCGGCGGTTAGCAATCAGTTCTATTGGGCTGACATGGGATCGGTGCCAATCAAGATCGGCGTCAAACTCGATTCGCTCACGGTGATCATGTTCTTTATGGTCACTTTCATCGCTACCTGGATCTTCGTCTTCAGCGTCGGCTATATGGCAGGCCATAGCGATGAAATCGACGGGCAGAGCAAGTACCACCGATTCTTCACCTACCTCTGTATGTTCGCCTTTTCCATGCTGGGGTTGGTCATCTCCAGCAACCTGCTGTTTCTTTTCATCTTCTGGGAACTAGTAGGCCTGTGCAGCTACCTCCTGATCGGCTTCTACTTCGACAAGAAGTTCGCGTCGAACGCAGCCATGAAGGCCTTCATCACCAACCGGGTGGGGGACTTTGGCTTCTTGTTTGGCCTGATGATGGTGTTCTTCTTCCTGGGCACGCTCGATTTGGACCAAGCCGCCGCCAATTTCCGCCAGCAGTACGCCAGTTCCACGGGCCTGTTTGCTATTGGATATTCGATTGATTTGTTCGGCTGGCAAGTATCCGGGATGACCTTGGCCACCCTGATGGGGGTGGGCTTGTTCTGCGGCGCGATGGGCAAGAGCGCCCAGTTCCCCTTGCATGTCTGGCTGCCCGACGCGATGGCTGGTCCGACACCGGTCAGTGCCCTCATTCATGCAGCTACCATGGTGGCCGCAGGTGTGTACCTCGTTGCCCGTATCTTCCGGTTACTCACGCCCGACGCCCAGATGGTTGTTGCGGTAATTGGCTGCATCACGTTGACCATGACAGCGCTGATTGCCATCGTCCAAACGGACATCAAGAAAGTGTTGGCCTACTCGACGCTTTCTCAGTTGGGCTACATGATCTTTGGGCTTGGGGTCGGGGCATGGACCGCAGCGCTGTTCCACCTGATGACCCATGCGTTCTTCAAAGCCATGATGTTCCTCGGGTCAGGGCAGGTCATCGAAGGATGTCATCACGAGCAGGAAATCACCAAGATGGGTGGGCTGCACAAGAAGATGCCCGTGACGTGTTGGACGTTCTTCATAGGCGTGTTAGCCATCGCGGGCACGGGGATTCCCTGGACCGGGCCCGGCATAGGCGGGTTCTACAGCAAGGATGAAATCCTGGCGGCCGCCTTGATGCGCACTGACCATTGGCCGCCTGAGGCTGAACACCATGCCAAAGCCGCGCCATCCGATGAAGAACTTGAGTCTGGACTGAGCTATCGTTTGGCATCGGACTCTCCAGAGCACGGCGCAACCGATACTTCGGCTGGGCATGATTCACAACCTAAGAGCGAGCAAGCGCACGGCCCGAGTGAACTTGACCACGCAGCTGCGCATCATGTCGATCAGGCTGCTCTTGTTGCTCGGGCGACCGACAGCGAGCATCCGACATCGCCGCTGCCCAAGTGGCTGTTCTGGTTCCCCATCGCCATCGCCTACGTCACGCCTTTCTACATGATGCGGCTGTGGTGGTTGACGTTTATGGGCAAGCCGCGTGACCAGCATGTGTACGATCACGCCCATGAATCCAAGCTGATGTATGTTCCGCTTGTTGCGTTGGCTGTGGGGACTTTCTTCTGCAGCTACTGGGTATTCAGGCCTCTGTTGGCTGACGCAGCGTCGGCGGCGACCGATGCGACCATGGTGGTAGCCATCGACGGTCACGCTCACGATGCCGATCACGCTGTTGGGTTGATGCTGCACCACGATGTTCACCGTGATCTGGTTCCGATTGTCGGCTTCGCTTTCCTGATTGGGTTTGGCGTAGCCTGGGCGATCTATCGCAACGGACTTGAGCTAGCCACTAGGATATCTAGCATGCCGGGCATTGCCTTCATGCATCGTGCCTTGAGGGAGCGATTGTATATCGATCAGGTGTATGACTTTGTGCTTGTGATGGGCTGTCGCGGATTTTCAAGGCTTTGCAGTGTGTTTGACGCCTGGGTGGTAGATATGGTGGCTCTCCTCTGTGCCGCCTTGGTCCGGCGGATTGCTGCTTTCTCGGGTTGGGTCTTGGATGCCCGCGGTGTTGATGGCGTGGTCAACGGCGTAGCCTCCCTCACCAAGTATGCGGGCAACGCTGTCCGCCAGCCCCAAACAGGTCGGGTTCGAAATTACGTTCTCTTCGCAGCCGGTTCGGCCGCGGTCGTTTTGTTGCTTATTTTGGCGGGTAGCGGTGCGTGGAGTGCTGTTGTCGGCTGGATTGGGCTTTAGTCAGTTTTGGTGTATCGCTTTGAACCTCTGCTTTTCCTGGTCGTTTGGACGACTAGCAGTAGGCAAGAGGGGGGTCGGGCGAGTTTTTGATCGGACTAGATCGCTGTGGAAAGTTCACTGCTGTCCTGGATCGTTTTCCTGCCGAGCATAGGTGCGGTAGCGATCATGCTGCTGCCCAAGGCTTTGACGCGGGTGATCGCCGTTGGGACGACTTTGACCACGTTGGTCGTGTCGCTCCTGCTGTTTAGGACATTCCTCGCCGGGGGTGACCCTGCCCAAGCGGAGTCCGTCTTTGGCAGCGGCTATGGGTTTCTGCATTACGTGCAACGAATCCCCTGGATCACTGGCGAAGGCTTCACCATCGAGTACTTCCTGGGTGTCGATGGGCTTAGTTTTCCGCTGTTGATCTTGACCACCTTGGTGATGTTCCTCTCCTGCGTAGCCAGTTGGAACTTCTCGCATTGGAAAGTCAACAAGGGAAGAAAAGCCTACTTCGTGCTCTTCCTGTTGCTTGAGACCGGCATGCTGGGTGTCTTTGTCGCCCTGGATTTCTTCCTGTTCTACATTTTCTGGGAAATCATGTTGCTGCCGATGTACTTTCTCATCGGCGTCTGGGGCGGTGTGCGGCGCGAGTATGCAGCCATCAAATTTTTCCTGTTTACGCTGGCTGGCAGTGTGTTGATGTTGGTTGCGTTGTTGGGCATGTATTTCTACAGCGCCGATGCAGTACATCAAGCCATGGCCAGCGGAGGGGTCGAAGGCATCGCCAGCGGATACAGGCCGGATGTGATGATCACCGGCGGCACGTTCGATCTGATCGAGTTAGCCACCAACCAGGCCATCCAAGATCATTTCGGGGCTGCATCGACTATGTTGATGGGTTTCCGATTCGCCCCGTTCGCCTTCATCCTGCTATTCATCGGTTTTGCCATAAAACTGCCGGCAGTGCCGTTCCACACCTGGCTGCCTGATGCCCACGTCGAGGCGCCTACGCCGATCAGCATGATCCTGGCTGGCGTGCTGCTGAAGATGGGTGGGTACGGGTTCCTGAGGATCTGTTATCCGATCTTCCCTGGCGGAGGCCATGATTGGGCGTTCGTGATTGCTGTGATAGGTGTGATCAGCATCCTCTATGGGGCGCTCTGCGCTATGGCTCAGACAGACTTCAAGAAACTGGTGGCTTACAGCTCCGTTTCGCACATGGGGTTCGTGCTGCTGGGCATTTCGGTGATGAACAAGACCGGCTTCCAAGGGGCGATGTTCCAAATGATCGCCCACGGGATCAGCTCACCCATGTGCTTCTTTCTTGTCGGCGTGATTTATGACCGTGCCCACCACCGACGGATCAATGACTTTGGAGGTCTGTGGCTATCCATGCCCAAGTACGGATCCTGGGCAACCTTGGGCTTCTTCGCCTCGTTGGGTTTGCCGGGATTGTGCGGCTTTATCGGTGAGATTTATGTGCTGCTTGGATGCTTTGAAGGCCGGTCTCAATTCGGCTGGGCGGTGCCCATGGCGGTCCTAGCGGCTACAGGCGTTGTTTTGACGGCCGGGTATGTTCTCTGGTTGATCCAGCGGGTTTATCTGGGCAAACTTCGCGAGGAATACGCCGGATTCCCGGATGCGGGAATCCGCGAAGTCTTCATTCTGGCGCCCTTTGGGGTGCTGGCCATTGTGCTGGGTATTCTTCCCAAGCACACTTTGTTTAACTTCATGAATGGCACCCTCGACCTGATGGTGGATCACATCGTATCGATGAACCGCCACTTCGACCTGATGAACCAGTCGTATGCCATGCTTGGCGGATAGGGCATAGAAGAGAGCAATCTGAACTGGGGCTGGCTGTTGCCGACGCCTATTGATTACGAATGAATCAACTACTTGGACAAGCTTGGATTCCTGAAGGCGTGGATCTGTTTCGGTTTTCTCCGGAACTGACCCTCGTCGCCACCATCGTCTTGGTACTCGCGGTGCCGATGATCATGGGGCGTAGCGCCCGCTTGGTCGGCGGGATTGTCATGTTGGGCATTGCAGCAGCCGGTTGGTTGACTTGGCGGGTTGCCGCTGAAGTGTCGGGCCAAGGGGTGGCTGGCATGTCGCCGGATCCTGCATCAGCCATGCTTCTGGTGGACAACCTGAGTTGCTTCTTCAAATTGATCTTGTTCTTCTTCGCCGCCTGCGTGACCGGCATGTGGTGGATGGGATCATCCGCGTCGGAGCGCAATGCGCCCGAGTTCTTTGTGTTGCTGCTGGGCACTGCGCTGGGCATGGCTTTGATGGTTGGCACGCTGAACATGCTATTGATCGTCATCGCTATTGAATTGGCTTCGCTACCCAGCTATGCGATAGTCGCGTTTGAAAAACGTGACCGGGCGGCGGCTGAAGTCTCTCTCAAATATGCCATCTTCGGTGCGATCAGTGCAGCCATCATGCTATACGGCATCAGCCTGCTCTATGGCTTGTACCAGTCGCTGAGTTTTGTGGAAGTGGCTGACGGTATTGCGACTGACCTTGCCACGGGACGAAATGGCGTCATTATCGCGGTGGCATTGCTCTGTTTCTTCTGCGGGATCGGCTTCAAGATCTCAGCTGTGCCGTTCCACTTCTGGTGCCCGGACGCCTTTCAAGGTGCACGCATCGAGGTGACCACTTGGCTAAGTGTCGTCAGCAAAGCTGCCGGTCTAATTCTCTTGATGCGTTTGGTGCATGCCTTGGCCGCTGCTGCCGGGGCTGAGATGATCTCTGCGCTTGCTCCACTGGCCTGGGGTATCGGCATATTGGCCATGCTGACTTGCACGGTTGGCAATCTCTCTGCGTACATGCAAACGTCTGTCAAGCGGATGTTAGCCTACTCGTCTATTGCGCACGCTGGGTACATGTTGATGGTGGTGGCTATCCTCGCGGTCCCAGGATCGGTCGGTGCTGCCAGCGCAGTGTCCGCGCTACTCGTGTACATATCGATCTATCTGTTCATGAACCTCGGAGCGTTTGGTGTAGTCGCTTTGGTCTACTGGCATACGGGTAGTGACTCCATCAATGCTTTTAGCGGGCTGATTCGCCGGGCGCCTTGGCTAGCTATCCCCATGCTCTGCTGCCTGATGTCGCTGGTCGGCTTGCCGCCGTTCGCTGGATTCATGGGCAAATTTTGGATTCTGTATGCGTTGGCTGAGCAGGGCGACGCAGCCAGTTGGCTCTATTGGACGCTGTTTGTCGTGGCTGTATTAAACACGCTGATCAGTCTCTACTACTACATGCGAGTTGTGGTCAAGATGATGCTGGCTGACGACGGCCAAGAATCGGTTCGGGCGCCAGCGGCTGGAACCATCATGGTAAACCTCTGCGGATTGCTCCTGATCGCCATGCTCATCTGGGCCCAGCCCATCAAGCATTTTGCAGATCGGTTTTCTACGAATCTCTATTCCGCCCCAGTTCTGACCGTTGACGTGGGCACCATCGATCAAACGACGGCCCACCCATAAGGGGCAGCCGCAGAGCGACTACGCATGGAAGATCGCCAAGTCTATCCCATCTTGAATCGACTGCTGGCTGGAGAAGCTCGCAGCTTCCTGCCTCGCCTTGCTGAGTCGATGGTTTATGTCGATGCTGAGTGCGCACAAGAATTCGACGCGATTCGGCGCATGGCGGGTCAGCAGGTCGAGAACATTGCTCGGCTGACTGCTCTGCTCGTCGATCTCGGCGGTGAACCAAAGCCAGCCGTGGCGGACATCATGAGTGGCGACTTCCACTACAATTCGTTGGAGGTAGTGCTGCCCCGCGTTCAGGTCCGCGAGCAGGAGCTCCTCGCCCTATATGAGTCTACGCTACCCACCCTGGTAGGATGTGACACCGCCCATCGACTGGCAGAGAAGATTACCGTCCAGCGGCGGGCTGACGTGACCTACATTCGGCAGCTGATCGGTGATGAAGTAGCCGGTTAACCAACGTCGAGACACCCGCGGTTATCCTGCCAGATCTACCCAGACCTGCCCCTGCCGAACCTCAGCCGGATATCTCCCCACCCTGGCAGCTGCAGAATGGGTGCATACGCCAGTCAGCAGATCGAACTTCCAATCGTGCCACGGGCAGGCAACCACGGTGCCTTCCACACAGCCGCCGGACAGATTTCCGCTGGCATGTGGGCATGAATTATCGATGACCACAATCTGCTCAGGCTCAGCCAATCGAAACACGGCCAACTCGATTCCATCGAGTTCCACGAAGACGCCGCATCCGGCAAGGCATTTGTCAGCCGAAATAAGTTCTTGATAGGCCATGGTTGACTATTCAAGCGGCGTAGCCCCTGAATTGCAACGTTGAGGTCAATGCCCACTCGAGGTACGACGGCCAAGCGCGGGGCGAGTTTCCAATCGGCCTCCCCGGGTGTGGAAGCTGTCTCGGGGCGCATTGCAACAATGGCTGTTGTGTCGTACCTTCCGACCCAAGTGGGCGAGTGGCGGAATGGCAGACGCTGGGGGCTTAAAACCCCTTGTCCTTTACAGGACGTGTGGGTTCGAATCCCACCTCGCCTATCTGGTCCAGGGAATGTGTGGCAATAGATAGCAAATCATTGTTCTCGGTGCCGCTATCGCCGGTGTCCTGTTCCGGGTGCCACTCCTTGCCACCCCTTTCCGTGGGATACTGCAGCGCATTTTGCAGCGCACATTCGCCCGCCGCAGCCTTCCGGAAGTGCTCCGTCGTTGTCTGCAGGTAGTGTTCGTTTGCAACCTTCGGCGTGTGCCCAATCCATTCGCACACCACATGCATCGGGAACTTGTCCATCAGCTCAGTCTCGCAGCTAGCCCGCAAATTCTGGAAGATCTTCTCCCACGGCTTCAAGCCCGCCTTCTTGATGATGCGTCTCATTTGGGTTCTCGGGTGCTGGTTATTCTTCCGGTACCGCGTTATCACCCACTCGGCACCGTCCTCTGCCATTTCAAACGCCTCGCGGAAGAACGGTAACAACTGAGGGAACATCGGTACTACCCGGCTATCATACAGTGCAGTAACAAATCCTTCGTCTTCTTGCCTTCGCACCATTGTTCCATCTTTGTCAATTGGATTCCGCGTTCACAACATCTCCAAGAGTGTAACATGCCCCGACTCGTCGTCCCATGGGCCAGCAAGTCTCCACACCACGCCAACGCGGTTTCGAGAAGTCGTGGCGTCTGCCGCAGAACCGGGCTAGCATGCCAAACATGAACATGCGGCTAATCGGAAAAGCGTCGCTCGTCCTTCTAGTTCTGGCAGCTTCCTCTTCCTTTGGCTGGGGACGTGACGGACACAAGATCAGCGGTGCCATTGCAGCTCACTACCTGACTCCCAAGGCCAGAGCTGCTGTCCAATCCTTACTCGAAGAACAAAGTCTGGCCGACGTATCTACCTGGGCGGATGAGATCAGATCTGATTCGTCGTATCGTTGGGCTAACACGCTGCACTATGCCAACATCAAGCCCGGGGAGAGTGCATTCGATCTCGATCGTGACTGCCCGAAGAAGGGTTGTGTGGTCTCGGCTATCACCAAATATGCCAACGTTCTTCGCGACAAGGATTCTACCCGCAAGAAGAGCGTCGAAGCCCTGAAGTTCCTGGTCCATTTCGTCGGTGACGTCCACCAACCACTGCACGCATCACGGGCGAGAGATAAAGGCGGGAACGACATCAAGGTCGAGTTCTTCCAGAACAAGACGAACTTGCACCGTGTCTGGGATTCAGGACTGATCCGTCAGACGAAGAAGAGCTGGAGCGAGTACGCAACTGAACTTCAACAGGCGATCACTCCAGAACAGCTTGCGGTGTGGAAGAGCACTGATCCGGCTTTGTGGGCTACGGAGTCGTGGAAGCTGGCCCTGAGCCATGCGTATGAAATCCCCAAGGATGGGCAGGTTGGCCGAAGCTACTTCGATCGATGTATCCCGGTCGTCGATGAACGGTTGTCCATGGCCGGGGTACGGATGGCTACGCTGCTCAACTCGATCTTCAAGGAAGGAGTGGTGGGAGGTGCTCTCGACGAGGCAGCAAAGCCTAAGGAGCCTTCAGCTGTCCAGGCATTCGTTGGCAGCCGCAAGAGCAAGGTCTACCATCACCCCGATTGTTCGGTGGTAAAGCAAATCAAGCCTCATAACCTCGCCGAATATGATCACGCCCCAGAGAATAAGCGGCTACACAAAGGCTGTCCTTGGTAGGTCTAGTTGGTCAGGTCATCTCAATCCTGACGCCCGGGGCAGGGTGTCGGATTAGATGGCTCTCCCAAGACACGTAACGCGTTACGATTCGGATTCTCGCCGTCAAATGCTGGTTCGCGGAGGATGCTCAGAGTTGCCGTCTAAGGCGTTCTGCCCCCTGGGGGCCTGATGGTGGGTTGCAGCTGAGAACGTGGCATACGGCTTGACTCTGGGCGACGTTCATGTCTTGGGAAACGTCATGAGCCACATCAAACTCCAGGCCGGGCTAGCATTCCCGCTGATGGTCAGCCACCACTGCGACGGATCCCTTATCGGGGGTTGAGTTGGGTGGTTAGCTGGGGCTGTCGTAGTCACGAGTGTTCAGATCGGATGCGACCCACATCATCAGATTAGAACGGTT
>JAJDDP010000194.1 GCA_029260235.1 Phycisphaerae bacterium | reverse complement strand
CCGTAAACGTTCCTCTGGTACTGATCACGCTTTGGGCGGCGTTGTCAGGCAGGTTAGATCGCCATCGCAAGATCGCGCGGGTGACGCTGCCTGTCTGGCTATTTGTTTCCGGGACAGGTGTTCTTGTCTACCTGCTGCTGTACCCACCACCGTTCATACCCAAGCCCGCCGGGCTCTGAATCCTGGGCGGCAGTTCTCTCATCGAAGTTGCAAAGTACTGACATTCAACTGCCAATGTTCTCGTGGCCAAGACGCGATTTCATGCCTACCATGCTTGTGTGTGTCGCTACTGGTCCAACCCGTTGGGCAACCAAGGGGCGAGATTGTGGTCAAATAGAGACACTATGCGGGCCGTTTTGAAGAGTGTCAGTTTTGGGTTGTGGGATATAACTATTATCTTCATAAACAGGTACTCTGTGACCGATTCTGATAAACGGTGCTTCCCGGGGCTGGCGGGTTAGTGACCGCCGGCTACTGGATGACACCCTGTGTTGCATGCTCGTTCGCCGCGAGGCCTGCCGGTGTCGTTCGAATGCAACAGGTGCGGTGAGAACCATGGCGAATCTCAACCGGAGCTTTACAAATCAGAGTCCAGAAGCCCTCGATCTAGTCCAAGAAGGGGTCTTCGTAGTAGATCACCAAGGTCAAATCAAGGCGATCAACGAATCTGCCAAGCGACTCATGGAATCCCATGTACTGGCTAGGCTCGAGGCCGCC
The DNA here is from genome assembly GCA_029260235.1 of Phycisphaerae bacterium. Classification (GTDB taxonomy): domain Bacteria; phylum Planctomycetota; class Phycisphaerae; order UBA1845; family UBA1845; genus OFTM209. The sequence continues at coordinate 26,470 of JAJDDP010000194.1, read as the reverse complement.
GATCAAGATGCCGTCGCCACCGAGGGCGCTGGGGTTGATCGTGCTACATCGTCCTCTCAAGAGGCGCCCGGCCAGGGTATCCTGTGTGTCATTTTGATCGGAAAGCGGGACGGCAGCACGCTTCGCGTCAGGGCATATTGCTTGGCCTTGACTGAAGCCGAGGGCGGTAGACCCGCCAGTATTGTCGTGACCCGCGAACTCCATGCCCTGGCCTCAAGGTTGGCCGAATCAAATGGGGAAGCTGCGACGCTTCAATCAAGGAATCAGCAGATGCTACATGACTCGGCAGAGCAATACGGATCCTCCGATTTCATTGGCCGCTCCCTATGTATGCAGAACCTTCGGGCCACCGTTCAGTTGGCAGCGCACACAAGCGGGCCGGTGCTCATCACCGGTGAGCCTGGGAATGGCGCAGAAGTGATCGCCCGGGCCATCCATAGCAGCGGCCCGCATCGGCAAGGCCCGTTTGTCAGGTTTGATTGCGCGTCGATCCCAGCAGAAGGAATCGACCAGGAGATATTTGGTCGTGCTCAAGGCCAAGAATCAGCCACGGGCGGGTGCCACTTGGGAGTTCTACGGGCGGCAGAGGGAGGCACGCTTTATCTTGCTGGGGTCGATGCCATCCCGGTACCCATTCAGTCCAAGTTGCTTGAATCCATTGACCAGGGCTCGGTGCAACCGCTGGGCGGCGAGGGATCTCTCCGAGTTCAAGTTCGCATTATCGCTGCCGGTGCCCCAGGCGTCGTGGCCGGAGCAGAACACGGATTGCGCGAAGTCTTGAAATTCCGACTCGATACGATTTCAATAGAGGTGCCGTCGCTGCGGGAGCGGAAGGAAGATATTCCTGCCCTCGGCGAATCTTTTATTGTTTTGCTGAATCGCGGCAGAGTTCGCAAGGTGGAATCCGTTGATTCCAATGTGTGGTCCTCGCTAGTGAAGCATGATTGGCCTGGGAATGTTCGTGAATTGCGGAGGGTCATTGAATCTGCCGTGGCCAATACGCAAGGACCGATTCTTGGCCTGCGCGATTTGCCCGAACAATTCCAGGGATCGAATCCTGGCGCACAAAGGAACATGACTACGTTTGACCAGCCACTAGACGACATCCTGGAAGACGTCGAGCGTCGCACGATTCTCTCTGTGCTGGAACATGCCAACGGCAAACGAACCCAGGCGGCGCGTTCGATGAAGATTTCAAGAAGCCGGCTTTATCGACGGATGGAAGCTCTGGGCATTCACCAGAAGAAAGACAGCAAGGATGAGCGGGTCAACGAGTAGCGCGGCGTCATCTACATCGCTCACCGATCCTATTTCCTGCATCGACTGCAAAACCCTACTGGGCACACTGCCTACCGGCGCATGTGATTTGATTTACATTGATCCTCCCTTTGGAACAGGCCAAGCGCGCAAGCTGGTCTCTGGCGACCAGACCCGTGCCTATGACGATTCCGCTCGCGGCGGGATCGACGGGTTTATGGCGTTCCTCATGCCGCGGATTGAACAGATGCATCGTGTCCTCGCGACAACGGGCAGCCTATACGTCCACTTGGATTGGCGAACGGTCCACTACATCAAGGTCGCGATAGACGATATTTTTGGGGCAGGGAATTTCCTGAACGAAATCACTTGGAGCTACCGTACAGGCGGCCGAGCCAGGCGTTGGTTTGGTCGCAAACATGATACGATTCTGCTGTACGCCAAAGACACCAATGCCCACACGTTTCACCCTACACGGCAAGGCGAGTTTCGCACGCAGGGTATGAACCACGATGAGCAGGGAAGGCCGTACAAGACGACCAGGAGTGGCCGACTCTATTTTCACCCGGATGGGCCGACGGTCACGGACGTGTGGGATATTCCCTTCTTATCTACGGTATCCTCTGAGCGCGTCGGGTATCCGACCCAAAAACCCGAGGCACTGCTCGAACGGATTATCAAGGCTAGTTCCAACGAGGGTGATCTGGTCGCCGATTTCTTCTGCGGGTCGGGCACGACCCTGGTCACGGCCTCACGGCTTGATCGCCGCTGCTTGGGCTGTGATCTCAACCCCCAGGCGGTTGAGATCGCCACGGCACGACTCAACGCCCTTCGAGCCAGGTAGCCCGCTCACACGAACACACGCTTGTTGTACACAATCCACTCGAACAAGAGTACACCTAGGATTCCCAGCAGCACCCATTGCCAAAATGGGCGATTGACCGAGGTGAGCCTGCTGCCGCTGGCGACCTTGCTGGCCCCGATGGAGAAAGAGGCGGCTGGGCTGATGTCGCTCTCGTTCTGGTTGAAGAGATTCACCGAGAATCTGTCTTGGCCTGCGGTGGCGCCTCTGGCTTCGTACACGCCGACCAGCCGGGTGCGGGCGTAGTGGGTTGAGGTCGCCCCGCCTGTTGGTACTTCGTCCACAGTTCCGTCGGGCCTGACGATGTTCAGCGATTTTCGGCGATTGGCAACGGGCACTTGCACCGGCTCACCTGGTGGAATGCTGCTCTTTGCCCCGGGCGCGACGGACGCGGACATATACTGGACCGCGTTGAACACAAACACCGGGAAGTGAATCTTGGCAAACCACCAAGTGTTGGCCATCGGCTCGCCGGATTCAGCATCTTCCATGATCAGAGGAAAAGAGCAGATCAGGTAGTCGTTTCCGTCACGGCTTAGGAGCGAGAGCACCGGAGATGTTTCGCCTTCAAGCAGCACATCGGCGTCAGAGGGAAGCTGCATGGGGAATTCTTCGTAAACCTGAATGGTCTCAACATTCACATGGCGGAGAATTGGATGGGTCTCATCCCAGTTGACGATAAACACGTCTTCGGTTCGAGGCCCCATGCTGACGCCCTCGATCTTGGGGACGGAACCCCAGAAGAAGTAATTGCCTTGGGGCAATCGATCAGTTGAATACCGATCCAGAATCACTACGTCGAACTTGCTCCTGCCATCTTCGATCAGCGCTTCATCGTCGAGGGTTTCATACTCAGCCGGAGAGATGATCTTTGTACTCACGGGCAACCCGGTGAACACCTTTTCGAGGTAGAGATTGCCCGCGGTCACCAAGAGCACATCGACATGCCGCGGCGGATTGATGACCGTCCAGGCCCGGTTGTCTGCCACCAGCGCATCATCGACGGTGAGGCTGACCTCGATGATGCCGCCACCGGTATAGGCGAACTCATCGAAGGCCACTGCCGCCACCGATCCAGGAGGTGCTGCTTGCCGCTTGCTGCCAGAGCTGCTCGCCTCCTTGCTTTCCGCATTTTCATCAGCACCTGATTCAGGTGGGGCGTCCTCTGAAGAGAGGCGCCCCGGGGCTAGAGACAGCTCTTGTACATCGATCTGGCTGGCAATGCCGTCTTCGTCGCGTACGCGCAAGACAGCGTCGCATCGGACCGGCTCGGGGCCAAAGTTCTGAACCGTAGCGAAAACCTCCAGCAGGTCGGGCTGCTCGTAGTTGCGCCGGGCATCCATAGCGATGATGCCAACGTTGTCGTCTCGTTTTCCGACGGTGACCACTTCCACATTGTCGGACCTGATGCGTTCGAGCGATACGTTGGCAGCATCTTCCACCCGCCCATCGGTGAATATGATTGCTGAGGCCGCTGGGGCGGCCGACGTGGGAGCGATGTCACTGCCGGTAGTCTGTCCACCGATGATGAGGTTCTGCGAATACGCTTCTGCCAGGGCGATGGCTTCGGACAAGGTGGACTTGCTCTGCGTCTGCTCGATGGAATCGACCTTGCGTTTGAGGGCTTCGCGGTTGGTGTCAAAAGAAGATACCACGGTCGCTCGGTCGCAAAAGGCGATGATCATGGCCCGGGCGTCGTCGGACATGCCGTCGATCAACTTCTTGGCTTCTCTCTTGGCGATCTCGAGCCGGGTCAGGCCGTTCGCCTCGGCTACGGTCATCGAAGCCGATTGGTCGATCATTAGCACCAATGTGCTCTCGTGGGACAAAGCTTGTTCAAGCATGGGCTTTCCCAGAGCAATAGCTGCCAATAGCAGAATCAGCAGTTGCAAGATGAGCAGCAGGTTGCTTCGCAGCCGCTGGAACGGGGCGTTGACGTGCAGATCTTCCACGGCCCGCTTCCAGAGGAAGGTTGAGGAGATGGGCATTTCCTGCCTGCGCAGTTTGAGAAAGTACAGCAAGAGGAGTGGCGGCACGGTCAGGCCAGCCGCGGCTGCGATCATCCATGGAGAAAGAAACGACACTTGGGTTTAATCCTCGTCATTCATTCGGACAACAAACGGTTCAAACGGCGAAAGGCTGAACCAGTAAGGCGCTAAGAAAAGCTAGATCCAGACGCTCTTTGTTCAGCGCCTCCGCCGTTCTTCGCGTCTTTGTGGTTCAAACAAGGCGTCATGATCGTGATTCTCACTTCTTACTTGAGAAGGCCTCGTCGGCGCAGGTAGCTCAGCAGCAGCTGATCGAACGGAACATCGGTGGCCGTGAAGAGATAGGAGATGCCTCGGCGCGTGCAGTATTCCTTCAGACTGCCGCAGTAGGCCTGCAGGTTTTGCTTGTACCGATTCAACAGCGCCCGACTCACGGTTAGCTCAGCCGTATCCTGGTCCTCCACATCCACGAGGCGAACATCTCCGGCCAGCTCTGGATCGATTTCTTCGGGTGAGAGGACTTGGATACAGTACAAGTCCAGTTCGCGGCCCAGTAAGTATCGTAGGCCAGTCTCGAATCCGCCCTTCTCGAAGAAATCACTGAGGACTAAAACGATGCCGCGCTGAGGATGCCTGATGGCGTACTGTTTGCACGCCAGGGTAAAGTTACCGGCGCCTTCAAACTCAAGCGTGGTCAAGAAATCGACCACCTTGGCCATCAGCCTCTTGCCGCGCACACCCGGCAGTTCGCCGACCAATCCGTTGGCGTACGGATAGATGCTCACCCGATCATGATTGCTAAGACCGATGTAGGCCAAGGCGGCTGCGACTTGCTTGGCGTAGTGGCCTTTGGACGGCTTGCCCCACTCCATGCTCTTTGACGCATCGAGCAGGATGCTAACGTGCAGATCCTCCTCCTGAAGGAACTGCTTGATGAAGAACCGGTCCAAGCGGGCAGCGATATTCCAGTCCAGGAAGCGGAGGTCATCGCCTTCAACATAAGGTCGATGATCGGCAAACTCGACGCTTTCTCCCCTTCGTTTGCTTCGTCGTTCTCCGCGCATTTTCCCGGCGAATATCTTGCGGGACACAAACTCCAGCCGCTCCAACCGGGCCATGAAGTCCGGATCGAGCAAGTTGCTGTTCGAAGATGTCTTAGCGCGTGTTGCCAAGGTTTCGTCCACCAGGCCAAATCAAGCAGCGACTCAGTCGCCGTCTAGTAATTCATCTTCCTGCCGTACGCAGCTCCTACGCTGCAACCTCGGCCAGGGTCGGCGTTTTGTTGATGATCTCTTTGAGCACGTCGTCGGTGCTGATGCCCTCGGCTTCACCTTCAAAGTTGAGCAAAACTCGGTGCCGCAAGGAGGGCAGGTACGCCCGTTGCACGTCTTCAAAGCTGGCGTTGAATCGGCCATCCAACAGGCTCAGGAGCTTGGCTCCGAGTGTGACAGATTGTGCGCCGCGAGGAGACGAACCCCAGCGGACATACGTGTTGGTATCCTCCACCGCATAGGGACCGTTTGGATGGGTGGCCATCACCATGCGGATGGCGTAGTCCTGCACATGTGGGGCCATCACCACTTGCCGAACCAGGTTTTGGGCGCCGAGAATCTCTTGGCCTGTCATGCACGGCTCGATCTTAGGCTGATGGCCCGCTGTGGTTCGATCCAGGATAGTCTTGAGTTCGTCCTTGCTCGAGTACTCGACCACCAGCTTGTAGAAGAAGCGATCCAACTGCGCTTCGGGCAGCGGGTAGGTGCCTTCCTGTTCGATGGGGTTTTGGGTGGCCATCACGAAGAAGGGCTCTTCGAGCTTGTATCGTTGGGTGCCCGCGGTGATGGCGTGCTCCTGCATCGCTTCGAGCATGGCGGATTGCGTCTTGGGCGTTGCCCGGTTGATTTCGTCGGCTAGAACCATCTGGGCGAACAGCGGGCCTTTTTGAAACTCGAATGATTTTGCTCCCGTCTTGGGATCCTCGCGAAGCATATTGGTGCCGATGATGTCAGCCGGCATCAGGTCGGGCGTGAACTGGATTCGGCCAAAACTTAAACTGAGCGCCTCAGAGAGAGTTCGGATCAGATAGGTCTTGCCCAATCCGGGAACGCCTTCGAGCAAGACATGACCGCCGACGAACAAGCAGGTGAGTACACCCTCGATGACCTGGTCATGGCCAACGATAGCTTTGCCAACTTCATCGCGTACCCGTTTGAATTTGGCGCGAAACTCCTCTGTTGCCTTCTCTGCGTTGAGATTTGCCGCATCCGCCATGGTAACCTCCAAAGATGATTGGCCTGGGTCCATGCCCTGCCGTTATGATCGACTCGGCCTCTTGAACGTTGCTTCAAAGCTACTCATCGTCCTGATCAAAGTCCTTGCGTGCCCGGCGCTTTGCCTTGAGCAATCGGGACGTCACGTCTTGGTCTTCTTTCTCGTCACTCTTGGCTGAGGCGGGCTTGCGCCGCTTGTCAACCGTATCGGGTGTTGTCTTGGCCCCACCGAGGTTCTCTTGCAAGTCACCGGCGGGCAAGTTTGCCTGCTGATCACTCATGTCAAATCGTGCCTTGGTATCGGGAGCTGGAGCTTCTGGTTGCGATCCGCCTGACGTTCGCGCGCTCGGCGTGGTTTTTTCTTCCTGCGTTCTTGCCCGAGTGCCTTTGAGATGTTGGAGTGAGGCTGAGCTGCGGTCACCCGCGTGGCCCAATGCGGTGACGGTGTGGGTCAGCGCATCGACGGCTGGCCCGAGTGAACGCCAGCGAATAGACCAGCCCACGATTTCGGCCAACACCAGGACGCCGATCACACCCATCAGCGAGCTGTGGATCAAATCCAACCCCCAGAGCATGAAGACGATGAGGACCGCCTCAACAAAGACCGAGAAGGCTAACCAGCTTGCCAGCCGCCGAGCAGCTACGTCCAGAAGGAAGAGCGGCAGCAGCAGCCAAGCTACGGTCCAATCCCATGCCTGCCGACGAGCGGTCGTTGGAGGCAGATCGTGCGAGAACACATCGTCCAACTGCGGATCCATGGCTAGCACCTCCCCGTCGGTGATGTTGGCCACCCGCCGAAGGAGTGCTTCGTTGGTGGTCAACTCGCGAAATTCGGGCGAGAAGGGAATCGAGACGCCGGTGTCGATAAAGCCGAGGCGTTCATGCCGGCCTTTGTCTTGACTCCATTGCTGTACGTCCACGCTGGCGATGTACTGTCCGGTTTGATCGACGGGAAACTCAGCCTCATATTCGCCGGGTGCGGTTTGCATGAACTGCACGGGCATTGCGGATCCGTCGGGAGCAACGACATGGGCTTGCAACACCAAGCCGTTCAGAAAGGAAGCGTCTTTGTCGAGAGCTTCGACGATAATGCGGCCGCGGTCGCCTTCGATTTTCGTGTAGGTGTCAAAATCCGACGCGGGATCCTGGCGCATCGCCCAGCGAACCATCTGTGCCCAGAGTTTCGAGAACGCAGGCCATCGCGTCCACTGCTGCCCCCAGCGAGTCCAATATCCGCTGGTAAAAGCCACCGACTTGCCCAATCCTTCCTGCCAATGGGCCAACACCGGATCGAGACCATCCTTGGTGGAGCGTACCAAGGGCATCTGAACCCGCGAGTCTGATTTGGGCGACGTAAGCACCAGCCCGCCCAGTGGCGGAATGTCGCCGGTCTGGAACATGCCCGGCATCAAATCGCTGTCGGCAAAAACCAGTTGCGGCTGAAACGCTTCGTCGATAATCAAAGGCCTGCGGACGACCTTCGATTCCTTGACGAAAATCTTCGGCAGCATGCGCGGGTTTCTGCAGGCATAGAATCGGCCGCCGGTCGCCTTGGCGATATCTCGTAGCGATTGATCCATAACGTGCGAACCGTATCCGATGCCGATGGTGCTGACGGTAATCTTGGCGTCCTTGAAACCTTGGATCACGCTTCGTCGCGGAGGAGACGGGTCACCATCTGAAATCATGATGACATGCTTCTGGGCGGCGTCGGTTGCCCTCAGACCCTTGAGGGCCAACTCCATGGTGGGATCAAAGTCGGGCATGTCGCCGATGCCCATTTGGTCGATGCGGGCTTTGATGGCCGTCTTGTTGGTCGCTAGTTGGAGCGGCACTTCCCAGGTTTCTCCACCCGGCGACCAGTTCCAGGCCAACACGCCGATGAAGTCCCGCGAGCTGATGGTATCGACGCTCTTCTTGGCTACCTGTTTGCCCCAGTAATTGCCTCGCGGAATTTCGCACGAGTGCATGATCAATGCCAACGCCCCGCGTGGCAGAATTCGTTTGTGCTTGATCTCGAAATCGACGGGCATGATCCCTTCGACGGGCGAGCCGATCCACCCGCCGGCGCCGAAGCCTTCGTTGCCGCCGGTCATGATCAGGCCGCCGCCAAGATTGCGCACATAGTTGACCAAGTTGGCGTGCTGAACATCGTCGTAATAGTTGGCGGGCACGTTGGCTAGAATGACACAGCCATAGCCCATCAACAGGCCTAAGGTTAGATCCGCACCTTCGGCAGACATCACGTCGATGTCGATCTTTTCCTCACGCAGGGCTTCGATGAGGGCGTTGTCCATGGCTAGGTCGCTGCTGAGCAGCAGCGCCCTGCCCTTGCCGGAAATGACTGAGAACGTTTCCGCACGGTTATTATCGATGATCGTGTCGGCTGACGGGTCGTCCGGACGGAACACGGCGCTAAATCGATGCTGCCCGCTACCCTTAACCGGCAACTTGAAAACGAAGGAGTTGTTGCCCGGAGCCAGCTCAACGCGGCTCGATTCTGGAGGCAGCGGTACGGGCGCATCGTTGTGGTATAGCTCTAACGTACCCGTGGTGCGGCGTAGCGAATGGAGCATCATGCGAATGGGTACTTGCTCGCCATCTTCGGCATTGGTGGGGGCGACCATTCTGTCGAAGTAGACTTCGTTGAGGTGTTGGTACATCAAGGGGACGACATCGACCACCACATTGTCGGCCTTGGCCCGGCGGGCTTCGGTGATTAGATCCCCCATGTTGTCGTTGCCGTCGGACAGGATGACGATGCGCTTGCCCGTGTCGTGGGGAAACATCGCCATAGCTAACCGCACAGCAGCGGCGATATCCGTGCGGTCCTTGTTGGGCATCTCCGGAAGTCGGCCGGGGTCCAGGTGATATCCGCCCTTCATGGGCAGCTGTTCCAAGTACGCACCTCGGGCGAAGTCGATCACCCCCACCCGATCATTTGGCGGGATGTCTTCACAGACGGCGCGGATGTACTCTTCTTGAGTTTCAGTCCGGCCCTTGACGCTCTCGGATCGGTCCATCAAGAAAAGCACGGTGAGATCGTCGTTCTGGCGAACCCGAACCACTTCAGCCAAGCAGGCTGCTAGGACGATGATCACGGCTGACCGAAGCACCAGAGATAACACCCGGCGAGTTGGGTCCAGCCCGGCCAATGAGCGAATCGACACAGCCACCAATACCGGGACCAGTAGGGATAGCCACAGCCACTGCGGTTTCTCAAATCCGATGATTGACAGCAATCCGAGCAAGTTCATCGCCTAACGATTTGCACCCTACTGTTCAAGGAATCAACCACATAGACGTCGCCGTTCGCGCCGACGGTAGCGCCCCACGGCGACCAGAGTTGGCCCAAGTCTCGACCAGGCCCGCCCCAGGTTCCCAGGGACTTCCCTTCTTTGTCGAACCACTGCAAGCGGCTGTTGCCGTACTCGCAGACTAACAGCGTCTGTTCCGGCGTGACGGTTATATCATAAGGATACCGCAATTGTCCTGGCTCGGTACCCCGTTCCCCAAAAACCGACATGACCTCACCCTTCCGGCTCAAGCGGATGATCCGGTGGTTGCAAGCATCAGCCACCCAAAGTGTCTGCTCGTTGTCAAAGTCCATAGCCGCCGGGCGCACCATGGATAGGCCCGCGATTTCCGGCGGCGAAATCTGCTTGACGAAAGTCAGATCGGCAGACCACTTCGTAATGCGGTCATTGCCGTTGTACTCGCCGACGTAAATGAACCCGTCATCATCGATGGCCACATCGGTCGGTAGTTGGAATTGGCCATCACCCATGCCTTCTTCACCAAAGCGAGCCAGCTCTTGCCCAGTTGCGTCATAGACAAGTACGCGGTGGTAGTGGGTGTCGGCCACGAAAATCCGTCCATCCTTGTGAACGGTCAACCCGATCGGTTTACCAGCCGTCTTCTTGGGCATTTGCCAACCTGACTCGAAGACGCCATCCACCCCGAACCGTTGTATTCGGGCTGACTTGTCGACGACATAAACCGATCCATCGGCGGCTGCGGTAATCGCTCGTGGGTAGCTAAATTCGCCCTCCCCCAAACCAGTACCACCAAACACCCCCACCACACCATTCTCAGTCATCGGTGGCGGTTCGCAGCCCACAACACCCAAGACGACGAACAGCAGAACGAATGGAATCCTATCTAGCTGCATAGCGCGTTTCGTGGCTAGTCCTTTATCCAAACAATGACGGTCGATGGCGGCACTTGTATGCCCTGAAAAAGAGACAACGATTCAAGCCTGAACAGGCAAACTCAACCCTCACCGTCTGACAAGCAAACGTGTCTGCTGCAATCGAAGGGCTACCCAAACCAGGATGAGCGCCGGCAAGGATGCGATGATGAGCCACAAGCTCAATGCCACCAACATGCCGTCCTCCAACTGATGGAATTTTTGCAACAGGATGGCCGAAATAGGACCGATGCCCGGCACGGTCAACATAGTGCCCAGCGCCGCATCAGCCAAGGAAAGCGAGGCTACGATGGCTGAACCACAAAGCAAGAGGGCTAGGTTGGGCAGGTAACGAATTTGCATGATGATGGCTGACTCGCTCGCTCCGTCTGATCGGGCTTGGTCCACCAAGTCTGCCTCAGTAGAAGATGCAGCCAGCCAAGCCACAAAAATGCCAACCCAACCGTAACGGGCAACGCACCCAATCGCCAGCAGCGGCCAATGGTGGTAGATGATGCGCACGTGGCTGTATGCAACCAACACCGACTCGCCGATTAACGCACCCGGGAGTAGGCCAAACAGCAACAGTAAGGGGAGCAACCAGCGCCGAACCGAGGGTACAGATGCCAGCGAGATACCGCTGACAAGCGTGATGATGCCCGAGATCGCAGCGATGCCAAGTGAGGCTGCTAATTCGCTTGGATAGGTAGCCACAGCCTCGGGCACCAGTTGCCACGCCTTGAATTTCCATACCAGAATGCCGATGGGCAGCCCTGCCGACCCAGCCACCATTGTGACGAGTATCCACCAACACCATCGTCGATGTTTGTAAGACCCGGATGACTGTTCGGATGGTCCGTCGGGCTGATGGTTCCATAGCCACATCATCAAGCCGAGCGCCAGAAGGACAGTGCCGATCACCGGCAGCGAGGGGATCAAGACGTCAGCGGGATTGTTTGACTGAGAGGCCCAGCCCAGCAACTCGGTAGAAAGGACGATGAGACCGTTGGCATGCGGTACCGAGTATTCTGTCAAGAAGACTACGAACAGAGCAAACCAAGCCAACACGATATTTCGCCCCAGCAAGGGAAGAACGACTTGGCCAAATGCAGTGCCTCTTGGTGACACCAAGAGGGCAGCTTCATAGGCGTCGCGACCTCGCTTAGCCCAGCCGCCGCCGATCAGCACGGCTGGTATGGGCCAAGCCCAGCCTGCCCAAACCAAGAGACAGGCGCCTTCGCCCTGGAGTGATCTGCCTAACGATTGCTGCCATCCAAAGGCGTACACCATCGGAGGCAGCAGGAGCGGGGTTAGCAGCAACGCCCCTAGCGCCGGGGACTTTCGCAGCTGTCCCAGTAGGCCAATCACGAAAGCGGCAGGCATGGCTATCAACAGGGCCAGGGTCGCGCCGCGGGCAGCCATCCAGAAGCTCTTGCCGAACAACCCCAGTTGACGAGGGCTGGGAAAAGCTCCGGCTGAGTCGCTTAGGCCCGCCTGGAAAGATCGCGCGATCAGGGCTGTCATGGGAACCAAAATGGTAGCGGCCAAGACTACCAGCCCGGGGAGGACAAGGAGCGTTCGGACGGTTCTAGCGTTCACCGGATCAGAATCTCGCGAACAGCCCGAGCGGATGACTCCATAGAGTCGGCGATCTGGTCATAGCTCAGCTTTGTGGAAGGCGGTAGTTCCATCTCCAGTTCTTCCCGGAGTGATTGACGGACCGGAATGTTGCCCGAAGCACTGACAGCAAGCATGCGCTCCACTTGGGCAGAGACCAAGAAGTCTATCAGCTCCCGGGCCTGCTGGGGATGGGAACTGCCCTTGACCAGGGCAACCGTCGAAGGAATCAGCAACGTACCGCCATCCCCCATGTCCAAGAATCGTTGGCTCAAGGTGGGGTGTTTCTTGCGAGCGACGTGCACATCATCGCTATCGGTCATGCCAAAATCGATGTCACCAGCCATCACCGCCCGGACCACGACGCTGTTGCCATCCACCATGCGGGCGTGGTTCTCGCGCAGGCCAATGAGAAATTCGCGACCCGCCTCCTCACCCCAAAGTGCAAACGAAGCTGAGACGTGGCCAAAGGTCGTCCCGAACAGTGGGTTGGCAAATGCCGAGCGCTTGGCTACATCCGGGTTGGCCAAGTCTGCCCAGTGCGTAGGTAAGCTGTCTGCGGATACGCGCTGGCTGTCATAGACCAACACGCGTGCCCGCAGGCCTATGCCGGTCCATCTGTGGGAGGCATCCTCGAACTGATCGGGAATATCTGTGGATGCGGGCGACTGATAAGGCTCAAGCAATCCCTCACGGGCCAGCAGGACAGTGTGGAGTACCTCTGAAGAAAACAGCACGTCAGCCCGAGGATGGGCTGCCTCAGCCCGGATCCGGTTGATCAGCCCAGTCGTCTTGCCCGCTTCGGTATCGAAGATCGCATCGACGGTGATACCCGTCTGCTTCTCAAACTCACTCAATACGCGACGGGCAAAGACCTCATCAACGCTGCAATAAACCACAGGCCGATCTTCATCACTGCAGCCAAGACCAGCCCAGCAAGCGACCCCGGCAACAATTGTAACCGCAAGATTGCGCCAAAGCGGGAGCCTAAAGGAGTCACCAAGAAAGGCTAGGCGAGAGGCAGGAAACTTCGGTGCCGGGTTGTTCTTAGCGTCTTCGTGGCTTCGTGGTTTTGCAGTTTTTCTAGCCCGCGTCGTTAGCGCTTGCCCGCTAAGAACCATCGGAATTGTCATCGTCGCTGGGCTTGGGCTGCACGCTCTTGAAGTACTCTTTGACCGCTTTTCGGTACTGGCGAGGAATCCGGTCCCGATGGATCAAATCGGTGGCATCGCGTTCCTCAGCCCGGATGATCTCGACGAGTTCGCTGTTGACGTTGCCCTTGACTTGCTGCCCGTCAACCAAGAATTGGCCGATGATCCTGCCCTTGGTCATCTCCACTTTCTGCCGATGGGTCTTGAAGCGGGTCGCGGTCTGCTGCTCATCTGCTCTACCGCCTCTGCCTTTGCCGGGCTTAGTGCCCATGCCGCCTTGGCCTTCACTGTCGCCCTGCCCGTTGCCGTCCCCGGAATCGCCGCTACCTTGACCGCTAAGTTCGTTGGCGGCTGACTGAGCTTCGGCCACCATGGCGTCGATTTGAGACATCTCCTGTTCGAGCATTTCCATCTCGCTGAGTTGATCACCAGCCATCTCCATTTGGGAGACGGCTTCACCCATTTCGCCCAGGGCAGCCTTGTCCGACGCTTGCTGCATCGCCTGGGCCATCTTCTTGGCGAGTTCGCCGGCCTGCTGCTGTTGCTGCATTTGCTTGGCCAACTTGTCGATGTCCTTCTGGCTCATGCCGTTCTTCTCGAGCTGCTTACGAATCTGCTCCAAATCCTTTTTGGTCAATTTCTGGAGCATCCGCTCGACATCTTCTTTCTTAATCCCAGCCTGTTCGAGTTTTTGTTGGAGCTTCTTATTCTGGGCTACCTTATCGAGTTGCTTGGATAGTTTGGACAGTTGCTTCTGCATCGCTTGCAGTTTTTCGGCGTCCTTGGGATCTTTGAGGGTAGCTAGCTTCTCCTTCAGCTCTTTGACTTGTTCCTGGGCAGACTTGAAGTCGCCAGAGGCCAGCGCCTTGGTCAATTTATCGACCGACGTCTTGTTCTTGCCGGGGGCTTTGATCCCGCGGAGCATCTTCTTAAATTGTTTGAGCTTGTCGAACTGTTCGCTTTTCTGTCGTTCGCGCAGTTGGTCACTGAGTTTGTCGATTTTCTTGACTGCATCATGGCGCACCGCTGCGGGTTTTTGGAGTGGCGCCTGCGTTGCCCGATCATTCTCCTCCAACTTTTGCATCAGATCTTTGAGGGCTGGGTTGGTCTGGGCTATTTTCTTGATCTGCTGCATCCGCTTCTCGACCACCGCCTTGGTGCGGCGGACGGTTTGATCTTCGCGAGCAATTGCCTGGCTCGTTTCGCTGACAAGAAGGCCAGAGGGTAAGAGCAGCAGCAACAAGGCAGTTGTGATCGCCATGCCCGAATAGACCAGACTAAACGGCGTCTTGAGAGGAACAAAGAGCCGGACTGAAACGCGCTGGCTAACGCGCTCGGCATCAGTAACCACAGCCTGGGCGAACGGCTCTTCCGATTGCACGTCTGCCTGTTGGCAATGCAGGCTACTACTCATCCGTTCGCGAAGATCGGCAGCATCGTCCAAATATTGGGCAGCGGTTTCTCGGGAGGCGCGCAAGCACCAAGCCCAGATTGAGCCTGTAAAGATGGCAGCGATGCCAAGGCCTGCGCCAATAATGCCCAGGGGTAATTCCAGGCCGAAAAAACGATCAGCCAGCGTGACGCCGGCCATCGCTCCACCTGCACCTGCCAAAGACCAACACAACTGGTTGAACCAAGCATTGTACAACAGGCGTCGTTGCGTGGCACGGATTTGATGTTCGACCTGCGTCATGGCTTACCTGCTATGGCCTGATCGTAGAGAGTGCTCGCCCTGGCCTGATTCTAAGAAACAAGGCTCCAGGCGACAACACCACTAACCAGGAC
The DNA here is from genome assembly GCA_029260235.1 of Phycisphaerae bacterium. GTDB lineage: Bacteria > Planctomycetota > Phycisphaerae > UBA1845 > UBA1845 > OFTM209. The sequence continues at coordinate 11,354 of JAJDDP010000194.1, read as the reverse complement.
ACAAACTCTTTGACGGCCCATCCGTCATTAGGTTACGACAAAAATCTGAGATAGCATCGCCTAATCTTCGCTAATTCTGCAGAAATGGTGATAGAATCGTCCAGAGAGAACCAGGTGGGTAACGGTTCTGACGCGGGTAAGATCGACTAGAGGGTAGTTCCAGACATGGCTGATGAACGTAAGACTCTGGCGTATGGAGCGATGATAGTCCCGCTGATCTTGCCAATTCTTGTCTTGTCCCCGGTTAGCGGATCTGACGATCCGCCCACCAGACCGGAGGAAACTAGCCCCAATATCATCGAGGGCCAAGTCTTCAACTCCTACGGGGCGGGCGTCGAGGGAGCCACGGTCTTGGCCTTCACCATAGGCGCCGACGACGAGCCAGAGCATGAGTTAGCCCAAACCACATCCGACCGATTGGGTGATTTTCGCCTGACCTTGCCAGCCACAGCCTCGGGAACCGTCATAGTCAGTATCAAAGCGAGCGGGTTTGAAACAGTAACCCGACAGATCGAACTTATTGCAGACGATGAGTTCCCGCCTTTTGTCGATGTTGAGCTGGCTGGCTCGGGGTTGCTCAGAGGCAAGGTCTTGGATGCCCACGGAGATAAGCCCCTCGAAGGCGCCGTCGTCAAGGTCAGTGCTGCCTTCAAAACCTTCAAGGATACGAGTGATGCCGACGGGGTTTTCAAGGTGACAGGATTGTTGCCAGGGCAAGTGGAACTCACCGTCGATGCCAGAGGACATGCCCGCGAGAAATTGCGCGTGGACATCCCCTCTGATGGCACTGGAAAGTACATCATCGACGTTCCCGGCTACGAAGCAGGAACAGCCCACCCCACGGCGTCGGTCGATGAATCCAATCGGATTGTCCTGCGCCTAAGCCCTGAACGGATCGTCCATCTGCGATTCGTCAATGAACAGGCAGAAGCGATCCCAGGTGTGATGGTCGAATCCCTGAACGGGGATGGGCAGGATTACCGTCAAGCGACCGCCAGCGACAAGGGCGAGCTTGTCCTGAACGGCCTGCGGTTTGAAAACCACCTACTCGCATTGCGTCTGTCCCACGACCTATACGTTTCTTCCAAAGAGTTTGGGCACGAGTTGGAGCTGCCGGCTGACAAGAGCGAATCAACGCACACCCTGATCCTAGAACCTGCGGGCACAGTTACAGGGCTAATCAGCGACATAGGGGCCGGCCAACCACTGAATGGCGCACGCATCCTGGTGGGTGACGAGGGCTATGATCGCTCACCACGAGACTGGACCGGATTTGATGGAAAGTTTCGTATCACAGGGGCTACGCCGGGCGAGCAAGTGGTCACGGTACACCTGGCCGGTCACGCGCCGGAACTCAAGACGATTCGAGTGGAAGCGGGTAAGGAAACGCAGGTCAAATTCAAACTCCAGGCCGCAACTGTGGTCGGCGGCGTGGTGGTCGATGCCGAAGGAAAACCGCTGGCCAATGTGCACCTCGGAGCTTCGCTCTGGCGCGGTTCGAGCACGTTAGGCCTCCAGGCTATGACCGATGAGAACGGCCAATTTCTCTTTCGCGACGCCCCGGTCGATAAATTTCAAGTGATCGTTCGACATCGGGCATACGAACCGCTCAGGGCTCAAGTCCTGCAACCAGGCAAGACCGATCATCAGCTCAAACTGACCGAAGCAGCCCCAGGCCCTGGAGTAGACCCGGGCGCAAAATTCAAGGTCGGCGACAACGCCCCGGAGTTTGAACTGGTCACGCTGGAAGGCAGAAAGATCAAGCTGTCGGAATTGAAAGGCAAGGTCGTCTTCTTGGACTTCTGGGCGACGTGGTGTGGGCCTTGTGTAGCCGAACTTCCTAACGTTAAGAAAGTACACCAAGCATTCGGCCAGAGAAGCAACTTCATCGTCATTGGTATCAGTTTGGATGAGGACGAACGGGCGTTGACCCGGTTTCTTAAGCAGCGCAAGATAGATTGGCCTCAGGCGATGGGATCAAAGGGCGGAGCAGAGGCTGCCGCAAATGCTTACGGCGTCTCAGCCATTCCAGCCACCTTCTTGATTGATGCCGAAGGCGTCATCAGGGCGACCGATCTGCGGGGATCCGGCATGAAGCGAACCGTTGCGGATTTGCTCGAAGCAGCCAGCCCAAACTGAGGGGGCATTGCCCGCCTAGCCAAGCGCACCTAGGCCACCAGAAAGTATCCAAAGCTGTTGACAAAACAGGCTAATCTGCCGACGTTGTGACTGAGGTCTGGGTCAGGCCGGTGGCTGACCATTGGTTGGCGGCGACGACCCATAAGATGTGCCCTAGCTCAATCAGGCCAAGGATCATGGCCGTTGACTGCGGACCCAGCGGGAGATCAGCGATTGATCGGTGACTATGTTGCATTGCTGCGGCCTTCGCAGTGGATCAAGAACTTGGCTGTCTTTGCCGGGCCTGCTTTTGGGCTGACCCTGTTGGACGGCCTGTCCTTGGCCCGGGCTGCGTTGGTGTTTGCTGCCTTTTGCTTGGCATCGAGCGCCAGCTATGCCATCAACGACACCCTGGACCGCGAAGCCGACGCCCTTCACCCCACCAAACGAAACCGCCCCATCGCCCGGGGCGCCATTCAGCCCGGGTCTGCTGTGGTATTCGCAGTCCTATTGATAGGCGTAGCCGTCGGGCTATCTGGGGTCTTACTCCCCCTTTTGGCTACGCTGACTTTGGTGGCTCACTTTGTCATGATATTGGCCTACTCGCTGGTGCTGAAGCGGCGCGTGATTCTCGATGTCATCATTATCGCGACCGGGTTCGTCCTGCGGGCATTGGCTGGGGCGGCTGCGGTCGAAGTCTATATCTCTCCCTGGCTGGTGATCGGCACCTTTACGGTTTGCATGTTCCTGGGATTCGGGAAGCGGCGCTGCGAAATTGCCGTCCTATCCAATGCCAAAGAAGCCGGCGAGCACCGCTCGACCCTATTGCGTTATACGCCCGAACTGCTCACCCATCTGATTGCGGTGACGGCTGGAATCACCATTATGACTTTCATTCTCTACACCATGGATTCAGCCCATCAACCGCCCTTCCCCAAGGAGCACCTGCTATATACCCTGCCGCTGGTAGTCTATGGCGTCTTCCGATATGCCATGCTGACTGCTTCGGGCGACTCGCACGGACCGACGGACATCCTGCTGAGCGACCGGCCCCTGCAAGGCACGGTCGTCTTGTGGGCATTGATCGCTTTTGGGGTCATCTACGAGCAGCAACTACGCACTTGGACAGGCCTATGAATCAGCTGAGCGAATCGGCCTTGGAGTGAATCCCATCAGCCGGATGAACCATTCGAACTAACTAGTGGATCAAGAATAATATGACGGCAGAAGACAACACGACCACGAATCCTGAAGCCAAGTCGCAGAGCACGGCCGGTGAATCCTCAAAACGGTTCATGATCACCGGTGGGGCTGGCTTCTTGGGTATTAACCTCGTTCGCCACTTGCTCGCCCGTGGCCATCAAGTGACCACGCTCGATCTGCTGGAATTCGACTACGAGGACTGCCGAGACAAGGTCCGGGCGATCACCGGTGATGTCCGCGACAAAGCCGCCGTGTCCAAGGCGACCGAAGGGGCGGACATGGTGATTCACACAGCAGCAGCCCTTCCGCTCTATAAGCCGGAGGTAATCCTCAGCACGGACATCGAAGGCACGCGAAACGTGCTCGATGCTGCCGTCGAGCACAAGGTCGAGCGCATGATCCACATCTCCTCGACAGCTGTGTACGGCATCCCGGATCATCACCCGCTTGATGAAAATGATCGCCTCGACGGCGTAGGACCTTACGGACACGCTAAGGTCGAAGCCGAGCAAATCTGCAAGAGTTACCGTTCGAAGGGACTTTGCATCCCCATCATCAGGCCAAAATCCTTCATCGGGCCGGAGCGGCTGGGCGTGTTCGCCCTCTTCTACGACTGGGCAAAGGATGGCCGGGGCTTTCCCATGATCGGCAGCGGGAACAACCGCTATCAACTCCTGGATGTGGAAGACCTCTGCGATGCCGTCTACCTCTGCGCCACGCTTGAGGCTGACAAGGTTGATGATGTGTTCAACATCGGCGCCAAAGAGTTCACCACTATGAAGGAGGACTACCAAGCCGTCTTGGATTACGCCGGGTTCAACAAGAAGATCCGCGGCTTCCCCGCCGGCCCGGTGATCTGGACGCTGCGCATACTAGAGAAACTCAAACTCTCCCCGCTGTACAAATGGGTCTACGAGACAGCCCACAAAGATTCGTTCGTCTCCATCGAGAAGGCTGAGCGCATCCTAGGCTACGCCCCAAAATACTCGAACAAAGATGCCCTGGTCCGCAACTACAAGTGGTACCTAGAAAACCTAAGCAATTTCGAGCACTCCTCCGGCGTAACCCACCGAGTGCCGTGGAAGCAAGGCATTCTCAAGCTGGCAAAGGTTTTCTTTTAGGAAACCTAACGTTCCCGCCCATGTGGAAGCGCACCGCGATCACAGAGCGAGGCGGGAGGCCGGGTTAGAGAAACAGAGTTGCTTGAGTCGGTTGCGGCCGCGGCGCGACTTTGTATTGAATTCGTTGTTCCCGCTCTCTGCCGCTTTCGATCCCACTTGCTCATGTTTTCCCTACCCTTTCGCAACTTGTCAGCTTCGTGTGCCTAGAATAGGCAAGGTGATGCGATGCTCATGAAATGGCGGCCACGAAAATTGCACTTGTTGCTAGCAAGCCTCGGGTGTTTGATAGTGTGGATTGCGCTTGAATTTGGAGGTCTGCAGCGGCCGTATTATTCGCAAACATGTTTCAAGTGCTTGGACTCGGAAAGAGTTCGAGATGTATCTGTCTTTGGTGTAGTCATTTCCCGCAAACGTTGGACTTCGCAATCGAACGGCATTATGGCGCCGGGGGCTCAGCGAGTTCCATCCCGCTCTAGTGCAACGACACATGACGAGATTATGGGCGCGACCTGTGTTCATCAATTCAAGAAAATGGGATGCTGTCGACGATCGGGTTGGTTGATCTTCTCGCTTACTGCATGCGGTAGCTACGGGGAGGGCATGGTCTACAAACATACTATCGACCGTGTGGCTGACGTTTTTGAAGCTTACGCGAGGATCGGATCGAAGCGCTCGGCCAAAGAGACGTACGAAATGATCTTCGCCAAAGACCCTCGTTCGTTCTCACCCAAGTCGTGGCCATTGGATGGTTTTGAAACAGAAGAGCAGTGGTCGAGTTGGCTGTCGCTGGCACGCTCGGATCCCGAGTTCGATTTGAGCGTCGCTCCTTACGAGGTGCGGAAGGCCTGGATAGATTCCAACCGCGATTCGGCCCGATCTTCCCGCCCGTAAGCACATAGCGTAGGAGGGGGTCAGGCTTTACAGCGCGAAGACATTAGCCCCAGAGGGTTCCGAGGTCACAGAGAGAGGCCTGGCGTAGGGTAGGGATCCTTGCTGACTACCCTGCGAAGCCTGCCACGTTCCGTTGCGACCAACTTGCGGCAGCTGCCGCTTGCAGTTGGCCACTTCTCAGTCGATAGGCTCTTATGATCGTTCGGTTTGGCTGCTCGACTCGTGCAGCTCAAGCGCCTTTTCGATTTCTGCGATTAGTCCGGACAGGTTGCCGCCGCAATGCTTCTGTGCGAAGTGCTCAAGGGGCACTTGGGGCGGATTGGCCTTGCAATCTTCGCACATTCCATGGCCAGCCAACACATCGAAAGCTACGGGATGCTCGGCTAAGAGTTCCTGCACGGTGGAGTGAGGGTCGATTGGCATATGTTGAATCCTCTCAGAACGCAGACCTTGCTGCAGGTTCATACCAACCTCCACGTTACACCAAACGGATCTTGATGCCCAGCCGGAAGCGATCCAACGCGAGGTGGTTGTCTGCCGTCCACCCAGTGGCCGATTTCCGTCCATCCAGAGCGAGAAAGGCAAGCCCCAACCGCCGCTTCGAGCGGTGACGGATCGCTCCAATCAGGACTAACCGCCGCTGTTCACCAAGGCCAGCACCCATCCCAGCACGAGCAATCCCAGCGCACTTACCGCCAGAAGAGTTTGGCCACGTTTGGCGAGCCTATGCGGCATGTTGAGCATGCCACACAAGGTGCCGAGGATGACGCCGCTAGCAAACCCAGCCACATGTGCTCCCACGTCGGTTGGGGCATCTCCGAGGCCCAGGAAGCTCAGGAGCACGACTCCCCCTATGAGCGGGGCGAAGCGTTTCAGCGAGAAGGCTCGGCCTGCCCGTCGTTGGACCCACGCACAGGCTGACACGATACCCAACGCTGCGAATATCGCGGTGGATGCACCAACAGACGTATGCTCAGCTGATCGGCACCAGGCGTTGATCGCATTGCCCGCAGCTCCGCCGATCAGGATACTGAACCAGGCTAAGCCAGAGCCAAGAAGCTGGGCGGCGAACAATCCGAACAGGCCGCCGACCACCAGATTGGCGATCAGATGACCCGGATTAGCGTGCAATGTCAGGGCTGTAACGGTCCGCCACCACTCGCCTTGGCAGATCAGCTGGGCACTTGTCTTGCCGGCATCGAACCAGGCCAGCCCAAGAAGCCCGCGGTCGTTGCAAATGGCGACCAGCAGGATCACAGCAGCGTAGCTCATCACGCCCGTCCAACCGTCCGTTCGCCGGGAGGCATCTACTTCCTGAATCCGGGAACCGCAATTCTCGCTAGCGTAGGCTTCCAACTCCGCTCGCGCTCGTCTTGCATCGCTACCGGCAACGAGAATCGTGTACCGTCCGTGGTCTTTCTGTACGAGGCTCTTGATCTCAGCAGCGTGGAGGACCAGGGCGTATTCCCGGCAGGTCTTACGGGATGCTGAGCGGTAGACGGCTTCTGCGTGGTCTTGGTGGTCTTCCATAGCCAACGCCTCTATCGTAGATCCTGCGCCGCAGCAGCAGCAACCGTCTGACCACTACTTTCCGCTTACCAGCGGATAGATTGCTCCGCCCTAATCGCGGCCTCTCAGTTTGGATAGTAGGCGCAAGATTTCTAGGTACAGCCATACCAGGGTGATGAGTAGGCCTAGGGCTGCTCGCCATTCCATGTACTTTGGGGCGCCCCTTTCGGCTGCGTCTTCGATGAAGTCGAAATCCAGGACCAGGTTTAGGGCTGCAATGACCACGACAAAGGCGCTAAAGCCGATGCCCCAGAGGCCGCTTTGATGGATGAAGCCCATGCCCGATCCGAAGAAGCCCATGACGATGTTGACCATGTAGAGCACGAATATCCCGCCGGTGGCTGCGGCGACGCCTAGCTTGAAGTTTTCTGTCGCTCGGATGATTCCGGATTTGTAGGCCAGCAAAAGGGACAGCATGGTGCCGAAGGTTAGGCCGACGGCCTGGATGACGATGCCAGGATACATGTTCTCGAAGATGGCTGAGATGCCGCCGAGGAACAGGCCTTCCAGGACGGCGTAGATGGGGGCTGACCAGGGAGCGGTGGTCGGCTTGAAGATGGCGATCATCGCGAAAATCAAACCGCCGATGACTCCACCGATCAGATAAGGGGTGATGGCTGCCGCGTCGCCGGTTTCAAAGAACCGACTCCAAACGTAGGAGGCTGAGACGACGACGATGGCCAGGAGAATACCGGTCTTGTTGACCGTGCCCTGCAAGGTCATGACATCGTCGGAAGCAGCATCGAATCCGGCGAAGGTCTTGGCGCTAAGGGCGGGGTTCCCTGATCGCATCATTGGGCAAAACTCCTACGGTAAGATAATCGAGCCTGTCACATGCCGCAGATTATCGCCGAATTTAGCGGAAGGCTAGCGGGAGATGGCAAGAAGGACCGGGGGAGTCGGCCGGGAGGCTCATGTCCTCGGGCGGGGGGGGGGAACGATGTAGAGCGGCAGCAGTCACTGAATCGGAAGCTAGCGCAGCTGTCCTGATGGTCGTCAAGGCACCATCATCGGTTACTATGCGCAAGTGCTACGCGTGAGCCATGCCGTGGTGCGATCTTCTGCCTGCCGCAGCCTGGCTGGGCCGATGGAGAAAGAGTCCGATTGCTGCTGCTACCAAACAGGCGAATCCAGCGATCAAGAACGGCAGCCGCCACGCATCGACTCCAGCACCGCTTAGCAATGCCTCGTCTTTGAAGTATCCAGCCACTTGCGGGCCTACGATGCCAGCTACGCCGTAGGCGAGGAACACCCACGGATAGTTAGATCCTACGTTGCGGTCACCGAAGAAATCGGCAGTGATCGCGGGGAATAGGGCGAAGTTGCCGCCGAAATTGAATCCGATAATGCAGGCCCCGACGATCAAGCCCAGGGTCGTGCCGCCGATGGAAAAGAACAACAACATGATCGCGCCTTGCAGCGCGCACATGAGCACCAGAGCGGGCTTTCGGCCCATCTTGTCCGAGACTGCGCCCCACAGCACACGCCCCAGTCCGTTGAAGATCGCATACCAAGCCATAGCTGTCCCAGCCACAGCGCCCGCGGCAGCTACGTTCGGCACAGCGCCAGATGCCTGCAATCGATCAACGCCGAACAGGCGGATGCAGTAAATTACCATCAAGCCAGCCACCGCAGAGCCGGTGAACATGGCTAACAAACTCCAATACTGAGGTGTTGCCACCATTTGAGTCGTGTCGAAATTGATGGCCCTTGCCTTTTTCACCGTTTCGGTGTCTTGAAGATTGGGGGGTTGCCACCCAGCCGGCGGATTGACCATGGCTAGGCTTCCCAGCAGCACGAGGGCCATGAACACGACACCATAAATCAAGAACACGCTCTGCACGCCGGGCAAACCAAATAGGCTCGTAGTGTTCATCAAGCCGCCGAACCAACTTCCTGCGAGCTTCACCCAGATGGTGGCTCCAAAGCCGAAACCGGCCACAGCTACTCCGGTGACCAAGCCCTTCTTGTCGGGAAACCACTTGACGCCCACAGCGATGGGCACCACATAGGCCAACCCGATGCCACCACCTCCGATAATCCCAATGCACAACAATTGAGCGAGGAAGTGCCGCCCGAAAACACCGGCCAAGATGTAGCCGGTTCCCAGCACCACGCCGCCAGTTGCAGCCACCGCCCGCGGACCAACTCGGGCCTGCCAACGCCCTGCCAATAACATGACCAGGGAGAAGCTGGCCAAGCCAGCCGAGAAAACCCACGCGGTTTGCGCCGCCGAAAAAGCATAGGCGCCATCCGCGGCCGTCAACTTGCTGGTGAAAACACTCCAAGCATAGATCGCTCCGAGGCACAGTTGAATCAACACAGCCCCAGCCAACACGGTCCAACGATTCATTTCACGCTGATTGGTCATCTTGCGACACTCCCGTCGCCGGCCACGAACGTACGAAGTCGCGGCTGGCAGTAAGCCAACTACAAGCGCAGACGGCGTTCTTTGTTGGGACAATGTCAGCAAGATGTATGCCAAGATTGCACTGAATTCGGTAATCTCTTTTCAGAGAAAAGACCCATATGCAAAGAAGGGAATCGCGGCGGCCTACACCGTTATCGGAATTGGGAACTGTGAGGCATTGAACTGTTAGAGAATAGCTGAGCAACCGAACGAACGACCGTTCGACGCCGTCGCTTTGCAACTTACCGAACCCACGACGGATCGCGCAGGCGGCCAAGGAAGGCCTTCAATCATCCGGTTCGAGAACTGACATGAACGCCTCTTGGGGGATGGAAACGTTGCCCACCTGCTTCATGCGCTTCTTGCCCTCTTTTTGCTTCTCGAGGAGTTTGCGTTTTCTGGAGATGTCGCCGCCGTAGCATTTTGCGGTCACGTTCTTGCGGAAGCCCTTGATGGTTTCCCGGGCGATGACCCTTGTTCCGATGGCGGCTTGCAGGGGGATCTCGAACTGGTGGCGATCGATCTGTTTCTTTAGTCGCTGGATGAGCTTTCGGCCCCGGAAAATGGCTTTGTCCTGGTGGCAGATGACCGAGAGAGCGTCAACCGGAATATTGTTGACCAGGATGTCAAGTTTCACCAGTTTGGAGTCAACAAACCCAGTCAGCTCGTAGTCCATAGTACCGTATCCGCGGGTCACGCTTTTTAGCTTGTCGAAGAAGTCGTACAAGATCTCAGCCAGCGGAAAGTCGTAGGTGATCATCACCCGCGTCGAGGAGAGGTATTCGCTTTTTCGTTGCACGCCCCGTCGATCCAAAGCCAGTTGCATGACCCCGCCGACGCAATCGGCTGGAATGATCAATTGGGTTTTCATGATCGGTTCGCGCAGTTCTTTGATGCTGGATCCGTCCGGCAGGTCGCTGGGGCTGGAAATGCGCTCGACCGTGTCGTCGTTGAGCAGAATCTCGAACGTAACCGTCGGGGCAGTCTGCACAACGCTGACATCGCTCTCGCGTTCGAGGCGCTCTTGAATAATCTTCATGTGCAAGAGACCAAGGAATCCGCACCGAAAGCCGATGCCAAGCGCGTCGGAGGTTGCCGGCTCAAAAGTGAAGGAGCAGTCGTTAAGCCACAGCGTTTCGAGCGCCTGCCGCAGTTCGGGCGTTTGGGTTCCTGTGCCTGGATAAAAGTCGCAAAAAACCATCTGGTTGGGGGCTTCATAGCCAGGCAGTTGATCTGCGGCTGGGTTGGTTTCGAGGGTCAGCGTATCGCCGATGCGCAGGTCTGCCAGCGTTTTGATGCCGGCGAGCAGATAGCCTACTTGGCCGGCGACCAATTCAGACATGGCATCGGGTTTCGGACGATATTGGCCAACTTCGGTAACGATATGGGTTGACTCGCGGGCCATCAGCAGCAGCCGGTCGCCTCTCTTGACGACGCCGTCCCTCACCCTGATGTGGCAGATAACGCCGCGGTGTACATCCATCTTGGCGTCGTAGAGCAGTGCCCGTAGCGGGGCTTTGCGATCGCCCGGCGGCGGCGGAATCCGCTTGACGATAGCCTTGAGAATCTCATCGATGCCCTCTCCCGTCTTTGCGGATGTGAAGATGGCTTCATCGGCAGAAAGACCCAGCACCTGCTCTACTTCGAGGGCAACATCTTCAGGGTGGGCGCCGGGCAAGTCGATCTTGTTGATGACCAAGACGATTTCGATCCCAGCTTCGACGGCCAGGTAGGCGCTGGCGACCGTCTGGGCCTGCACGCCTTGAGAAGCATCTACCAGCAGGAGCACGCCCTCACAAGCCGCCATCGCCCGAGATACTTCATAGTGGAAATCCACATGCCCCGGCGTGTCGATCAAGTTTAGGCTGTAATCAATGCCATCAAGCCTGTAGGGCAGGTTGGCCCGATTGGCCTTGATGGTGATACCCATCTCCCGCTCGAGATCCATATCGTCGAGATACTGCTCTTTCATCTGGCGAGCATTGACCACGCCGGTGACTTCGAGCAGCCGATCAGCCAGGGTGCTCTTGCCGTGGTCGATG
>JAJDDP010000193.1 GCA_029260235.1 Phycisphaerae bacterium | reverse complement strand
AGTCGAGAGCATGGCCTTCAGGTCCGGCCCAAAGATTCTGCGTACCGGACAGGAAGTCGATCTCACCAAGGATCGCGATGTTGACTTCATCTTTCGCCAGTTCATCGAGCACAGCCTGGGCGAGATTCCTCATACCTCTTCCCAGCTAATCGCCAAAACGACGGGGCGCGCCTCAATGCGCCGCCAGTCAAGATCAGAGGTAATGCGTGCCACCATCTTTGGGTTGTCGGTGATGACGTCCTCGCCATCGGCGAGCGTTGACCGAACTGCTGGCCAGACAATTGCTTCCCCAGTACCCTCGGGACCGATCTCCAGATCACGCTGAAGCTGGAAGTACTGGTCTTTGACTTCCATGTAGTCGCCAGCAACAAGCGCTGTCGAGCTCACTGGACCAGCCTTCACTGGAATCTTGTTCGTACCCTGAGTCGTCGTACCGTCCACCGTCATCCCGTTCACAATGCCGTTGAGCGGCACGGTTCGAACAGCATCGACAGCGAAGAACCTCTCCGTACGACCGCGCCCACGATCCCATGAACCCAGACCACCTAGATCTACACCGAGTGAAGGAACGAACGAATACACGCCTGCCCACTTGTCAGACATACCGGCGTTGAATTCAGTAAATTTGTCGGGGCCAACCAATGGATCGAACACGCCTACGGTGTCAGCGGGAACCATTCGATAGCTGGAAAGCGTCGCTGTTGCGGGGATGGATTCGATGATGTCGCCTGTGGCATCAAAATCATCAGACCACGATGTTCCGAGCGTCGATGTGCCGTCGACCCAAGCTAAGGGCTTAAAAAACTTCGCACGATCCGGTGCAACCGCATCGATCAGTTCGCTTTTTGTGTATGCCGTCGTTCCTGCTGCAATAGTATTGCCAAGGTTCTGACTCAGAAAGGCATCGTCTTTGTCGTGCCACTGTACATAGAGTTGCGTCGCTCTATCAAAATCGGCCGTGTGTTTACCCCAAAATGAAGCCGTTATTTTTGAGCCCGGCCTGATTGCAAAACTTACGATCGGGCGATGGCCGTCTTGTCCGGCGGCATTTACTCCGACCCATGAACCGCTGCGCGCATTCACGGCGTCTTTTACAATGGTTGACCCTGTTATCTTCGACCAATCTCGATCACCAAGCTCAAACCCCGGATTCAGCAGAAAGAACTTCGCCATCAGAAACGGCCTCGTTGGGCGTTCAGTACTTGCAATGCAGCATCCCGGCCAGTAGGTCCGGCAACGTTTCTGATGAACGCTTCTAGTTGGGTCGGGAAGGCGATTGGGAAATTGAATTCCTGATTGACACCACCGCCGCCACCGCCAAGTTGATCATTCGGAATGATCCGCCCTCCCCTGTCTGGCACAAATAACTCGGGCCCGCGTTCACCGACAATAGAAGCCTGACCAACTGGTGGACGCCCGCCAGCCGCAAAAGCAGGCAGCCCGAGAGTCACAAGAAATGGACGAACGAGACCAATGCGCACGAACGCTGTGAGAACCTCGTTCAAGATTGATTTAGCAGCGTTGCCAAAACTCTGAAAGCGAGTCAGCGTGTCGGTCAAATTATCTTCCATTGAGTCTCTGATCGTCTCGCCGAAGTCTTGCCATGACTCGGCGGCGTCACCGGCAGCATCACCTGCTGCACCCGCGACCTCGACTTGTGCGTTATTCAGAGATCTAAACTGGTTCAATAGGCTATCGAACTGAGATCCGATGTTCGCTAAAGAGAAATCGGCCAGCTCAAGGTCAGGAATGAAGTCGCTTATCGCACCTCCGATTTCACCGAACTTGGTCTTGACGACGTTGGTAACACTGATGGCGGTCTCTTTGAATGACTCAAGTTCTCGCTTGCCGTTTTCCGCCGCCTCGGCAATGACGGCCGTCATATCTTTAGCGAAGGTGTTGCCCATCACGTCATTGACCTCAACCCGCAATGCTCCGGCGGAGGCGGCCGTTAATGGAGATGTCAGAAGAAGATCGCTGAGTGAGTTGAGCGCTTTTTGGAACGGGATCACAACGACATCATTGAACCCGCCTACGAAGGCATCCTTGATTGCAAGAACCAGCCCCTTGAAAAACCCGATGACCGTGTCTTTGAAAATAAAGAAGCCGCCGATCAGTGCGGCCAGGGATGTGACGATAATTCCGGGAATCGTTGCGAAGAAACCAAGGAAGCCAACCACGGCAACCTGTATCGCTATCAGCGTTCCCTTGATTACGAGAAAAACACCCCGCAAAGCAGGGCCAAGAAAAGCGAGTCCGGTTATCGCGAATCCGACTGCCCTTGCCATTAGGCCAAGCGCGATGATTGCAGGACCAATGATCGCTACGAATGCGACCACGGCAATTGTGCCCGACTGAACATTTGATGAAAGCCCAAGAAACCGCTTGCCAAGCTCCCTGAGCTTTTTCACCATGCGCGTTGCAATGGGTAGGAAGCGTTGTCCAATCTCAACACGAATGTCCGTAATGGCTGCTCCAAGCCCTTTGGTCTGGTTCTCGAAACTGTCTGACGTGCGTATGGCATCGCCTTGTGCATCGGTGGTTTGGCGCACGATCAGCGCGAAACGTGCCATCGCTTTCTGGCCCTGTGTCGCATCTGTTGCCGTGCCCTTGAATCCCTGATTCAGCAGCTCTTGCTTGATCGCTGCCTCGCCGATATCAATACCGAGGCGACGCACCGCTTCTGTTTCGCCGGCCAATCCGGAGAACAGCCTGGTAAAGACCTCCTCATCGGTCTGATTCCGGAATGATGCGATATCCGTTGTGAGTTGTGTCAGCGCCGTCGACATCGGAACGATCGCATCCGGAGCCACGCCCAGCGGTTTCAGGAACGCTGCAAAGTCTGCGGCCGTTCGTTGCAACTCGAACTTCGATCGGTTGGTCGCCTTGGCCGTTCGATCGGCCCATTCTTCAACGCCGTCAGCAGCATCACCAAACGTCACATCAAAGAGATTCTGCATCTCCTGAATGTCGGATGCAGTTTTGACCGAGGCCACACCGATCGCGAGAATTGGCAGGGAAACGAAGGCAGAAAGCTGCTTGCCAATGTTTACAGCTTTGCGGCCTACATCGTCGAAGACTCTTCCGAGTCGCCTGGTTTGCGCCTCCGCTTTCTTGATGCCGCGGGTAAACGACGTATCGTCAGTTCGCAGGTCAAGTACCGCGTCACCCAATCGCTCAGACATCGACTTGAATCCCCATAGCAGCTAGTTCGGAAAGGCTTGCTGGTCGCTTCTGCGGCTTGGTATGCCTGACAAGTGATCGCTGATGACTCCTCACGAATTCCGCCTTCGCATTACCCGATGCTACTGCCGTATCCGTCAGATACTCCATGCGCTCCTCGGAGCTCACTGGCGCGATCTGTTTCATTAGTGATTGCACGATAATCATGGGCATACTCAGCCAGTCCTGTGGCAGTCCGCCGTAGAAGCGAACTAACTTGGCGATCGCTTCTTCCGGTTTCGCTTCCCGCCCGGTTTCGGCTTGATCCGGGAGAGCCCTGTAAAACTGTCGAGGATTTGCTGTACGTGAAACGGATTCAGGGCCTCAAGGACTTTCTTCGGAAGGTCCGGTGTCACTATGTCCAGGAGTTCGTTCATGCAGTCAGTGATAGACTTGAACGCCTCATCTGGGTCTTCCTCGTACAGCTTGCCAAGCGATACCAGTGTCGACCCCTTGCTTGACAGTAAATGGAGCTCTGTCATCGAGAGTTCATTGGGGTGTCGCATCTCATAACTTTCACCATCAATCGTGAAAGTCGGTCGATCAACCTTAGTGAGGATGTCCAGCATGTTTTCGGCCATAGGGTTCTCCTTTCGCCTGTTCTACTTTGATACCGAGCTGCTCAAGTGTCTCAGTGATACTGACCAGCTCGCCCTTTGCATCTCGTAACCGAGCGCGATGCGTTCTGACAGCGCGCTTTTCGTTGGCTACTGTGTTTTCAAGATCGCTATGCTGTTGCAGCAACGAGTCGACCGACGGCATCGGATGCATCCAGTAGCATTCTGAATTCAAGTTCGACATTCGCCGCATCGCCTTTGACGAAGGTGATCTCGTGCGATCCAGTCTCGACGACACGGTTCAATTCGAACTGCATGTTGCTGCCATCAAACTCAGGACTCTTGCCCGTGCCGCGAACAAGCAATGCCATCTCGGTCAGGTCAGAACCGACATCCAGGCTGAAGTGCTCGATCGCCGGAGGGCCAACAACCGCCGTGACCGCATTCAGGTTGAACGCCATGCGCAGCTGATCAAGCGTCATGTCCGCCATCGTTACGCGAACGAATCCATCCGTCTCGGTCAAGAAAGCCTTCAGCGGATACGAGTTTCCAAGGCCGCGAAAGACCTCGAAGCTCTTATCGTATGCAAGCGAAACGCCGTCTTCGGTGTAGTTGGTCGATCCGCTGGTACCAATCAACGCCCAGTTACCTGCCGGCGCCACATCGACGTCCGGAAAGGCTTCGCCAACCGGAGCCCAATACAGTTCCAGTGGCCCATTCAATATTTCGAGTCTCACGATTTAATCTCCTAAAAAACTGCGGCTTTGAGCGAAAAATTCTGCGACACGGCCGGCCAGACAATTTCTGCGTCGACCAGGGGTACTGGCCCGCCAACCGGGTTGACGTGATAAATACGCACGCTGTCCTGCAGCACGCGATGAAGATCCAGAAAACTCTTCCAGACGGCGCGACGCACACTGTCCGCCTCAAGATCACTTTCGCCGTAGCACAAGATAGAAATCGTCGGGTCGTCGGTCGGCATGTTGTCTGCTTTTGATGCACCACCGGCCTGACGGATAACGAGCATCTTTTTTGGATGAAAGGTGTCCTCTGCCTCGATCGTTTCGCGCGGGATACGATTGACGAAGATCCGCGTTCCAACCAGGTTGGATACAGGTGCCTGGGCTAGCAGCCAATTCAGAAGAGCTTGCATGAC
>JAJDDP010000192.1 GCA_029260235.1 Phycisphaerae bacterium | reverse complement strand
CTCATGAGCGTCTATCGCACCCTCCGACTGCGCGGGTTGAACCCGACCAAGACTATCACCAACGGGCTAAAAACCTACCTCGAAACCGGGAAGATCCCCGCGATGCCAGCCGCAGCTGTTGCGAATGGCTGAAAAGTTACGAGGAAAGAAAGACGTTGATGAAGGTTGAGCTTCATTCTGAATTCCACTATTCGGGTAGGCGTTTTTATGAGAGGTCGAGATTCGTTGTCCAGGGACACGAAGTGTGGAAGTCTGGGATCCAAACGCCGTACAGGTTTGTGAAGATGTCAGAGATTGGTTTTCCCAATTGGCTGTTGAGTGGAATACTGTCTTGCACCTCCATGATCGCTTTCATTCGAGGCCCGGCACGCCGTTGGCGATGGCGTCGGGAGGGTAGGTGTGCGAAGTGCGGTTACAGCATGACGGGGAACACGTCGGGCGTCTGTCCTGAGTGTGGGGGCTTGCATGCACCGAGCAGGCCAGCCGATGACTGCGGCTGAGATCGGATTTGGGTTGAACATGCCGAATCAAGATTCCAAATGACATCAAGGAGATACCTTATGACCAAGTTCTCAACTGGCATTGCCCTGGGGCTGCTCGTTGCTGCGGCGGGTGCTTCGCTTGCGGCGGATAAGAAGAAGCCAAACCGGCTGAGGGATCTGGTGAATGAGCAAGAACAGCGAATTGTAGCACTAGCCAACCTAGTGCAAGAGTTGACAGACAAGCAAAACCAACAGAGTCAGGAGCTGGCCGGTCGATTCAATAACCTTAGCGAGCAATTACGGATCTGCCAAGCGCAGTTGCTTGAAGTGTATGAGCCCGAACTGGAAACGGCCCTGGACTCTGGAGAAGTAAGATTCTTCGGGATAGGGCCTCAAGATCGGTCATCGAGCACGAAGCAATTGCGCGTGAGGCTTTCCGTACTTGCATTCCATGATGGAAGAGCCCACCTGATTCCCCGGACCAAGGATGGCCAAGGCTGGATATCTTCTGACAATTTGAGAACAATAGTGCCCATGGATCGCTAGACGGAACACCAAGGAGCAGACCATGTTTGGCCGAATGCAAGATGATCTTCAGCGTGAACTTACCTCTATTCGTGAGGCTGGGCTTTTCAAGGAAGAGCGGTTGATCCTTGGTCCTCAGGCGGCTGACATTCGCGTTGAGTTTCCTTGGGGCGATCCCTCTCGCGAGGTCATCAATTTTTGCGCTAACAACTACCTGGGGTTATCAAGCCACCCCAAAGTCATCGCGGCCGCCCGCGACGCCCTGGATAGCCATGGCTACGGCATGAGCAGCGTTCGATTTATTTGCGGTACGCAGGACATCCACAAAGAATTGGAACGCAAGATCGCGGCCTTCCATCAGACCGACGACACCATCCTCTACGCCGCCTGCTTCGATGCCAACGGCGGGCTGTTCGAGCCGCTCTTGACCAAAGAGGATGCGATCATCTCTGACGCGCTAAACCACGCCTCGATCATCGACGGCATTCGACTCTGCAAAGCCGCTCGCTACCGCTACCAAAACAATGACATGGCTGACCTCGAATCAAAACTGATAGAGGCCAAGGACGCCCGCTACCGCATGATTGCCACCGATGGTGCCTTCAGCATGGACGGCACGGTGGCTCAGCTCGATAAGATCTGCGATTTGGCTGACAAGTACGACGCCCTGGTCATGGTGGACGATTGCCACTGCACGGGGTTCATGGGCAAGACGGGCAGGGGCTCGACCGAACACTGCGGCGTCATGGGAAGAGTGGACATCATCACCTCGACGCTGGGTAAAGCCCTGGGCGGTGCGTCCGGCGGGTACACGACGGGGCGCCAAGAAATCATCGATCTCCTGCGGCAGCGCTCACGCCCGTACCTGTTCAGCAATACGGTGTCGTCCGTGGTGGTCAAAGCCAGCATCACGGTGATGGACCTGCTGACCGGCAGCACCGAGTTGCGGGACAAGGTCAACGCCAACGCCCAACGATTTCGCACTGGCATGACCGAAGCGGGCTTCGACATCAAGCGAGGTCAACACCCCATCGTGCCCATCATGCTCTACAACGCCAAACTGGCCCAAACCATCGCTAAGGACCTCTACGCCGAGGGCATCTACGTCATAGGCTTCTTCTATCCGGTAGTAGCCAAAGGCCTAGCCCGCATTCGCGTGCAGCTATCAGCCGCCCACCAAACCCAGCACATCGACAAAGCCATCGAAGCCTTCGCCAAAGTCGGCAAGCAGCACGGCATCCTAGGAAAATCAAAAGAAGAGATCATCGCTCAGTACGGCGATTAGATCGCTGACGATCCCCAACACGGAATCCCTGATCCTGGGAACGCCGTTACCGGACCTTGAATCGGCAATTAGAACTTGATAGGATGGTTTTCAATTTCTAACCGCGCTCGTTATTGAGAGATCATTCCGTGACAGGAGGAGAGAGAGCCCTTGTTGAGGCGTTCTCTCTTTTTTTCGCTCTTGTCATGGGCTTCGGCAGTAATAGAATCGGCATTTGATTCATGGCAGGCTCAAGCAGTTGAGCTGATGACCTGACATGCGCAAATCAACAACGGCTCTTGAGGAGAAGAAGCAATGCATTCAGTCACCAGATTTGCCCTCGTCTGTTGCCTAGCACCGGCATTGGCTACCAGCTTTGCGCGGGCCGGCATTGTCTCGATTAGCGGGCAAATGGAACTACTTTCCCCCGCCCCGCCATCCGTCTATTCGGGAATGCTTGAAAGTAACGAGTTCATTCGAGTCTATTCCGAACGGTCAAACGTGACACTTTCTTCAGCTCTGACGGTTAACGTTGTGCATCCTGGTGTCACCACGACATACCAGCCCCAGCCTCCGGCAGGCGGCGTCAACCCCGGCACTCTTGCGGCCGGCACCGTAGTCAACACATACTTCGCCCACTTCGACCCTATCGGTGAAGACATGCCCGGCACAGTTTCTCTCACGGGCTCGCTCACGCTCTCAGAAGACATTCTCGGTTTGATGGTTTTCAAGGACGGGTTGAACGTAACGGACCTAGCCTTCGGCGCTCCAGGGACCATCTACGGCGCAGATCCGCTACACCCCAATCGCGGATTGGAAGCCAACGGCGGGAATGGCCCGCCTGATACGATCACTCTCTCAGGCGACTTCCATACGTTGACAATCGACCTTGTCTTTGCAGGCACAGGAATTGACGAGATACGTGTGTTCGCCACACCGGAACCCCACAGCCTCGCCATAGCCTTGCTGGGAGGCTTGTTGTTTCTCCGACGAGAACGCTGCCAACTAGACCGACGCGGATGAGCAGAATGCCCGGTTGTCGTGCGGCTTGATTACTCAACGTAGCCCAACGAGCGCAGGGCTTTTAGCGTCTCATTATCCATGCTGTCGATTGACCCTGACGGTGTCTTTGGCGCGGATTGGCCACACTCGGTTAGCCAGGCACGGGCGAATTGCTGCATCTCGTCTACGAGTTCTGGTTGTTTCTGAGCTAGTTCGGCTGACTCCTTCGGGTCAGCGGCAAGGTTGTACAGCTCGAATGATTTTGTCTCAACGTTCCAGATGCCTTTGTAGCTGCCCTTGCGGACGACGACGTTGAGATCCCCTCGGCCCTCTTTGTAGGGTTTGTAGTATTTCTTGCGGTTGATACGCATGGAGGTGACCCGCATCTCCTCGGCGTCAGCGTTGCTGCGGCCAGCGACCAGCGGAAGCATGCTTTGGCCTCGCATGCCCTCGACTCGATCTCTTTGGCCTATCACAGCCAGCAGCGTCGGGGCCAAGTCAACCAGCGATACGGTCTGCTTCACGCGTTGCCCGGCGAAGCGATTTCCGGGGAAGCGTACAATCAATGGGACGTGAATCAACTCCTGGTAGACCGATTGATCATGCATCCATCCGCCGTGATCGCCCAGCTCTTCGCCATGGTCCGAAACCAGAACGAACAGCGTGTTGTCCCACAACCCCTTCTTCACCAGGGTGGTCAGAACTTGACCGACGCGGAAGTCCGCCTTGAGCACAGCTGCATCGTACAGCAGATCGATCGTGGGCTTGTAGTCGTCAAGCATCTTGAGCGCAGCCAATTGCTCCGCTGTGTTGTCCGTGGTCCCCAGGGGGCGGTTGTTTTCAAAATCGACCCGGGTGAGTTTGCGGAAGTTCAGGTATCGATCCATCGTGCTTTGTTTTTCGGCTTGACCTGCTTGGCCGAACGGCTCGATAAACTGCTTGGCGACGTCGTATGGATTGTGCGGTTCAATGTTGTGGATGTTCAAGAAAAAAGGCGACCCGGGCGAAGTAGCCAACCACTGCTCCACCGTCGCCCCATTCACAAAGGGCATGCCCTTGGAGAAATCGAAGCCGCGATCCAAGCCGCTCATGCGGCCGGCGTAGGGATTGGCATGAAATGAAGCTGTGGCATAGCCGGATTCTTTGAACCGCTCTGCCAATGTCTTGATCGATGACGACAGGCGTTGGCCATCCTTGAGCACGCGATGTTCGCAGGGAAACGTCGAACTATGCATCGAAACCACCGACGGCAGCGTCCACGGGGCTGTAGAGTTGCAAGACTCGAATACGACGCCCTGCTTAGCCAGGCCATCGATGTTGGGCGACGTTGGTTTGTCGCAGCCATAAGCGCCCAAGCGATCTACGCGGAGCGTGTCCACCAGCATGATGACAACATTGGGTCGATCGCCTGAACCAGGCGTCGCATCCTGATTGGCTGAATCGCGACTTGCCAAGGGCTGGGCTGACCCCGCGATCTCTGGCCCTTCCGGATCCACCGGGCGCGTCGCCAGCCAGCCTGCGGCGGCGAAAATGCCGCCGGCGATCACCAGCAACACGATCAGGATCGGATTTGGGCCACTCTCCTGCGTCGGTAATTGTTTTCGCTTGGGTGCCAAGTTCACTGCCTCCAGACTGATCGATCTACTCATTCAGTCGCAGTGTATCAAAATGACCGAAACTATCGACGTAAGCGATCACCCTCAAGGGTGGGCACCTTGACTCCGGAAGTGCTGATCGGGTACAACGACGCCCCAAAGCCTGATTGTCTTGTGCCGACGTAGCTCAACGGTAGAGCACAGCTTTCGTAAAGCTGAGGTTGTGGGTTCAAGTCCCACCGTCGGCTTGGGCAGCCAGCCGTCGCCGGAAGCTTCGCCGAGGCTTTGCCTACGTTGCGTTCACGCCATCATCGAGTATCTCAAGGATCGCCGTTGCAACCTCCGACGCTGTGCGGCCCGAGGTATTCACACTGAAATGTGCGGCCGAGCTGTAAGCCTGCTCGCGCCGGGCTAAGACTTTGCAAACTTCCTCAAGACCACCCTCTTCAGTGAGATCAGGACGACCGGTTGCACTCCTGGCATCTGACTTGATGCGCCGCCACAACGCGTCAGCCGGGGCGGTCAACCAAACAACTTGGCCACTTGCCCGCAGTCGCTCTGCGTTTTGGGGGTCAAGGATCGCTCCCCCACCCACCGAAATGACCAAGCTACTCTGTTGCACGATATCTGCGATGGCATCTTTTTCGAGCCGCCGAAATTCCGCTTCGCCACCAACGTCGAAGATTGCCTTGATGCTCACTCCGGCTTCAGTTTCGACCTGTTCATCAGAATCAATAAACGTCTTGCTCAGTTGCTTGGCCAGGACCCGGCCCACGGTTGTCTTTCCGCAGCCGCGATAGCCGATCAGAATGATATTCCTCTGCTCGCTCATCAGCCTTGACCTTCCCCGGAACTGGTTTTGGTCAATTCTTGAACCACTACCGAGCGCATGAAATCAAGGTCGCCGTCAAGTCCCGTCCACAGCTTAAACTGGGCGGCTGCTTGACGCACGAACATGGACACGCCATCGATGGTCTTGCAGCCTGCGCCCTTGGCATCACGGAGCAATCGTGTTTCTAATGGATTGTAGACCGTGTCAAACACGGCTGGCTTGCCTAGAAATCGATCAGGAGACAACGGACTCTCTACATGCGCAGGCCACATCCCAACACTCGTGCAATTGATGAGCAGCTCGGCATCGCTGGGTTCATTGCGCTCTTCCCAGGGACGACTGGCACAGCCAAACTCCTCGCTCAATTTCTTTGCCCGCTGCGGACTGCGATTGAACAGAGTCACAACGGCTCCACAGTCGCAAAGACCAGCCGTAATTGCCCGGGCAACGCCGCCTGCGCCAAGGACTTCGACCCTAAGGTCGGACAAGTCGCTGCGGTCACAGTTCAGCGCGTCCGTGATTGCTTCCAGGGCACCTGCGTAATCAGTGTTGAAGCCAGAAAGGCCGACCTCTGTGAGAACCAGGGTGTTGACAGCCCCAATCCTTTGCGCCAGTGGTTCGACCTGCGACCCAACGAAGTTCCTAGCAGCCTGCTTGTGCGGAACGGTAACGCTGAACCCACCAACGTCCAACCACGGGCGGTCTGCACAACCCCGTAAGAATCGGGTAAACACGTCTCCGGTGGTGTCGGTCAACAGCGGCAGGTACACCGCATCGATTTTGTGTTTAGCAAAGAGGGCATTGAAGAGAGCGGGACTCATCGAGTGCCGCACCGGGTCACCAATGACTCCGAACAATTTGGTCTCTGGCCCGATTTGATCCCAGCGGTAACGCTCCACCATCTCTTCCTGGGTCAACTGACCCGGGGCTGACTGGCGACATACTGCCGTCGCGCAGTAGCTGGCGAACGCGCCGAACTTGCGGCTGAGCACGCGCGAAAGCAAGCCAGCTTCACCCATGCAAATCACGATGGTCAGTGCTCCGACTTGCCGCATGGCCTCAAAGGCCAAGAAATTGTCGCAGATGTGCAGTGCCCGCCAAGCCATCTTGACAGCGGCAAGGTCTGACTCAGAACCCATCTCCTCGAGCAAGCCGATGGGATCTGCCGGTCGCCCGGAAAAGTCATGGCTTGAAAGAACCAGGCGCTGTTGATCAGCGGCGAGTTGACCTCGAACCGCTGCGGCCAATCGCACCTTCTGGCGGATATTGGCTGACCGTTGCCAATCGGCCCACTCGAAATCGACGTAACAATCAGAACGGGCAGCCACTGCGAGCAGGCGGGAAACTCGATCTGCCAGTTCGCCTGAGAATTCTCCGCCCTCATCCGCGGATCGACAGGTGGCAACCCAGCGGCCTGCGGGCAACTGATCCAAAAGCGCAAGATCACTCTCGGGCAATCTATCCCAACCGTCGAGCCTCAGTTCGACCCAGTCCGCGCCGTGCCCGATGGCCTCTAGGGCGAGCTTCACGCCTTCGGGAAGGTCGTAGCTGGTGATCGAAGTAATCAGCCTTGTCATCGGATTTTTCTCACCAAGCTTCATGGGGCAACGAAGGGCTAGGGTCTTTAGATAACGAACGTTAGCCACAACAGCGTACGATTGTGACCGCGAAATCAACACAGAACAAGTCTGATTTGGCACTCGGTTTGCCGGATTGGCCTAATGACTCAACAGAAAGCGAGCCGCTGCAGCCTCCGTTGACGAGGCGGAGGCGCATGTCATTTGAGAATGATCGACGCTACGGGCTGGGAGAGATCTTGGGCATCGACTCATACCGCTCGAGCATCAGGAGCCAAGTGCCAAGGAAGGGCACCGCGGCGTGACGATGCGCATTGGGGGAAACCGCTGAGACTCGAGTTCCATGACATCTGACTAGCTGCTCAATCCGCGCCATCGTTGGCGATTCTGCGGAGGTCACGCGGTGGCTGTCGTATCGGCAGAGTGACGCGGAAAGGCACTTGACCGTCGGCCTGTTCGCTGCTTGCCTTGGCTAAGTAGGTGTATTGGGAAGAGGCAAGCCAGTGATCTGTGCTTCAAACACCAGCGTGCCATCAACGACACCTTGGCAGTTACCCGAAATGCGCTTGGGGCGATCTTCGACGCGCCGGCAGATCACATACATCCGAGCGGGTGGGTTGACTGCGCCGCGAAACTTGCACTTGTCCACGCCGCCAAAAGCGACGAAGCCATCATAGTCATCCAAGTAGCGCATCATGAAGGCGGACAGGTGGGCTGACACCTCCAACATCAGCACGCCGGGAAAGATCGGGCTTCCAGGGACATGGCCGCGAACCCACCAATCCTGCAGGGTGATATCCCGATAGGCGACCGCAACACCGGCCTCCTTATCCATGTGGATGATGCCGTCGAGCTGCATGAACTCAAATCGGTGAGGAAGTTTCTCGTAGATCTGCTCCCGCGTGAACATTACGCGATCCAGATCAATCGAGTCCAGGTCACATAGAAGTGGTGGAGGCACTCTCGAATCCTTCAGCAAGCGTCGTTGGCGACCATGCAAGCAGCGCCCGCCCGCGCCTTGGCGCAGAGAACGCCCAATGACGAGCATGGTCCATCCGAACCGGGATAAACAGCTCAGATTCCAGGAACGTCTCGCAACATGCTAGCCAGCATCGTCGGTGGACCGCACCTCAAGAATCTTCTTGCGGACATCCTGGGCTGCTGTCTTGATTTCCTGCATCATCTTGCGGACGCGGGTTCCAGCGGCCTTGTTGCCGCCTTGGGCTTTGGCAACGTCATCTGCGGCTGATTCGACCAATTCACGAAGGCTCTCGTATTCTTGCATAAGCGCCGGCTCCTATGGAAAGCTGACCGTATGATTCTGAAGTCTGCATCACGTTCGGGCGGCTACTGTAGCACCGTGCCCATCGACAGGCAAAGCATTTTCGCCCTGCAACATGCATTTTCGGGCGAAAAAGGGGGATTTCTCCACGAATCCTTGCTGTCCTTGGACTTGTAAAGATAGGCAATTCGGCGTTGATTTCGATAACTCATTGCCACAAATAACTTTATGGCAATTTCCGGCACAAGCTGCGCGTTGTCTCGCCGTGGAGGCGCAGATTCTGCCTTTGGATCAAGCAAAATTTGCGGGTGGTCCGATATTCTCATTGTGAGGAGTGAATTGACCATCCCAGCGTAACTCAACCAGCTCTACGGACGAGGAATCATGAAGAACATCTCAGTGTGGCATGGATGCCAAATGGTTGTTTGGGCGGCAGGAACTTCTGCTTGCTTTGCAGCACCGGTGGCGAACGACATCGTCCGAGTCAATTCCAAGGTGTTCGACGTTGAATACCGCGTGAATGAGCGTGCCTTGCCTTTGGCGTCGGTGCGATTCTGGTACACGCTGGACAAGGGTGACACATGGCAGCTTTATGGCCAGGACGACGACCGACAGTCGCCGATCCAGTTCAACGCCCCTGAGGAAGGCCTGTACGGCTTCTACTTTGTCGCGGGCAACTCAGCCGGGCTATCGGGGGCGCCACCCCAGGCGGGTACCGATGCACAGCGCTGGGCCTATGTCGATTACAAGCCGCCCATCGTCCAATTGCACAAGCCCAAAGTCGATCCCAGGTCTGCGACGGGGAACACCATAGCCGTGCGCTGGTCAGCCATCGATGCTCATCTGCCCACCAGGCCTATTTCATTAAGCTTCCGGACAGCACCGGAAGGCTCATGGAACCCGATTGCGGGCAACTTGGCAAATACGGGGCGGTACGACTGGAAGGTGAAGGATGCCCTTGATGGCAAGATCGTGCTGCGCATCTCGGTCATTGATCAAGGCGGCAACCGGGTCGAGGCAGCCACCTCGTTCGATCTGCCGAGTAGGCTCCAACTAGAATTGGACGATGCCTTGCCGCCCAATGGTGACCTGAGCAATTCAGCCAGTGATGCCCGGGCTGACGCGGGCAGCAAGGACCGAGCCAGAATGCTCTATCAGGCGGCTACGCAGCATCGAGATCGCGGTGAGAATGAGTTAGCGATGGCCCGGCTCCGTGATGCACTCAAGGCTGACCCTACGCTGTCGATCGCTTTGGTAGACCTAGCATCGCTGCTTCACAACCAAGGCCACTTTCCCGCAGCGTTGGAAGCGTACCAACTATCCTTGCGACAGAATCCGAAGCTCCGCTCAGGCTTGGAGGGTTCTGCGAGGGTAGCCATTGCCCAACGGCAATACGGGCTAGCCTCAGATTTCCTCCGCCGCATCCTTGATGAAGACCCCAAGGACGCAGCTACATGGATGAACTTGGGCGACGTCTCGATTTATCAGGGTGACGAGTTGACCGCCCGCGATTACTATCAGAAAGCAACGTCAGTCGAGCCGAACAACAGTGAGGTGATTGCCCGGGCACGCCTCCGACTGGCGAATCTGCCCGCATTGCGCGGACGCGCCGCACGAAAATAGTGAGCCAGATGACCCCCAGTCAACCAAGCATTTTGCCCGTGCAAGCCATAGTGGGCGATGAGCCGTTCCTCATGCGGCAGGCGGTGGCTGACATCGTTCAGGCCACGCTGGGGGATGACCCGTCTTCGATGGGACCGTCGCGCATGGAGGGCGAGTCGGCTGAGTTGGCTGACGTGCTCGATGAGCTCAACACCTATTCACTCTTGGGCGGCCTGCGCCTGGTAATCGTCGAACAGGCGGATGCGTTCATCAAGCGATTCCGGAAGCAACTGGAAAAGTATTGCACCACCCCGGCATCGGAAAGCTGCCTGGTGTTGGTTTGCAAATCTATGCCAGCCAACACGAAACTCTGCAAGATCATTACAGCCTCCGGGAAGGTGACCAAGTGCGAATCGATCAAACCTTGGCACACGGCTCAGTGGATTGCTGGCCGGGCACGCGATGCCTACGGCAAGAAAATGGACAGCGCTACAGCGGAGAGGCTGCACGATCTGGCTGGGCAGGCTCTTGATTACTTGGACAACGAGCTGGGCAAGTTGGCGGTCTATGTAGGAAGCAGACCCAGCATCTCGTTGGAGGATGTTGACTCGCTGGTAGGACAGCATCGCGAAGAGGTTGTCTTTCGCGTTACCGATGCCATGGCTTCGGGCGACTTGCAAGGTGCCTTGAAAGCTTGGCAGCATGTGTTAGCCACTGACCGAGCTGCACCCATGCGGGCTGTGGCGGGGTTGGCTTCCGGGATCCGTCGCTTGCTTGAAGCAAGGCAAGCAGCTGATGCCGGCGTATCGCCCGGGGGGTTCGGGTCTCGCCGAGATGCGATGATTGAGCGGGTCAATCGAACTACGTCGAATAGTCTCAAGGCCCAGCTCTGCGATCTGCTTCAAGTAGACTTAGCCACCAAGACAGGCCTGGCTGAGGTAGGATACGCCGTGGAATCTTTTTTGGTTAGACGCACCGTCGTCAGCCGCTGATCGGCATGAACAACAGTTGATGGTAGGCATGGATGCTTGCTGGAGGAACTCACGGATGAACCGCAGAATCGCTCTCGTTGTGCTCAGCGCGTTGTCAATCAGCCTTGGCGGCTGCTCCGACATGAAAGGCCTGAGCTTCGGTAAGTCAAAATCCAAGGCTGCCACATCGCCTTCTACTGCCAAGGCTGAGCCGACTGCCGACCCGCATCAGGAAGAGACGGTCGCTCAGGTATTGGAGTTTGTGGACCGACTCGATAGCAAAGCCCCCGTCCCTGCCCAGGGCGATGAAGCCGAAGGTATCGCGTTGGCTGATTCGACCGATCGCAGCTTAGCGGCCAACATGACAGCCAACGAAGCCGTTGATCTGAAAACAGACTCCGTACCGCCGCAAGCCCAGGCGGAACCCCTGGTCGCCCTACCGGACATGCCGGTGATCGAGGCCGTGGTCATCCGTGGCACAGCATTGGATCAGCCGGCTGACGCCCAAGCCCAACTCACCAGCTCAGCCAACCTCCCGCTGACAACTGCGTTACCCGAACAGGACTACAGCGTCGAAGAGTTGATCGCAGCCTTGAAAGAGCATCTAACCAAGACGCCGAGCGACACGCCTATGCAGTGGAAGCTGATGTTGCTTCAACTCGCCTCAGGATTGGAAGAGGATGCCCGGAGTTTCTCTGACGGAATGCTCGACGGCAATCGGCAATTGATGAGCCGGCTTGTCGACGTGATCGTTACCACCCAGCAAATGGAGCAAAACTCAGTCGTTGGCGCGGGCGATGCCCTGACTTCTACGCAAGCGTTGCTCGAAGCTTTGACAGACAGGAGTGATCTTCAAATCCCGACAGTTGCTCTGTGTACACGGGTTGAAACCTTTGGGGTGTATGAGGAAATGGCTCCAGGCGCCTTGGTTCCCAATCAGGCCAACCGAGTCATCGTCTATGTTGAGGTAGCCAATTTCTTCTCCGAAGAGGCTGGGGATGTTCGATACCGCACCGTGCTCTCAGGAGATATGGAAGTGCTGACCGCCGACGGCAGATCACTGTGGCGGCACGAGGAGCCGGACATCATAGATACCACTCGCACTCGTCGCCGGGACTTCTTCCTCGCCCAACTGGTTACCCTCCCGGCCAACCTCGGGTCAGGCGAGTTTGTCTTGAAGGTGACCATCCAAGACGAGGTGTCGGGAAAATCCAATCAAGCGCTGCATCCATTCACCATAGGCAGCGCTGCTGTAGCGACTATGAGGCCGTAGCCGCTGACCGACGCCCCTCCTTCATGCTACCAAGAGATCGAGACGCGCAACTGCGTACGGTCTGCTGCGCAGGCCCTGCGCCAACCCGTTGACCGGTCTGCCGGCCAAATCCTCGCCTTGAAATAAGTCAAAAAAAAGACCAGGCCGGGGTCGCCACAAGGACAACCCAAGCCTGGGAGGGAGAGAGAGAGACTATGGATACCGCTGCAACGAGCGGATGACCTCAGATTAGTTTGTGCTTCATGCATCTCCTGCGCGACGAGACCAGCGTGGCCGATCGTATGACGAGCACTTCAGTTCCAGCATGGCGTCTGACGTTGCCTTGTTCAGGACTTGTAGCTACGTTTGGCGCCCTTCCTTGAGCCTCCTTGACTTGCCGGGCTGAACGCCCGCAGGCGATCCCTCGCCTCGTTACCGGCATGGTTACTTGACGAGTATTCGACAGGTGAACACCGTCACGCAAGAGGCTCCGCAATCGTCCCTGGACCGATAATCCCAGAGACGACAGGGTCAGCTTAACGATTCGGCGTTGAAGATGCAACAAGAAAATCAATAAAACAACATCGCTCAAACACCATCCGACACGACCACGGACATGAATCAAAAGAAGAACGGGCAACGCCAATTGTGAACTTGGCGTTGCCCATGATTGTCAGCTTTGGTTGCACGCCGACGTCAGCCGAGAGAACGTGGCCTGTGCAAGAGAGGAACTGCTCAACGGCGATTCTTCTTTTCCTTTGCCATTTTTAGGTGCTCGTCCAGTTCTTCCTGGACGCCTTTGAGCATTTCTTCAGCTCCGGTCTTCTGATCTTCGGCCAGGTCTTCCATGGCCAGTACACCCTCTAGCTCCTCTATGCATTTCTTGAGCTTCTTCTCTACGCCCTTTGATCCGGGCTTGAGCTTTGTTCGCTGGAAGAAGCAGGAGCGGGCAAGGCCCATGCGCGAGTCCACCACCAGCGTAACTTCGCTGGCTGACTTGGCTGAGCGGGAGTACCACTTGCCGGCATTGCGGAAATCCTTGTCACCCTCGAAGGTCTCTGCCACGGTCATGTAGGCTTCAGTGAGAAAGCCTTCTTTATTGTCCGGGTCGGTTTTCTCAGCGATCTTGAGCGTCTTGGCCGCTTTGCGGGCGTTTCCCCGCGCCGCGTAGGCTGAGGCTAACATTGCTGCCAGCTTCAAGTCATCGGGCTGCTCGGCGAACGTCGCTTCGAGTTTCGGCAGCTCTTTGTGTACGCGGAGAACCTCTTCAATCTTCTGGGCGAAGATTTCCGGTGGACGATAACCGACGAATCGGCCCACTTGTTTTCCTTTGCCGTCCAAGAAAACAATAGCGGGCAATCCTTGGACTTTGTACTTCTTGGCGATCGAGGGTTCGTTATCAGTGTTGACTTTGACCGGAACCAACTGTTCCGTGAGCTTGATCACGCGAGAGTCCGGGTAGGTCTCGCTATCGAGCTTTTTGCAGAACCCTCACCAATCGGCGTAGAAATCGACCATCATCAATCGGCCGCTTTCCTTCGCCTGCTTCTTGGCCTTCTTGAATGACTTGGCCCATTGGACACCCTCAGCCGAAACGCTTGAGGCTGATGCCAACAGGATGACACCGGCTGCCAACAAGTGCAGCCTTGATCGATCCATCATCAGATGTTCTCCTTTGCCTGCCCGCCAATTCCAATTGCTGTGGAAGACGCTGTGTGCGCCCTTAGCGTCCCTTGATCACGTGTCAGTGTAGCCCATAGCAGCCGAAAACATCAAGAAAATCTCTAGAAGCCACCATTTTGCACATTCTCCATCCCCTAGTCACATGAGCCAGAATTGGAATTTCAATGCGGGATGCGTGGATTAGCCTGCTGAGGTGGGATGTGCTTCCACTACTTGGCGTCATCTTTCAGCCAGCAATCCCAGTCGCCGTGATGAGAGGTATCGATGCCGTCAGCCCGGGCTTGGCGCTGGAGAAAGTTCTGCAACTCAATCAGAAAATGGCTGTCCATCAACTCGGGGAATTTTCCCAGCTGCTGATGCAAGACGCGGTAAACCAGCTTCAACTCCGTGAATTCGTGGGCGCCTATGACCGTCTCGCCCCGATGCTCGAAACTCATGCTTTCTCCTTTACGTTCGCCGACCCCGATCCTACGATGCGTCGGCTCTCAATAGTAGTGAGCGCTTCGGGCAGCGGCAATGCCATTTGGCAATGCGTCCGGGACGAAGCACGCGATTCATGCCCAGCTTTGGCGAGGGGCCAACCATGAACATACCAACATCTGGCGGCGGCTGGAGAGCGATCGGATACACACTCGAACAGGCCCGGCGGGTTGGCGGCCTTTGGCGAATGTTCAAGGCGCTCAAGTCCCGCAATGCCTGCAAAACCTGCGCCCTGGGCATGGGCGGACAGCTCGGCGGCATGGTCAACGAGAGAGGCCACTTCCCCGCCGTCTGCAAGAAATCCGTTCAGGCCATGATGGCTGATATGCAAGGGGCGATCCGCAGCAATTTCTTCACCCGCTTCAGTTTGGATGAACTCAGCGCCTTTTCTCCGCGCGAGCTTGATTCGAGCGGGCGATTGACCCAGCCGCTCTACGCCGGGCCTGGTGACGCAAACTATCATCCGATACCGTGGGCAGAAGCCATCACCCGCATCGCAGCCAAGATGAAGGCAACCAAGCCAAACGACAGCTTCTTCTATTTCAGCGGGCGGTCATCCAACGAGGCCAGCTTCCTGCTCCAGTTCTTTGCCCGGCTTTGGGGCACCAATAACATCAACAACTGCTCTTACTACTGCCACCAAGCCTCCGGTGTTGGGCTAAGTAGCATCTATGGATCCGGAACCGCATCGGTGGTGTTGGACGATGTGCATAGATGCGATCTGTTTTTCCTACTGGGGGGGAACCCAGCCTCAAACCATCCCCGGCTAATGCATTCGCTGCTTCGGATGAAACGTCGCGGCGGCACGGTTGTGGTCATCAACCCGCTCAAAGAACTGGGGCTGGTTAGTTTCAAGGTTCCCTCCGACGTGCGAAGCTTGCTCTTTGGAACCGACATCGCCGACGAATACATTCAGCCGCATATCGGCGGCGACTCAGCCCTGCTGGCTGGCATCGGCAAGATCATTCTGGATACCGGCGCTATTGATCGGCGATTCATGGCTAACCACACCGATGGTTGGCCCGCGTTTGAGCAGTTCCTACAGCAACTGACCTGGGAAGAGGTCGAAACCCAATCGGGCGTCTCGCGCAAGACCATCGAGCGGGTTGCATGGCACTATGCCCACGCCCGCAAGGTCATCTTCAGCTGGGCGATGGGCATTACTCACCACGAGCACGGCGTTCAAAACGTGCAGATGATCGGCAACCTAGCCATGATGCGGGGTATGCTCGGCAAGCCCAACGCCGGCTTGTTGCCACTCAGAGGACACAGCAACGTGCAGGGTGTCGGCTCGGTAGGTGCGACGCCCCTGCTCAAAGGCCCCGTCCTAGAACGGTTGCAACAGCATTTTGGCGTCGAACTGCCCACAGAGCCGGGGATGGACACGATGGCCTGCATGGAGAGGGCATCCAAGGGCGGCATTGACTTGGCTTGGTGTCTGGGCGG